>CAJOLD010000011.1 GCA_905235435.1 uncultured Lachnospiraceae bacterium
ATTGTTCACGAAGTCCAGAAGCTCCTGCCCCGTCCTGCTTCTGCCGTCTTTCCTATCAACGGCCCAGTTTCGCCAGCGAAGTTCCTCCGGTATGATGGAGCGGAAGTCCGGGTCATAAATCTCCCATTCTGTTTCGCGGCTGTCATAGACCTTTAGGAACAGCATCCACCCCATCTGCTCAATGCGCTGAGCGTCGCCGTTGATGCCCGCGTCCCCGCGCATGATGTTCTGAAGCGAACGGACAAAATTATTCAATGACATTGGCATATCCCCTTACATAAGAAGATACTCGCCCGGAGATATAACGGGGATTGATGTATCTTCAAAATCCCTCTTATTTCCAGTGATGATGTAATTCATATGAGTACGTTTCGCTGTCATGAATTGGACACAATCCTCAAAATCCTTCCATTTCGCATGAAACGCTAATAAAATATCTTCCTCTTTGACCGATAGAACGTGCGCCAGCTTCAAAATATCCCATAGAGCTTCATACGCCTTATCAACGCTATGCACCGATTTGCGTATAATGTAAAACATATCCGTGACGGAAGAAGATGTTAGAAACGCTCTGTCTTCCCTTTCCTCGATCGCCGGGAACAATCGTTTGACGCCGCCCGTTATGTCTCTGTCGAGTATCAAGTCAAGAAAAACGTTGGAGTCAACTAAGAGGTCCATAACGTTCTTCCAGCCTTTCCATTCTGTAATCCTCAAGGGATTTACCTTCATCAGGAATAAGTCCGGCAAGCCGGCTCACAATCTGCTCCGCACTTTCTGTTCGTGGGCGATATTCCGTGGCGGGCAGAGAATTGATAAACTGCGCATAGTTGTAAATCATGTCAAGCTGCTGTTCCGACAACGCTCTTAATATTTGAATAGTTTTATCCAGTTTTGACATCGCGGTTTTCATTGTCCATTCCCCCCTTAACTTGTTATCTCCAGACCCTATGCCGCGCTGTAAAGGTATTCCGTCAGTTCCCGCACGGCTTGACGGTACTGGGCCGCGCCGCCAAAGAGCCGTATGATCTCGACAGAGGTCTTTTTCAGGCTGTTCGACACCGCGTCCAGAACTCGCGGGTTTTCAAGCTCGACAATCCCCACGTCGCTATACTTCTCCATCAGCGCGGAAAGCACCTCCCGGCAGTCCGCCGAATACTTCTGGAGGCAGTTCTGCTTCTTCACATACTCCACGCGCTGCCGCCGCGTCAGTGGCTTCTGGTCGTAGGCCACATGAATGATGAGGTCGAAATCGTCCATGTTCTCAGCCTCCTGTCCAATCTCCTCCCTCAGCGCGTCGAGAAACACGCCCTGATTCTGTAGCTCCTCAAGAAGGACCTGTTTGCGTTCCGCCCCGTCCCAGTGGGTCAGGAAATCCCGCAGCGTCGCGTACTGCCCAAGAAGGTTCTTCCGGCTGTAGTCCCGGATGTCCTCCGTCGTGAGTTTCCCGGTCTGGGGGTCGATGTAGCGCACAACTTCGCCGATGACGGTTACGTCAACGCCGTTTACGTGATACTTTATTTCCTTCGGTTTATCGCCGCCGGGTTGAGGACGCTGTGGCTTATCATCTCCGCCTTTATCGGAGAGCAGCTGGAGGATGTGGTGAACCAGCTCATCTCGACCGGGAACGCAACGAAGAGCAAACGCGGAGAGGTGCTCCAGACAGGCGTCAACTCCCTGCCTGACTTTATGAAGGACGCGACGGACCGGAACCGCACGTCTCCCTTCGCCTTCACCGGAAACAAGTTCGAGTTCCGCATGGTGGGCTCGAGGGATACGATCGCGGGCGCGAACATCGTCCTCAACACGATCGTTGCCGATTCCTTCTGCGAGGCCTGCGACAGGCTCGAGAATGCCGCGGATTTCGATACGGCCGTCCATGAGCTGATCAAAGAGTTCCTGACGGATCATAAGCGGATCATCTTTAACGGCAACGGGTACTCGAGGGAGTGGGTCGAAGAGGCGGCAAGGCGCGGCCTTCCGAACATTCCTTCCATGGTCGAGGCGATCCCGACGCTCACGTCCGAACCGTCGGTCGCCGTGTTTGAAAAGTTCGGCGTCTACACCCGCACGGAGCTTGAATCCAGGGTGGAGATCAAATATGAGACCTACTGCAAGACGATCAATGTAGAAGCAAGGACCATGATCGACATGGCCGGCAAGCAGTTCGTGCCCAGCTTTATCAGCTACGCGAAAGCGCTCTCCGACGCTGTCTGCTCCGTAAAGGAGGCCGGGCAGGATCCGGAGGTCCAGGGCAGGCTGCTGCGCCAGACGCTCATCCTTCTGAGGGAGACGGACGAGGCGCTCGAGGTCCTCAGAAAAGTGACCGACGAGGCGGCCGCGCTGCCCGAGGGAGCGGACAAGGCCAGGTTCTACCGCGTATTTGTCGTGCCCGCCATGGACAACCTGCGCAGCCCCGTCGATAAGATGGAGATGATCATGGACAAGGAACTGTGGCCGATGCCCTCCTACGGCGACCTGCTTTTCGGGGTCTGAGGCGCGCAGTCTGATATTTTGCCGAAAACCTTTCGGAAGTGATAGTGCAAATTATACAATTCGCATTGATTTTTTTCGGAAACCATATTACAATAATGCTATAATTTCACTCTCGCTAAAAAGGAGGTTTTTGCGATGATATCCAATCAGGTTCTTCAGTCGACGGCAGACGGCCTGAAAGCTATCAGCAGGGCGGATCTCTGCGTTCTCGACACGGAGGGGATCGTGCTCGCCTCTACTTTTGAGGGCGCGGAGGACTTCAGGGAGTCCGCGCTGAGCTTTGCGGAGTCTCCGGCAGACAGCCAGGTGATCTCCGGATACCAGTATTTTAAGGTCCTCGACGAGAACCAGCTCGAATATGTCCTGATCGTGGGAGGAAACGGCGACGATCTTTATATGGTCGGCAAAATGGCGGCCTTCCAGATCCAGAGCCTCCTGGTCGCGTACCGGGAGCGCTTTGACAAGGATAATTTCATCAAGAACCTTATTCTTGACAACCTCCTTCTTGTAGACATCTACAACAGGGCCAAGAAGCTCCATATCGATACGGAAGCAAGGCGCGTCGTGCTCATCCTGGAGGTGAACCACGAGAAAGAGAACAGCTCCCTCGAGCTGGTGCGCGGGCTTTTCAGCACCAAGAGCCACGATTTCATCACTGCCGTGGATGAAAAGAGCGTGATCATCGTCAAGGAGCTGGATGAAAAGGAAGGAACGGCCGAGATCGAAGCCGTTGCGGCCAGCATCCTCGGCGTACTGCCGGAGGAGCGCAGGGACGACGCGATCATCGCCTACGGTACGGTGGTCAGCGAGATCCGGGAGGTCTCCCGCTCTTACAAGGAAGCGCGCATGGCGCTGAACGTCGGCAAGATCTTCTTCGCGGAGCGCAAGATCATCGCCTACAGCTCTCTGGGAATCGGGCGCCTGATCTACCAGCTGCCCATCCCGCTCTGCAAGATGTTCATCAAGGAGGTCTTTGAAGGGAAGTCCCCGGAGGACTTCGATGAGGAGACACTGACGACGATCAACAAGTTCTTCGAGAACAGCCTGAACGTCTCGGAGACTTCACGTCAGCTCTATATACACAGAAATACGCTGGTATACAGACTGGATAAGCTGCAGAAGACCACCGGCCTCGACCTGCGGGTCTTCGAGGATGCGATCACCTTTAAGATCGCGCTCATGGTCGTTAAGTACATGCGGTACATGGAAGACCAGGATTATTGACAGACGGGGAACGTCTGAAACAGGAGTATGCAGATCCCAGATTGACCGCCGGGGCCATCCCGGTGGTCAATCTGTATATTGGAAGGACTCCGGGGAGACCCGGCAGCAGCAGGCACATGAAAGATTTTGATGAGCAGACTTTAGACGAAGAAACCGAAGACGGGGAAGCGGAAGATAAGCAGGGACGCAGACGGGGCAGCGGCTTTATCAGGGGCATGCTGTTCGGAGCCCTGGTCGTCACGACCGGGTTCCTCATCTCTGTCCTGATCATAGACGGGACCCTCGGGCGGCAGGACGTGACCGGCGTTCTTACGGGCGGCCGCGTGCGCAGCAAGCTCCGCGCGATCGGAAATATCATCGACGACGTGTACCTCTATGACACGGACGCGGACAAGATAGAGACCTATATGTTCAAGGGCCTGATGGCGGGTCTGGATGATAAGTACGCCGCCTATTATTCTCCGGAGGAGATGCAGGATCTGATGGAGAGCACCGAAGGCGCCTATGTGGGAATCGGCGTGATCCTGACGCCGGACGTGGTCGGCGAAGGCGCGGAAGGGGAATCGGAAGAGGAGCCGGAAGCTGCTGCGGGGGCCCTGCCGGACGTAAAGATCAGTTTCGTCTATGAGGGAAGTCCTGCCGAGGAGGCGGGGCTTTTGGCGGGCGACATTATCCTGCGCGTAAACGGCGAGGATGTGCGCGGCAAGAGCATCGATGAGGTCAGCAGCCTGATCCGGGAGACCGCGGAGGGCCTGACGCTCGGGGTGCTGCGCGGACAGGAGGAGCTGGAGTTTGCGCCAGAGGTCTCCACCGTGGAGATCCCGACGGTCGAGAGCAGGATGCTGGATGAGAAGACGGGCTATGTGAAGATCACGGAGTTTGACAGCATCACCGTGCAGCAGTTTCGCGACGCCCTGGACGGGCTCCTTGCGGACGGAGCGGAGGCGCTGGTGATCGACCTTCGGGACAATCCGGGCGGGAACCTCGACGCGGTCTGCAGCATCGCGGACAGACTGCTCCCAGAATGTCTGATCGTATACACCGAGGACCGCGCCGGGGAGCGGGAGGAGTTTTTCTCCGATGATAAGGAGAGCCTGGACATCCCGATCGCCGTGCTGGTCAACGAGGACAGCGCGTCGGCGGCGGAGATCCTGGCAGGCGCGCTGGGAGACAATAAGGCGGCCGTGATCGTCGGGAAGACCACCTTTGGCAAGGGGGTCGTACAGCGGACCTATTCCCTGGGGGACGGCTCGGGGCTGAAGCTGACCGCCGAAAACTATTTTACGCCGAGCGGGACGAGCATCGACGGGACCGGCATCACGCCGGACGTTGACGGTTCGGACGATCCGGAGACGAAGGACGTGGACGAACAGCTGGAGGCCGCGCTGGCGGCGCTTGCGGGATAGACTAAGCAAAAGACCGGGAGAAGAGAATGGAACAGAAGATCATTTTCAGACAGCTCCTCGATGAGATCCGGGAGACTGCGGAGGAAAAGGGGAATGTCCTTTCCGTTTCGGAGGTGGACGATTTCTTTGCCCACGCGGGGCTTACCCCGGAGCAGATGGAGCTGATCTACGCATATCTGGAAGAACAGAGGATCAAAGTGACCGGGAGGACGCCTTCCGGCGCCGGCGCGGGGACCGGAACGGGAGTGCCCGCCGGGGATGAGCCAGCGGCCCCCCGGCCGCAGGGGGAAGAGGCGGACGGGATCCCCGAGAGCCTCTCGATCTACCTCGATGAACTGGACGCGCTGGAGGATAGCGCGGAGGATGACGCGAAGGGAGAGCTGGCGCTCTTTGAGCGCGCCGCTGCCGGGGACACGGAGGCCGCCAAAGCGCTTTCGCAGCGCTATCTGTCTTCGGTCGTGGAGATGGCTGCCCAGTATCCGGATTCCGAGGCGCGCCCGGAGGACCTGATCGGCGAGGGGAACCTCGCCCTGGTGAGCGCGCTGTCCAAACTGGAGCCGCAGGCGGATCTTGCCGCCTACAGGCGCGTCCTCCTCTCCGAGATCGGCAGTGCCCTTGAGGCGTGCGCCGGCGGCGAGAAGGACGCGGATGACAAGGGGAGAGGGCTGGTCACAAAGGTGGAGCGGCTGGCCGGGGCGGCCCGCAGCCTCGAGAAGGAGCTGGGCCATCCGGTGAGTGCCGAAGAGCTCTCGGCATATCTGGATATGCCTGTGGAGGAGATCAGGGACATCCTGCGCATAGCGGGAGATTCGCCTGACCTTCCGTAGGCGGAAAATGGCAGGATGAAATGAATGGAAGTGATCTGATACAGCTTGCGGTGCTGGCGGCGCTGCTGGCGGCCTCCGGGTACTTTTCCTCCGCGGAAACGGCCCTGACCACGGTAAACCGGGTCCGCATCCGCAATCTGGCCGACGACGGCGACAGGAGGGCAGCGGTGCTGCTGCGCGTCCTGGAGGATCCGGGGAGGATGCTCAGCGCCATTCTGGTCGGCAACAACATCGTGAATATATCGGCGTCCGCGCTGTCCACCTCCATGGCGATCCGGCTCTTCGGGAGCAGGGCCGTGGGGCTTTCGACCGGCGTGCTGACGCTGCTGATCCTTGTTTTCGGGGAGATCACCCCGAAGACGGCCGCCTCCGTCAGCGCGGAGAAGATCGCGCTTGCCGACGCGCGGACCATCTGGATCCTGATGAACGTGTTTCGGCCGGTGATCTTTATCACAGAGGGACTGGCCCGGCTCGTGCTCCGGATCTTCGGGATCCGGACGGATGAGGGCGCGGCGCCCATGACGGAGCAGGAGCTTCGCACGATCGTCAGCGACAGCCGCAGCGACGGGGTCATCGAGCAGGAAGAGCAGAAGATGATCTACAATGTGTTCGACTTCGGCGACTCTACGGCAAAGGATATCATGGTCCCCCGGGCGGAGATGGTCTGCCTGGAGGAGACCGCGGGCGCGGGGGAGATGATGGACCTTTTCCGCAGCGAAAAATATACGCGGATCCCGGTCTACCGGGAGGACAAGAGCAATATCGTGGGCATCGTCCACATGAAGGACTTCTTCCTCCGGGACGACAGGGATGGCCTGTGCGCCTGCGATATCATGTATGAGCCGTATTTCACCTATGAAAATAAGAAGACCTCCGAGCTGATGGTGGAGATGCGGGAGAAATCCGTGCCCCTCTCCATCGTGCTTGACGATTACAGCCTGGCCGTCGGCATGGTGACGCTGGAGGACCTGCTGGAGGAGCTGGTCGGGGAGATCCGGGACGAGTACGACCAGGATGAGGAGGACCTGATCCGCGGCTGCGGGCCGGGCGAATACCTGATCACGGGCTCCGTGAAGCTGGACGATATCAACGACGCGCTGGAGCTTTCCCTCGCGTCGGAGGACTACGATTCGATCGGCGGCTGCCTGATCGGCCTGCTCGACCGCCTGCCCTCCCAGGGAGAGTCGGTGGAAACGCCGGAGGGCGTGCGCCTGACCGCGGAAAAGGTCTCGAAGACCCGGGTCGTCACCGTGCGGCTGAAGGTCCCCGAGGAGACGAAACAGGAAGAAAAAACGGAAGAAAATACGGACAGCAACTAACGGTTGCATTTTCGGTCTGCCCATGCTATAATCATTTTCGCATTTGTGCAGACATCTTCGGCCCATGGCCGGGAGGCTGCGCTCAACTGCAGGGACTTGCAGGGATAGCCCGGGAATGCTTCGCCGCGGAAATGAGATCGCGGGATCGACCGGGAACAGACGGCCGGAGGGGTCGTAAGCAGTTCACGATCATACAGGAGAGGTGAGAAAAAATGAAGGAAGGAATCCATCCGAACTATTATCAGGCGACAGTTACCTGCAACTGCGGCAACACATTCGTTACCGGTTCTACCAAAGAAGACATCCACGTTGAGGTCTGCTCAAAGTGCCATCCCTTCTATACGGGACAGCAGAAGACGGCGGCAGCCCGCGGACGTATCGATAAGTTCAACAGGAAATACGGCATCGGAGCTAAATAATCGTGGAAATGAAGGGTTGAGGTTGAAAAATCTCAACCTTTTATTGAATGAAGGGATAATATGAAATATTCGAATATCGGCGGACAGGCCGTGATGGAGGGCGTCATGATGAGGAACGGGGACCGGTACGCGGTCGCTGTCCGGACGTCCGGCGGGGAGATCGCCGTTAAGACAGAAGAATACCACAGCCTGATCCCCAGCGAAAAAGTGCAGAAGATCCCCATCATCAGGGGGATGTTCAGCTTTGTCGATTCGCTGGTGCTCGGCATGTCCTCTCTGATGTATTCCGCGGATTTCTTCGCGGAAGAGACGGATGAAGAGCTGGAAGAGAGGCTCTCCGGAGAGCAGAAGAAAGCGGAAAAGAAGGCGGAGGCCCTGCGCGCGAAAGGCAGGGAGGACGAGGCCGAAAAGGTCCTCGAAAAGCAGCGGGAGAAGGCCGGGACGGAGAGAGCCCAGCATGCCGCCGCAGTGAGCGGCAGCCCGGAGGCGGAGAAAAAGGATGACAACGGCGCCCTGATGGGCCTGACCGTAGCCTTTTCGATCGTGATCTCCGTGGCGCTGTTTATCATGCTTCCCTACTTCCTCTCCAGCGGTCTGCGCATGGTGACAAAGTCGGAGCTTCTCATCTCCACCTGCGAGGCCATCCTGCGCATGGCGATCTTTCTCGGGTACATCCTGCTGATCTCCCGGATGAAGGAGATCCAGAGGACCTTCATGTACCACGGGGCGGAGCATAAGTGCATCAACTGCATCGAGCACGGGATGGAGCTGAACGTGGAGAATGTGAGGAAGAGCTCAAGGCAGCACAAGCGCTGCGGGACGAGCTTCCTCCTCTATGTCATGGTGATCAGTATTATCTTCTTTATGTTTATCCGCTTCGATTCTCCGGTGCTGAGGATCGTGGTGCGCCTGCTCCTGGTGCCGGTGGTCGCCGGCGTCTCCTATGAGATCATCCGCTTCGCGGGGCGCTGTGATAATGCCTTTGTCAATGTCATCAGCAAGCCGGGCCTTGCCCTGCAGGGGATGACGACGAAGGAACCGGACGATTCGATGATCGAGGTCGGCATCGCCTCCGTGGAGGCTGTGTTCGACTGGAAGAAATACCTGAATGAGAATTTCGGCGCGGACTATGACCTCGAAGTCGAAGCCCCCGCCGGGGAGGAAGAGCTGCAGTGACCTGGCAGGAAGCGTTTGACGCGTGCCGGGAAAAGCTCCGGGAGGCCGGCGTGCCGGAACCGGAGGCCGACGCCTGGGTGCTGATGCAGTACGTCTCCGGAATTGACCGCACCTTCTGGCTCCTTCACAGGGGCGAGGCGATGCCCGCGGAGACGCTCGCGGCTTACGAAACAGCTTGCGGCAGGCGCGCAAAGCGCGTTCCTCTGCAGCATATCACGGGGGAGCAGTCCTTTATGGGCCTCTCCTTTGCGGTCACAGGCGACGTCCTTGTGCCGCGGCAGGATACGGAGACCCTCGCGGAGGAGGCCCTGCGCGATCTGCGCGGCGGGATGCGCGTGCTGGACGTATGCACGGGCTCCGGCTGTATCCTTTTAAGCCTTCTTGCCCTGTGCCCAAACGCTGCGGGGACCGGAACGGACATCTCCCCCGAGGCGCTTGCCGTGGCCCGGGAGAATGCCGGCCGCCTTGGCCTTCGCGCGGAGTGGATCTGCGGAGACCTTTTCGCAGAGGCAGAGGGCCCCTTTGATATGATCGTTTCGAACCCGCCCTATATTCCGACGGAAGAGATCGGGACACTGATGGACGAGGTGCGCCTTTACGACCCGCGCGGGGCGCTGGACGGAGGGCCGGACGGCCTTGCGTTCTACCGGCGCATTCTCGCGGGATGCGGGCCTTACCTTTCGGAGGGCGGTCATATTCTGCTGGAGATCGGCGCGGATCAGGCCGCCGCGGTCTCCGAAATGATGAGAGAGCATGGATTTACGGATATCCGCACCGTGAGGGACCTTTCCGGAAGGGACCGCGTGGTGCGCGGGAGGAAGAAGAATGTTTGACAGGCTGGAGGATATCCTGACCAGGCTGGAGGAAGTGACGCGGATGCTCAGCGAGCCGGACGTGGCCGGCGATCCCGCGCGGTTCCAGAGGCTGATGAAGGAGCAGAGCGATCTTGCGCCGGTGGCGGAGGCCTACCGGGCGTGGAAAAAATGCGGGGAGACGGAGGAAGACTGTCTGGCGATGCTGGACGGGGAGTCGGACCGTGAGATGCGCGAGATGCTCCGCGAGGAGCTGGCGGATGCCCGCAGCAGCCGCGAAGAGCTGGAGAAGGAGCTGAAAGTGCTTCTTCTGCCGAAGGACCCCAATGACGACAAAAACGTGATCGTGGAGATCCGCGCCGGCGCCGGCGGGGATGAGGCGGCCCTCTTTGCCGCCGAAATATACCGGATGTATGTGCACTACGCGGAAGCCAGGCGCTGGCGCGTAGAGACGATGGACGCGGAGGAGATCGGCATCGGCGGCATGAAGTTCGTCAGCTTTATGATCACCGGCAGCGGCGCCTGGTCCATGCTGAAATACGAATCCGGCGTGCACCGCGTGCAGCGGGTGCCCGAGACGGAATCGGGCGGAAGGATCCACACCTCCACCATCACGGTAGCGATCATGCCGGAGGCGGAGGACGTTGACGTCAAGATCGATATGAACGACGTGAAGTTCGATGTGTTCCGCGCCTCCGGAAACGGCGGGCAGTGCGTAAACACAACGGATTCGGCGGTCAGGCTGACCCACATCCCGACGGGCATCGTGATCTCCTGCCAGGATGAGAAGTCCCAGCTGAAGAATAAGGACAAGGCCCTGAAAGTGCTGCGCGCGAAGCTCTATGACCTGGAGCTGCAGAAGGCGCACGACAAACAGGCCGAGGAGCGCCGCAGCCAGGTGGGGACGGGCGACCGGTCCGAGAAGATCAGGACCTACAATTTCCCGCAGGGCCGTGTGACGGATCACAGGATCGGGCTGACGCTGTATAAACTGGAAAAGATCCTGGACGGAGATATCCAGGAGATCATAGACGCGTGCATCGCGGCCGACCAGGCGGCGAAGCTCGCGAAGATGGACGAGACGGCTTAGAGAAAAGAATGCCAGGGTAAAGGAGGCAGACGATGGGAAAGTATTTCGGAACTGACGGTTTCCGCGGTGAGGCCAACAAAGATCTGACGGTCAAGCACGCGTTCATGGTGGGACGCTATCTCGGCTGGTATTACGGACAGGATCACAAGGCCAGGATCGTTATCGGCAAGGATACGCGCCGCTCCAGCTACATGTTTGAGGACGCCCTCTCGGCGGGGCTGACCGCCTCCGGCGCCGACGCCTACCTGCTTCACGTGACGACAACGCCCAGCGTCGCCTTCTGCGTGCGCCTCGACGGGTTCGACTGCGGGATCATGATCTCCGCCAGTCACAATCCCTACTATGACAACGGCATCAAGGTCATCGGCGCGACGGGACAGAAGATCGACGCGGAGATCGAGAGCAGGATAGAGGATTACATCGACGGGAAGTCCGGAGAGATCCCGCTTGCCACGGGCGACAGGATCGGCCGGACGGTCGACTACGTTTCCGGCAGGAACCGCTACATCGGCTACCTGATCTCCATCGCGACGCGGTCCTTCAAGAATTACCGCGTCGGAATCGACTGCTCGAACGGCAGCGCTTCCTCGATCGCGAAGAGCGTCTTCGACGCCCTCGGCGCAAAGACCTATGTGATCAATAACGACCCGGACGGCACGAACATCAACCGCGGATGCGGTTCGACGCACATCGAGGAGCTGCAGCGCTATGTCCTGGAGGAAAAGCTGGATCTCGGCTTTGCCTACGACGGGGACGCGGACCGCTGCATCGCGGTCGACGGAAGGGGACGCATCGTGGACGGCGACAAGATCCTCTTTATCTGCGGCAAATATCTCAAGGAGACCGGAAGGCTCGCGAACAATACGATCGTGACGACGGTCATGTCCAATATCGGCCTGTATAAAGCCCTTGACAACATCGGCATCTCCTACGAGCAGACCCAGGTCGGCGACAAGTATGTCTGCGAGAACATGATGGCCAACGGCAACTGCCTGGGCGGAGAACAGTCCGGACACATCATCTTCAGCAAGCACGCGACGACCGGCGACGGCATCCTCACCTCCCTGATGATCATGGAGACGGTGATCGAGACCAAGCGCAGCCTCGCGGACCTTGCGGATGAGGTCAGGATCTACCCGCAGCTTTTAAAGAACGTAAAGGTCTCCGACAAGCAGGCAGCCATGGAGAACGAGGCTGTGAAGGCGGCCATCGAACAGGCGAAGGCGGAGCTCGGCAGCGACGGGCGCATCCTGGTGCGCGCGAGCGGCACGGAGCCCCTGATCCGCGTCATGACAGAGGCGGAGAGCGACGAGATCTGCGCGAAGTATGTATATGATGTGATCGCGGTCATGCGCCGCGAGAACCTGATCGTCGAGTGACCGGCGGCTTGATATAAAGGAGGATATTATGATCTCAGAGAAAATGAAAGGCCTGGTGGCAAACAGTTCCGTGATCCGCGCGATGTTCGAGGAGGGCAAAAGACTGTCCGCCATTTACGGCGCGGAAAATGTCTATGATTTCAGTCTCGGCAATCCGAACGTTCCCGCTCCCGACGCGGTGAAGGAAGCCGCCATCGAGATCCTTCAGACGGAGGATCCGGTGAAGGTGCACGGGTATATGAGCAATTCCGGATACGAGGAGGTGCGCGCGGCGGTCGCGGACTCTCTGAACAGCCGTTTCGGAACGTCCTTTACGGAGAATAATATCCTCATGACGGTCGGCGCGGCCGGCGGTCTGAACGTCATCCTGAAAGCGCTGCTCAATCCCGGGGACGAAGTCCTTGTCTTTGCCCCCTTCTTCGGCGAGTACCGCTCCTACGTGGCGAACTATGACGGCGTCCTGAAGGTGGTCCCCGCGAACACGGAGACCTTCCAGCCGAATCTCGCCGCCTTTGAGGAGATGCTTGGCCCCGCGACGAAGGCCGTGATCATCAATTCGCCGAACAACCCGTCCGGCGTTGTCTACAGTGAGGAGACCGTAAAGCGCCTCGCGGCGATCCTGGAGGCGAAGGAGAAGGAGTACGGCACGAGCATCTACCTGATCTCCGACGAGCCCTACCGCGAGCTTGCCTATGACGGCGTTTTCGTTCCTTACCTGACAAAGTACTATCACAATACGGTCGTGGGCTATTCCTTCAGCAAATCCCTCTCCCTGCCGGGCGAGCGGATCGGCTATCTGGTGCTCCCGGATACGCTTGACGACGCGGAGGATGTGATCTGCGCGGCCAACGTGGCGAACCGGATCCTGGGCTTCGTGAACGCGCCGTCCCTCATCCAGCTGGCGGTCGCCCGCTGCCTGGACGAGAAGACCGACATCGACTTCTATGACAGGAACAGGAAAACGCTCTGCGAGGGCCTTTCCGCCTGCGGCTTCTCCTTTATCTACCCCGAGGGCGCCTTCTATCTTTTCCTGAAGTCCCCGATCGGGAATGACGCGGAATTCTGCGCCAAGGCGAAAGAATACAATCTGCTCATCGTCCCCGGCAGCACCTTCGGATGCCCGGGCTTCGTGAGGATCGCGTACTGTGTATCCTATGAGACGATCTGCAATTCCATGCAGGCCTTTGAAAAGCTGGCAGCTTTCTACGGCCTTGCGAAGAAATAAAAAACAGTGAGGTCAAAGATGAGCGGATGGAAAGAAAGAGTCCGGAAGGTGACCCCCTATGTACCGGGGGAGCAGCCCTCCGGCAGGGACGTTATCAAGCTCAATACAAATGAAAATCCCTATCCCCCCGCGCCCGGCGTCGCCCGGGCCCTGCGGGAGATCGGCGGGGATGACCTGAGGCGCTACCCGGCGCCGGACATCGCGCCGCTGACGGGCAGGATCGCGGAAAGGTACGGGCTGGACGCGGACAGGGTCTTTGTCGGCGTCGGCTCCGACGACGTTCTCTCCATGTGCTTTCTGACCTTCTTTCGGGGGCCGGAGCCTCTGCTCTTCCCGGAGATCACCTACTCCTTCTACAGCACCTGGGCGGAGGTCTACGGGATACCCTATGAGAGGATCCCGCTGAATGACCGGCTGGAGATCGACCCCGCGGATTACTGCGGCCGTTCCTGCTCCGGCATCATTTTTGCCAACCCGAATGCCCCCACGGGCCTTTCCCTGGGGCTGTCCGCCGTTGAAAAGATCGCGGCGTCCAATCCGGACAGGGTCGTGATCGTCGACGAGGCCTATGTGGACTTCGGCGGGGATTCCGCCGTGTGCCTGCTGGACAAATATGAAAATCTCCTGGTCGTGCAGACGTTCTCAAAGTCCCGCTCCCTTGCGGGCATGAGGATCGGCTACGCGCTCGGCTCGCGGGCGCTCATCCGCTGCCTGAACGACGTGAAGTTTTCCGTCAATTCCTATACCATGAACCGCGCCGCGATAGGCGCAGGGTGCGCGGCCCTGGAAGATGAGGCGTACTTTGAGGAATGTCTCTCGAAGATCGTGTCCACACGGGAGCGCGCCAAGGAGGCGCTTGCCTCCCTCGGCTTTTCTTTCCCGGACTCGCGGACC
The DNA here is from genome assembly GCA_905235435.1 of uncultured Lachnospiraceae bacterium. GTDB lineage: Bacteria > Bacillota > Clostridia > Lachnospirales > Lachnospiraceae > CAMOKZ01. The sequence continues at coordinate 14,265 of CAJOLD010000011.1, forward strand.
AATTTCATTCTCGCCTCCCACAGGAGCGTACCGGCTTCCAAGCTGTACGAAAGGCTGAAGGAGGAGGAGATCTACGTCCGGTATTTTAACACGCCGGGGATCGATAACTGCCTGCGGATCACCGTCGGGACGGACGCGGAGATGGACGCGCTCTTTGCGGCGCTTCGCAGGATGATCACAGAGGAGGAAGCACAGAAGCGATGACAAATGATCTTGCGCAATGGTTCGCGGCAAACCTGGGAGGAAAGATCACTCCCGAACTGCTGATCTTTCTTGTCTCCATGATCCCCATCCTGGAGCTGCGCGGAGGCCTGATCGTGGCTTCGCTCCTGCATGTGCCGATGTGGACCGCCATCCCCATCTGTATCGTCGGGAACCTCATCCCGGTGCCGTTTATCTTCTTCCTGATCGGCAGGATCTTTGATGCCCTGCGCCCGACAAAGACCTTCGGCGGCATCGTGGAAAAGCTGGAGACGCGGGCGATGAACAAGAGCGGAAAGATCCGGCAGTATGAATTCTGGGGACTGGTCCTCTTTGTGGGGATCCCGCTGCCGGGAACGGGCGCCTGGACAGGCTCCCTGATCGCTTCCCTGCTGGGGATCCGCACCAAAAAGGCGCTTCCGGCGATCATGCTGGGCCTGATCATGGCGACGGTCATCATGAGCGTGCTCTCCTACGGGGTTCTCGGGAGGATCTGGTGAGATGGGAATGTACCGGAGCTTTGCCGCCGTCTATGACCGGTTCATGGACGACGTGCCCTATGAGAAATGGGGCGCCTGGCTCGTGCGGGAGCTTCGCCGCAGGGGAATAGAGGACGGACTTATCGCGGAGCTCGGCTGCGGGACGGGGACCATGACGGAGATCCTCGCGGGGGCCGGTTATGATATGATCGGCATCGACGCGTCCGCGGACATGCTGGGGATCGCGCAGGAAAAGAAGCAGGAGAGCGGCGCGGACATCCTGTATCTGGAGCAGGACATGCGCTCCTTCGAACTGTACGGCACCGTGCGCGCCGTGGTCAGTGTGTGCGATTCCGTCAACTATATTCTGAATGAGGAAGATCTGCTGCAGGTATTTAGACTTGTAAATAACTATCTGGATCCCGGCGGCGTTTTTATTTTTGATATGAACACTCCCTGGAAATACGCCAGGCAGATGGGAGACCGCACCTTTGCCGAGAACCGGGAGGGGTGCAGCTTCATCTGGGAGAACACCTTCTACGAGGAGGAACAGATCAACGAGTACGGCCTGACCCTCTTCGTCGAGGAGGAGGACGGCAGTTACCGGAGATTTAACGAGACGCATTATCAGAAGGCCTACGAAGAGGAGACGGTCCTCGGGCTCCTTGCGCAGGCGGGGCTTGCCCCGGAGGCGGTTCTTGACGCCTACACGGACAGGGCGCCCGGCCCGCGGTGCGGGAGGCTCGTCTATATTGCGAAAGAGACCCGGAAGGCGGCAGCCTTAAAGGATGCCGCGGAAAGCGGAGGAAAGCGATGAGATTTACAAAGATGCAGGGCGCCGGCAATGACTATATCTATGTGAATTGTTTTGAGGAGAGGGTGGCAGATCCCGCCTCCGTGTCCCGCTTCGTCAGCGACCGGCACTTCGGGATCGGCTCCGACGGGCTCATCCTGATCAAGCCGAACAGCGAGGCGGATTTTGAGATGGAGATGTATAACGCCGACGGCTCGAAGGGCGCCATGTGCGGAAACGGCATCCGCTGCGTCGGCAAATACGTCTATGACAACGGGCTGACAAAGAGCACACGGATCCGCGTGGCGACCGGCAGCGGCATCCGCACGCTGGATCTTCATGTGGAGGACGGGAAAGTAAATGAGGTGACGGTGGAGATGGGGGCGCCCGCGTTTGAGGCCTCCCGCATTCCCGTGATCACCGATCTTCCCCGCGTGATCGACGCGCCGCTCCTCATCGGAGGAGAAGAGCGGAGGGTCACCTGCGTTTCGATGGGAAACCCGCACTGCGTAACACAGGTCGATGACGTCGACGGTCTGGACATTGCCTCTGTGGGCCCGGTCTTTGAGAACGCGCCTATTTTCCCGGACCGTGTGAACACCGAGTTCATCCGCGTCCTGGACAGGCAGAACGTGCAGATGCGCGTCTGGGAGCGGGGCAGCGGGGAGACGCTGGCCTGCGGGACCGGCGCCTGCGCCGTGGCTGCCGCCTGCATGCAGAACGGATGGACGGACGACGAAGTGAACGTCCATCTGCGGGGCGGCGTCCTTCAGATCTCCTGGAACCGCGCGGAAAATATGATCTATATGAGGGGCCCTGCCGTTAAAGTATTTGACGGGGACATAGATCTGTAATAGATTATACGTAGAAACGTAAAAAAAGCGAAAAATGTAAGCGATCACGAACAGGAGACGAATCATGAGAGAGAAGTTCAGAAAAAGCGTACCGGCAGTATTTCTTCTGGTGCTGCTCCTTCTGGCTGGAGGCGCCCGGCCTGTCCGGGCAGCGTCAAATGAGGAGACTGCATTTAAGTACTTTACGCAGACCATGCGCCTGCCCGCTTCGGCGGCGTGCGGCATCATGGCGAACATCGAGCGGGAGTCCGGCTTTATCGCGGATATCAACGGCCTCGGCGGAGCCTACGGCATCTGCCAGTGGGTCGGCATCCGCCAGACCAGGCTGAAGGACTACTGCGGGAGCAAGGGGCTGAATTACAGGACGATCAACGGACAGCTGCATTACCTGGAGTATGAGCTGAAGACCTGGTTCCCGGGCGTGCTCACCTACATGAAGGGCGTGTCCAACACGGCCTCCGGCGCCTATAACGCCGGCTACTACTGGTGCAAAAACTTTGAGATGCCCGGCGACCTGGAGGCGACCTCCGCGAACCGCGGCACGCTCGCGAAAAACACTTACTGGCCCAAATACGGGACCACGGTCGTGCATGTGCAGGCGAGGAACATCCGGAACGGGATCCGCGTGGAGACACAGAACGCCGGAAAATACGGCTTCAACGTCTACCGCTATGATTCTTCCTCCAAAAGCTATAAGAAGCTCGGAAAGGCGGCGGCCGGAAAGACCACCTTCGTGGACACGACCTGCACAAAGGTCGGGAAAAAGTACTACTATTACGTTGTCCCGCTCGACAAGAGCGGAAAAGAGGGTTCGCCCTCGATGAAAGCCTCCCGTGTGCGCCACGGGAGCATCAACCACACATCCTGCAGCATCAGCCTCGCGAAGAGCAGCGTGCTCTACACCGGAAAGAGAAGATGCACAAAGGTGACCGTCACCTACGGCGGGAAGAAGCTGACCAAGGGCACGGACTATAAGCTCTCCTGGGCGAACAACCTCCATGCCGGGACGGCAAAGGTCAAAGTGACCGGCATCGGCAATTACTTCGGAGAAAGAACGCTCACCTACAAGATCAGAAGGCGCGCGCAGGTGATCACCGCCAATTCGCACAAGGTGACCTACGTAAAGAACAAAGAATATAAGCTGAAGGCCTCCGCGGACGGCGGCGGCGAGCTCACCTTCACGTCCTCGGCCCCGAAGGTCATTGAGGTAAAGGACAACCGCCTCTATATCAGGGGGAAGGGAACGGCCTATATCAAGATCACGGCGGCCAGGACGAAGGATTATAAAAAAGCAGAAAAAACAGTAAGGATCCGGGTGGTGGCGGAGGATTGATCCGCGCGCCGGGCAGGGCGCAGGGAGAAACAAGATGTCCATGAAGAGATTCGGGAAAGCAGCATCCGTTCTTCTCCTCGCCGGTCTTGCGGGACTGACGGGGTGCAGCAGGAGCCAGATGAACGAACAGATCGCGGAGGCGATCGGCACGACTGGAATGTATGAGAACAATGAGCCGGTCGAGACCCCGCAGATGAAGGTAGAGCGCGAGATGCGCGAAGCGGAATCCGAGGCTGAGAGGCAGCTTTCGGGGGATCTTGACAGGGCAGCGGCTCTTGCGTCCGGGTATTTTTACGAGGAGGCGGTCAGCCTCCTGGAGTCTCTTCCCTCCGAAGAGCAGGACGATCAGCGCACGCAGGATCTGATCGCGGAGTACCGCGGCAGCCAGGAAGCGCTTGTCCCCTGGGAGGGGAACGTTCCGCATCTGTGCTTTCCGCAGCTGATCGAGGACGGCGGGCGCGCCTTTGACGGCGACGAGCGCTCCCAGACCTACGCGAGCACGATGCTCACGACAACGGAGTTTAGGCAGATCCTCGAGAGTCTTTATGAGAAGGACTACGTCCTTGTGGACATTCACAGCATCGCCGCGCTGGAGACGGACGGGCGGGGCATTACGACCATGGAGATGCAGGATCTGAAGCTCCCGGCCGGAAAGAAGCCCATCGTCCTTTCGCAGGATGATCTTGTCTACGCCGACGCAAAGGCGGGGGACGGCATGGCGACCAGGCTCGCCCTCGATGAAAACGGGGACGTGAAGGCCGTGTACACCGACGAGAACGGACACGACCTGAAGGGGGACTATGACCTGATCCCCATCGTCGATTCCTTTGTCGCGGAGCATCCGGATTTCTCCTTCCGCGGCGCGAAGGGAATCGTATCGGTCTCCGGCAAGAACGGCGTGTTCGGTTATTACCTGGAGGACACGGTCCTGGCAAGCGCTGAAGAGAACCGTGACGCGGCGGCCGGCATTGCCGACAGACTGCGCCAGACGGGCTGGAACATTGCCTGCGCCGGGTACACCCACAGCTATATGGACGGCATGACCGTCGAAGAGCTGGAGGATGAGATCGGAAAGTGGGAAGAGGAGATCGAACCGCTGACCGGAAGAGCGGACATCCTGTTCTATCCCTTCGGCGCCGAGGTGGAGTATCCCAGCCAGCAGCTGAACTATCTGACCGGCGAAGGACTGGTCTATCTGTGCGGACTCTGGGGAGATACGGATTTTATGGAGCTCGGAGACAATTATCTGCGGATGACAAGGCGGTTCATCGACGGCTACTCGCTGGTCAACGCGCCTGTCTATTTCAACGATTTCTTTGACGGATACGCGGTGATGGACGATAACCGGTAACGCGCCGGCCCGTGGAGGAATAATGAAGAATAATGAGGGAATCCCCGCCGCAAGGCGGGGATGGTTTATGAAAGGGCTGCAAGACGGGATCCCGATCGCGATCGGGTATTTCGCTGTGGCCTTAACTATTGGCATCACCGCGAAGAACTGCGGGATGACCGCGGCCCAGGCGGGCGTGATGTCCATCACGATGCTGGCCTCGGCCGGGGAGTACGCGGCAATGACCGTCATCGGCTCCGGGAGCGGGCTTGCTGTCATGGTGCTGACGACGATCGTCGTCAATCTGCGGTATCTGCTGATGTCAACGGCCCTTTCGCAGAGGCTGAGGAAGGGAGAGCCCTTCCGGCACAGGCTGTTTCTGTCCTACTGCGTGACAGACGAGATCTTTGCGGTCTCCATGGCCGCCCCGGGGGAATTCTCCCCCTTCTATACCTACGGTGTGACCGCCATCGCGGCGCCGGGCTGGACGCTTGGCACCGTCATCGGTGTGCTGGTCGGGACCGTCGTGCCGGGCCGCATCTCGAACGCGCTGAGCGTGGCGCTCTACGGCATGTTCCTTGCCGTGGTCATCCCGCCCTCGCGCAGGGACCGCTTTATCGGCGGCGTCGTGGTCTGCTCGATGGCGCTGTCCTGGCTGTTTTCCGTCCTCCCGCATATAAGGGAGATCTCGGCCGGGATGCAGATCATCATCCTGACGATCCTGATCGCCGGGGCGGCAGCCCTGATACGGCCGGTGGATCCCGATGAGGAGGCCGCCGGGCCAAAGGAGGAAAAAATATGATGATCTCGAACTGGCTCTATCTCCTTGTCGCCGCGCTGACGATCTATGCGGTGCGCGCGCTGCCCCTGACCCTGATCAGGGGGACCATCAGGAGCCGCTTTCTGCGCTCCTTCCTCTACTATGTTCCCTACGTGACGCTCTCCGTCATGACTTTTCCCGCCATCCTTCACGCGACGGGATCCGTATGGTCCGCCGCGGCCGGGTTCGCGGCCGCCTGCATCGCCGCCTGGGTGAGCGGCAATCTTTTCGGCGTTGCGCTCACGGGATGCGCGGCTGTCCTCATCGCGGAGCTCTTCGTGCTCTGAGCGGTGGACGAAACCGGGGAACGATGATATAATCCGGGTGTAGAAGAATTCGAATAATGATCAGAAGAATAATGAGAGAGGAAACCGATATATGTACTGCTGCAGAAAAGTAACGGACGACCTGTACTGGGTCGGCGCAAATGACAGAAAGCTGCCCCGCTTTGAGGGCGTTTACGCCGTTCCGAACGGCATGGCCTACAATTCCTATCTTCTCCTGGATGAGAAGACGGTCCTGTTTGATACTGTGGACGCGGCCGTGGGAGAGAGGTTCTTTGAAAATGTCGAGCACGTCCTTGACGGGCGGAGCCTTGACTATGTGATCGTACAGCATATGGAGCCGGATCACTCCGCGACGCTCGCGCAGCTGATCGCGCGCTATCCGGAAGCGGAGATCGTCTGCAGCGCCAAGACGACCGGGCTGATCGGCCAGTTCGCGCCGGGCCTTCAGGTGAGCGCAAAGGCGGTGAAAGAGGGGGATACCCTTCCCGTCGGCAGACATACGCTCAGCTTTGTCGCGGCGCCCATGGTCCACTGGCCGGAGGTCATCATGACCTATGATGCCGCGGACGGCATCCTGTTTTCCGCGGACGCCTTCGGAAGCTTCGGCGCCTTAAACGGCGCGCTCTTTGCGGATGAGGTGGACTTCGAGCGGGACTGGATGGACGAGGCGCGCAGATATTACACCAACATCGTCGGCAAATACGGACCGCAGGTACAGAGTGTCTTAAAGAAGGCCGCTGCCCTGGACATCCGCATGATCTGCCCGCTGCACGGGCCCGTCTGGCGTGAGAATATCGGCCTCATCACCGAAAAATATGACCGCTGGAGCAGCTATACGCCGGAGGAGAAGGGCGTCGTCATTGCCTACGGTTCGGTCTACGGACACACCGAAAATGCCGCCGAGATCCTTTCCGCCATGCTGCGGGAGGCCGGGGTAAAGACCGCAGTGTACGACGTTTCCGTGACGCCGGCGGCGGATATCATCGCCGCGATCTTCCGCATGAGCCATTTCGTGATCGCGAGCGCGACCACCAACAACGGCCTGTTCGTAAAGACCGAGGATCTGCTGCATGATCTTGCGGCGCACAACATCCAGAACCGCACGGCGGCCGTGATCGAGAACGGGAGCTGGGCTCCCGCCGCGGCAAAGCTCATCCGCGAACAGCTTTCCGGATGCAAGAACGTGCAGATCCTGGAAAAGAGCGTGACCGTAAAGTCCGCCCTCGCTCCCGGACAGAGGGAGGAGCTCGCGGCGCTTGCGGATGCGATCAGAGAGACCATTTAATAAAAGATAATAAAAGATAAAAGATAAAAATAAAAGAAAACAGAAAACAGAAGGAGGTGAAAAGGATGAAGTATGTATGTGAGGTATGCGGCTGGGAATATGATGAAGAGGCCGGCTATCCGGAAGGAGGAATCGCGCCCGGAACGAAGTGGGAGGATATCCCCGAGGATTTTGAATGTCCGCTGTGCGGCGTAGGCAAGGATCAGTTTGCGGAAGCGTAATCATAACAATTGACACCGCAGCGGGTTTGGCCCCGGGAGCGCGGGCCGGCCAAAATGGCCGGTCCGGAGCGGTCCGGGGCGTTTCCCTGCCTGCGAATAAAAAAGGATCGAAAGATGGCGGATAAAAAAAGAGGGATCGTGTTTGATGTGGACGGAACGCTCTGGGATTCCTGCGCGGTGGTCGCGGATTCCTGGAACGAGTGGCTTTTGGCGAACGCGCCGGACGCGGAGCCTGTTCTTACCGGCGCGGATATGAGAAGGGTGATGGGGCTTACGATGGCCCAGATCGGGGACGCGCTGTTTGCCGGTCTTCCGGACAAAAGGCGGCTGGAAGTGACGGAGGGCTGCTGTGAGTACGAGGTCGAATACCTGCAGGACCACAGCGGGGAAGTCTATCCGGGGCTGAGCGAGACGCTCCGGAGCCTTTCGGCGTCTTATCCTCTCTTTATCGTCAGCAACTGCCAGGTCGGCTATATCGAAGTCACCATGAAGTGGTGCGGGATAGAGGACATCATTTCGGATTTTGAGAGCTTCGGCGCGACCGGGCTCTTCAAGGTGGACAACCTGAAGCTCCTTCTTGAGCGGAACGGCCTTGACGAGGCGATCTACATCGGGGATACGCAGGGAGACTATGAGAGCGCCCGCGGGGCGGGGATGACCTTCATCCACGCCGGCTACGGTTTCGGAAAAGTAGAAGATCCGGCCGTCCCCCGCATTCAGGATATCAGGGAACTGCCGGATCTGATAAACAAACTGTGGAAATAAAGAGCGCCCGGGTCTACTTTGCGCTCCAGCGCCCCGCCGCGCCGCAGGGCAGCACAAGGCCCGTGTCCGTGACGGGAAGACCGATCTCCTGCGCGTCTACGGTCCCGCCCTTCCCGCGCAGAATGAGCGAGAGCATGTAGGAGAGGACCGAGGGGGAGAGCCCCGTGGTGTAGGAGTTGATCAGGAAGAAAAGCGGGCGGTCGCTTAAGAGCTGCGCCGTCAGCTGCACGAAGGGCCACAGGGACTCTTCGATCTTCCAGATCTCGCCCTTCGGGCCGCGCCCGTAGGAGGGCGGGTCCATGATGATGGCGTCGTAGTGATTGCCGCGGCGGATCTCGCGCTGCACGAATTTGGTGCAGTCATCCACGAGCCAGCGGACGGGGGCATCGCCAAGCCCCGAGACGGCGGCATTTTCCTTTGCCCAGCCCACCATGCCCTTCGAGGCGTCCACGTGGGTCACCGAGGCGCCGGCCGCTGCCGCCGCAAGCGTAGCGCCGCCGGTATAGGCGAACAGATTAAGAACTTTCACGGGCCGCCCGGCGGTCCGTATTTTTTCGGAGAACCAGTCCCAGTTGACGGCCTGCTCCGGGAAAAGTCCCGTGTGCTTAAAGCTGAAGGGGCGAAGCTGGAAGGTGAGGCGCCCGTAGCGGATGCTCCACTGCTCCGGGAGGCCGTTGAACTCCCACTCGCCGCCGCCGCGGCTGCTGCGGTGGTAGTGCCCGTGCGCGCGGTCCCAGCGCGGATCCTTCCGCGGAGAGTCCCAGATGACCTGCGGGTCCGGACGGATGAGGAAATAGTTTCCCCAGCGCTCCAGCTTTTCGCCGCTTCCGGTATCCAGCACTTCGTAGTCTTTCCAGCCGTTTGCGATCCACATGAGTGATACCGATCCTTTCCTTATACAGATCTGCTTCGAAACCAGTAGGTGTAGAAATCCTCAAAGCCGAGGGACTGGTAGAGGGAGCGGGCCGCCGCGTTGCCCTGCACGACCTGCAGGTACGCGTGCTGCGCCCCGGTCCGCCGCGCCTCTCGCAGCAGGGTGCTGCAGATGGCCCTGGCGTAGTGCCTGCGGCGGCAGCCGGGAGAGACGTAGATCGCGTAGATGCCGATATAGTCGCGGTCCCGGATGCCCAGCCCCGACGCTACCATCCTTCCCTCGCATTCCACGCGGGCGGCGATGGTCTCCTTCGGGATGGCGTAATACATATAGGGGACGATGCGCCGGAGCGTCGGGTTCGTTGTCCCGTTCAGATGGAAGAGGCCGCTGATCCACTCGTCGGTGATGTCGCTCTGGAGCTGGACGCAGCAGTCTTCCCAGGTGACGGCAGAGGGAAGACCGGTCCGGTTCTCGAATTCAAATTCGACGGACGAAGGCTCCCCGATGCTGATCTTTGACAGATCCGCGGTCATGACCTGTGTCACGTGGCGGACCGCGTAGCCGCGCGCTTCAAGCGTGGCGTCAAAGGAAGGATCCAGCAGCGGATTGATCTTAAAGCTGCACGGGGATCCGAGGCCGGCGTAGACGTCCTCGCAGTAGCGGATCTTCTCATCCACGGGGATGGTGGAAGGCCCGACCTGCTCCACGCTGTTCGTGCGGTAGGTGTAATTATGGGAAAAACGGATGAGCCAGCCGTCATAGAGCTCGATCATATGGGACGGCCATGCGTTGAGGGAGATCTCCTCCATATAGCGGATATCGTTCGTCCGCCGGGTTTCTTTATCCTGCAGCATGCTTTCCTCCTGGGCGGCAGTTTTGCCGCGCTTCTTATTCTAATATAGATCCCCCGGTGTGTCAAAAGGACCGCGCCGGGAACGAAAATACGGATTGTACTAAAAAAAATACATAAATAAAACACAAAATAAAGTTAAAAACAAAAGATGGCGGAAAAAAAGGCTTGCCAAGCCCGCTGTTTTTCGATATACTTCGTTTGTTGTGATATTGATAGCGTTGATGCGTAAGGTTGCTGCGGGATGCCGCAGGTTTTTACGCGGAGCGAATGTCATGTTCTAAAACTGGCGACAAGTCACTGTACAGGTAGAAATGTCCGCTTTCGGGCGGAAACACCGCGCGTGAAAAAAAGAAACGCACGGGAGAGTGTACAGTCACCGCTTGTCGTACTGCAAAAAGTGCGAATAGGAGGCGACTTTTTTATGGCAACACAGATCATGAGAATCACACTGAAGGCTTACGACCACCGTCTGATCGACGCTTCTGCGAAGAAGATCGTCGATACAGTCAAGAGGACCGGATCCCAGGTCAGCGGGCCGGTACCGCTTCCCACTAAAAAGGAGGTCGTTACCATTCTGAGAGCTGTTCACAAATACAAAGATTCCAGAGAACAGTTCGAGCAGAGGACTCATAAGAGACTGATCGATATCATCGGCCCGACCCAGAAGACGGTGGACGCACTGTCAAGGCTGGAGCTGCCGGCCGGCGTGAACATCGACATCAAGATGAAGACCAAATAATAATAAGGAAATCCTGTCAGGTCGATATTGACATATCTGCCCTGTGACTAGGATGACCGCGGATGCGGTCCGCTGTAGAACATCAGGAGGTAAAGAAATGAAAAAAGCTATTCTTGCAACAAAGGTCGGCATGACCCAGATCTACAACGATGAAGGCACGCTCGTGCCCGTCACCGTCCTGCAGGCAGGCCCCTGCGTCGTTACGCAGGTCAAGACCGAAGAGAACGACGGTTACAAAGCTGTCCAGGTAGGTTTCACGGAAAAACGCGAAAAGCTCGTCGCCAAGCCCCAGAAGGGCGCCTTTGAAAAGGCCGGCGTTCCCGCTATGAGATACGTTCGGGAGTTCCGCTTTGAGGACGCTGAGGGCTACGAAGTCAAGCAGGAGATCCGCGCTGATATCTTCGCCGAAGGCGACAGAGTCGATGCCACCGCGATCTCAAAGGGCAAAGGCTTCCAGGGTGCCATCAAGAGGCACGGCCAGTCCAGAGGACCCATGGCGCACGGTTCCAAATATCACCGTCATGCCGGTTCCAACGGTGCCGCTTCCGATCCGAGCCGCGTCTTCAAAGGAAAGAAGATGGCCGGACACATGGGTTCGGAACAGGTCACTGTCCAGAACCTTGAGGTCGTCCGCGTGGATGCCGAGAAGAACCTTATCCTTGTGAAGGGCGCTGTTCCCGGACCGAAGAAGAGTCTCGTCACCCTTAAGGAAACCGTCAAGGCGGAGAAGAAGTAAGTCCTGTGTACAGGAAAGGAGGAACTGACAGATGGCTAACGTATCTGTTTACAATATGGAAGGCAAGGAAGTCGGAACGATCGAGCTGAGCGACGCCGTGTTCGGGATCGAAAACGTGAATGAACATCTGATGCATCTCGCGGTCGTCCAGCAGCTCGCGAACAACCGTCAGGGAACGCAGAAAGCCAAGACCCGCTCTGAGGTCTCCGGCGGCGGAAGGAAGCCCTGGCGTCAGAAGGGCACCGGCCATGCAAGGCAGGGCTCAACAAGGGCACCGCAGTGGACCGGCGGCGGAATGGTATTCGCCCCCGTGCCGAGAGACTACGCTGTCAAGATGAATAAGAAAGAAAAGAGACTGGCTATCAAGTCCGCTCTTACCAGCAGAGTTCAGGAAAGCAGACTGATCGTCCTCGACGAGCTTGCTCTTGATGAGATCAAGACCGCGAAGATGCAGAAGGTGCTTGACAACCTGAAGCTCGACAGGGCGCTGGTCATCCTGGATGCCAACGACCAGAACGTGGTCCTTTCCGCGAGGAACATCCCGGATGTGAAGACCGCGCAGACGAACACGCTGAACGTATATGATATCCTGAAGTACGGCACCGTGGTCGTCACCAAGGCTGCTGTGGCAGCGATCGAGGAGGTGTACGCGTAATGGCAGACCTTAAATATTATGATGTGATCCTTAAGCCGGTCGTGACCGAGAAGTCCATGAACATCATGGCCGAAAAGAAATATACTTTCCTGGTCCATCCGGAAGCAACCAAGAGCCAGATCAGGGAAGCCGTTGAGAGAATGTTCGAGGGGACCAAGGTCAAACAGGTCAACACGATGAACATCGGCGGAAAGAAAAAGAGACGCGGCATGGTCGTGGGCAAGACCGCCAAGACCAAGAAAGCGATCGTTACGCTCACTGAAGAGAGCAAAGATATAGAGATCTTCCAGGGACTGTAAGACCGCGGATCTGCCAGAAAAGCCCGGCCGCTTTCCCTGAAAGGGAGAGCAGAGCAGGGAGAAGATATTGGCAGCCTGTCCCGGACAGGTAAGAAAGGAGCAGACATACCATGGGTATTAAGACCTACAAACCGTATACACCTTCAAGAAGGCAGATGACCGGTTACGACTTCGATGCGATCACAAAGAAGACCCCGGAAAAATCCCTTCTTGTTTCCAAGAGCAAAAACGCCGGCCGCAACAATCAGGGCAAGATCACTGTCCGTCACCAGGGCGGCGGCAACAGACAGAAATACAGACTGGTGGATTTCAAGAGATATAAGGACGGCATTCCGGCGAAGGTCATCGGCGTCGAGTACGATCCGAACCGTTCCGCCAACATCGCGCTGATCTGCTACGCGGACGGCGAGAAGTCCTACATCCTCTGCCCCGAAGGCCTTACAGACGGCATGAAAGTCATGAACGGCCCGGACGCTGAGGTCCGCGTGGGCAACTGCCTCCCGCTGGAGAAGATCCCGGTCGGTACTCTCGTCCACAACATTGAACTCTATCCGAAGCACGGCGGCCAGCTTGTCCGTTCTGCCGGAAACTCCGCGCAGCTGATGGCCAAGGAAGGCAAGTACGCGACCCTTCGTCTCCCCTCCGGTGAGATGAGAATGGTCCCGATCGAGTGCCGCGCTACCATCGGTGTCGTCGGCAACGGCGAGCATAACCTGATCAACTACGGCAAAGCCGGAAGAAAACGCCATATGGGCATTCGGCCTACGGTCCGCGGTTCTGTCATGAACCCGAATGATCATCCTCATGGCGGCGGCGAAGGCAAGGCCGGTATCGGCCGTCCGGGTCCGAGCACTCCGTGGGGCAAACCTGCACTGGGTCTGAAGACGAGAAAGAAGAAGAAAGCTTCCAACAAGCTGATCGTCAGAAGAAGAGACGGCAGGGCACTGAGTTAAAGGATCATCTGGGAGAATTAAGGAGGAAATACAATGGCTCGTTCATTGAAAAAAGGACCGTTTGCGGATGAAAGCTTACTGAAAAAGGTTGATGCTATGAACGCATCGGGCGACAAGCAGGTCATCAAGACCTGGTCCCGCCGTTCCACGATCTTCCCGTCCATGGTCGGCCACACGATCGCCATCCATGACGGCAGGAGACATGTTCCGGTCTATATCACCGAAGATATGGTCGGACATAAGCTCGGCGAGTTCGTCGTGACCAGGACCTACAGAGGCCATGGCAAGGACGACAAGAAGAGCGGCGTGAGATAACTGAATTTGATCTTATCCCGGATCCGCACAGGCGGTCCGGTCATCCAGTCCGCCCGGGGAGGGCGTTGCGGAGCCGTCCGGCTCCGAGAATGAAAGGAGGCAACATCTATGGCCAAGGGGCATAGATCGCAGATAAAGCGAGAGAGAAATGCGCAGAAGGATACAAGACCGTCGGCAAAGCTTTCCTACGCACGCGTCTCTGTACAGAAAGCGTGCTACGTGCTTGACGCAATCAGGGGAAAGGATGTCGACACGGCACTTGCTATCGTAACATATAATCCCAGATATGCATCCGAAGTCATCGCCAAGCTGCTGAAGTCAGCCATCGCGAACGCGGAGAACAACAACGGTCTTCACAGGGAGAACCTGTACGTTGAAGAGTGCTACGCGAACAAAGGGCCGACGATGAAGAGGATCAGGCCGAGGGCACAGGGAAGGGCTTACAGGATCGAGAAGAGAATGAGCCATATCACCATCGTGCTGAATGAGAAATAAGGAGGGCAATCATGGGACAGAAAGTTAACCCGCACGGCCTCAGGGTCGGCGTTATCAAAGATTGGGAGTCCAGATGGTACGCGGATGACAAGCAGTTTGCCGACTACCTGATCGAGGACCACAAGATCAGGGAGTACCTTAAGAAAAGGCTTTACAACGCAGGCGTTTCAAGGATCGAGATCGACCGCGCGTCCGACCGCGTGAGGATCACCCTCCACACCGCAAAGCCCGGCGTCGTGATCGGCAAGAACCATGCGGAGATCGACAAGGTCATCGCAGAACTGGGCAAGCTTACGGACAAGAAAGTCCTCCTGGATGTCAAGGAAGTCAAGAGACCGGACAGAGATGCTCAGCTGGTCGCCGAGAACATCGCGCAGCAGCTTGAGAACCGTATCTCCTTCCGCCGCGCCATGAAGTCCACGATGAGCAGGACCATGAAGGCCGGCGCAAAGGGCATCAAGACGTCTGTTGCAGGCCGTCTGGGCGGTGCTGATATCGCGCGTAAAGAGTTCTACAGTGAGGGAACCATCCCGCTTCAGACCCTCAGAGCCGACATCGATTACGGTTTCGCAGAGGCCGACACCACCTACGGAAAGCTCGGAGTCAAGGTCTGGATCTACAAAGGCGAAGTACTTCCGTCTAAAAAAGAAGGGAGCGATAAATAATGTTAATGCCGAAGAGAGTAAAGCGTCGTAAACAGTTCCGCGGAACCATGGCCGGAAAGTCCAACCGCGGCAACAAGATCACTTACGGCGAATATGGTCTTGTAGCAACGGAACCCTGCTGGATTAAGTCCAACCAGATCGAGGCGGCCCGTGTCGCCATGACCCGTTACATCAAGCGTGGCGGTAAGGTCTGGATCAAGATCTTCCCGGACAAACCCGTGACCGCGAAGCCCGCTGAGACCCGTATGGGTTCCGGTAAAGGTACGGTCGAATACTGGGTAGCTGTCGTCAAGCCCGGACGCGTTATGTTCGAGCTGGCCGGCGTACCGGCGGAAGTTGCCCAAGAAGCATTGCGTCTTGCGAGCCACAAACTGCCCTGCAAATGCAAGGTCGTTTCTCGCGCTGACTTAGAAGGCGGTGATAACAGTGAAAACGAATAAGTATGTAGAAGATCTGAAAGCAAAGACGGCGCAGGAACTCCAGGAGGAGCTTACGGCTGCCAAGAAGGAACTTTTTAATCTGCGATTCCAGAATGCGACGAACCAGCTGGACAATACGAGCCGGATCAAGGAAGTGCGCAGAAACATCGCCAGAATCCAGACTGTTATCACAGAGCAGGCAGGCAAATAAGAAGCCGGGGCCGCAGTGAGAGAAAGGAGAAAGTTCCGTGGAAAGAAACTTAAGAAAGACCCGTACCGGAAAGGTCGTCAGTGATAAAATGGATAAGACCATCGTGGTAGCGGTGGAAGATCATGTTAAGCATCCGCTTTACAAGAAGATCGTAAAAAGGACCTACAAGCTGAAAGCGCATGACGAGAACAACGAATGCCGCATCGGCGATACGGTCAGAGTTATGGAGACAAGGCCTCTGTCCAAGGACAAGAGATGGAGACTCGTGGAGATCGTCGAAAGGGCGAAATAATGTTAAGGAGGTAGACCAGCATGGTACAGCAGGAAACCAGACTGAAGGTGGCCGACAATACCGGCGCGAAGGAACTCCTTTGCATCCGCGTGATGGGCGGCTCCACCAGAAGATATGCCGGCATCGGCGATATTATCGTTGCTACGGTCAAAGATGCAACGCCTGGCGGTGTTGTGAAGAAGGGTGACGTTGTCAGAGCAGTCGTCGTCCGTACAGTAAAGAGTGTCCGCCGTAAAGACGGTTCCTATATCCGTTTTGATGAGAACGCTGCTGTTATCATCAAGGAGGACAATACTCCGAGAGGGACCCGTATCTTTGGGCCGGTGGCAAGAGAGCTTCGTGACAAGAAGTTCATGAAGATCGTCTCCCTGGCTCCGGAAGTGTTATAGGAGGATCACAGACATGATGAAGATCAAGACAGGCGATACCGTCAGAGTGATCGCCGGCAAAGATAAAGGAAAAGAGGGCAAGGTCCTTGCAGTGAAGGACGGCAAAGTCCTGGTCGAGGGAGTCGGCATTGTGTCCAAGCACACCAAGCCGAACGCGGCGAACCAGCAGGGCGGCATCGTCACCAAGGAAGCCTTCATTGACGCTTCAAACGTAATGTATCTGTACAAGGGCGCACCTACCAGAGTCGGCTTCAAGGTAGACGGGGACAAGAAGGTCCGGGTCGCCAGACGCACCGGCGAAGTCATCGACTGATAAGAGAGGAGGGTGCACAAAGTGAGTAGATTAAAAGAGATCTATCAGACCGAGATTGTCGACGCTATGATCAAGAAGTTCGGTTACAAGAACATCATGGAAGTTCCGAAGCTTGACAAGGTCGTTGTGAACATGGGCGTCGGCGAGGCAAGAGAAAACGCGAAAGCGCTCGAATCCGCCATTCAGGATATGGAGACGATCACAGGCCAGAAGGCAGTGATGACAAAGGCTAAGAACTCTGTCGCAAACTTCAAGATCCGTGAAGGCATGGCGATCGGCTGCAAGACGACCCTTCGCGGCGAGAAGATGTACGAGTTCGTTGACAGACTGATCAACCTTGCTCTTCCGCGTGTCCGTGACTTCCGCGGCGTAAATCCGAACGCATTCGACGGCAGGGGCAATTACGCGCTCGGCATCAAAGAGCAGCTGATCTTCCCCGAGATCGAGTATGACAAGGTCGACAAGGTACGCGGCATGGACGTTATTTTCGTTACCACCGCGAAGACAGACGAAGAGGCACGTTATCTGCTGACACTGTTCAACATGCCTTTCCAGAAATAAGAGGAGGATATTTTTCATGGCTAAGAAGTCAATGAAGGTCAAACAGCAGCGTGCTCCGAAGTTCTCGACCCGTGCTTATACACGTTGCCGCATCTGCGGACGTCCGCATTCCGTGCTGAGAAAATACGGCATCTGCCGTGTATGCTTCCGTGAGCTGGCCTACAAGGGCGAGATCCCGGGCGTAAAGAAAGCAAGCTGGTAATATTAATGGGCTGCGCGGGCAGCCGGCGGGGCCTCATGCTCCGCAAAACATGTACATGTCAAGTCTGAAGGAGGAAACTAACATGACAACGAATGACCCGATCGCGGATATGCTCACAAGAATCCGCAACGCAAACACTGCAAAACATGATACGGTCGATGTACCGGCATCCAAGATGAAGATCGCCATCGCCGACATCCTGGTCGACGAGGGCTATATCGCCAAATACGAACTGGTCGATGACGGAGCCTTCAAGGCCATCCGCATCACCTTGAAGTATGGCAAAGATAAGAATGAGAGGATCATTTCCGGACTTAAGCGGATCTCCAAACCGGGTCTGTCTACGCAGGCAAGGATGATATGCCGCGCGTTCTCGGTGGTCTGGGCATTGCTATCGTTTCCACGAACCAGGGCGTCATCACCGACAAACAGGCCAGAAAACTCGGCGTCGGCGGCGAAGTATTGGCATTTGTCTGGTAAACGCGCGGGCTGAATGCCAGCCCCGATGAGTACTGAAAACAGAGAGGAGAAGCTCCTTTCCGAAAATCTAAGTTAGGAGGAAATAGGCATGTCACGAATCGGTAGAATGCCGGTTGTTATTCCTGCAGGTGTTACTGTAGATATCGCAGAAGGCAATGTAGTAACCGTAAAAGGCTCCAAGGGAACGCTTACAAGAACGCTCCCGACGGAGATGGAGATCAAACTGGAGGACGGTCAGGTGGTCGTCAGCAGGCCGAATGATCTGAAGAAGATGAAATCTCTTCACGGTCTGACCAGGACCCTGATCCACAATATGGTAGTCGGCGTCAGCGAAGGCTACACCAAGACGCTGGAAGTTAACGGTGTCGGCTACAGAGCTGCCAAGGCAGGCAAGAAGCTTACACTCACGCTCGGATATTCTCACCCGGTAGAGATGGACGATCCCGAAGGCATCGAGACCAAGGTCGACGGAAACAAGATCATCGTTTCCGGTATCGACAAAGAGAAGGTCGGCCAGTATGCCGCGGAGATCAGAGAGAAGAGAAAACCGGAACCCTATAAGGGCAAAGGAATCAAGTATGATTACGAAGTGATCAGACGCAAAGTCGGCAAGGCCGGTAAGAAATAAGTAAGGAGAGTGTGAAGATGGTCAGCAAAGAATCCAGAACAAAAGTTCGCGAAAATAAACATAGAAAAATTCGCAACCGCTTCAGCGGCACGGCTGAAAGGCCCCGCCTCGCCGTATTCCGCAGCAACAAACATATGTATGCGCAGATCATTGACGATACCAACGGAACGACCCTTGTTTCCGCCTCTACGGTACAGAAGGAAGTAAAGGGCGAGCTGGAGAAGACCGATGACGTCGCGGCGGCTGCATATCTTGGAACTGTTATCGCCAAGAGGGCGCTGGAGAAAGATATCACGACAGTTGTCTTTGACCGCGGAGGCTTTATCTATCAGGGTAAGGTCAAAGCATTGGCAGACGCAGCCAGAGAAGCTGGCCTGCAGTTCTAGGAAAGGAAGGTAAAGACAGGATGAGACGTGAAATCATTGATCCGAACCAGTTCGAATTGAATGACAAAGTCGTTGCCATCAAGCGCGTTGTCAAGGTCGTAAAGGGCGGCCGCAACATGCGTTTCTCGGCCCTCGTAGTTGTGGGCGACGGCAATGGACATGTAGGCGCAGGCCTCGGAAAAGCTGCCGAGATTCCGGAAGCGATCCGCAAGGGCAAAGAAGACGCCATGAAGAAACTCATCACCGTGGCGATGGATGAGAATGCAAGTGTTCCGCATGACTTCATCGGAAAGTTCGGCGGCGCGCAGGTGCTCCTCAAGAGGGCTCCCGAAGGTACCGGCATCATCGCCGGCGGCCCGGTGCGTACCGTACTCGAGCTCGCAGGCATCAAGAACATTCGTACAAAGTCTCTCGGATCCAACAACAAGCAGAACGTTGTCCTTGCCACGATGGGCGCTCTTGAGCAGCTGAAGAGCCCGGAAGAGGTCGCAAGACTTCGCGGCAAATCAGTTGAAGAGATCCGCGGATAAGGAGGTTATGAGATGGCTGAGAAATTAAAGATCACCCTGGTGAAATCGCCGATCGGTGCGATCCCGAAACAGCGCGCTACAGTTGAAGCGCTCGGGCTCCGCAAGCTGAACAAGACGGTGGAGATGCCGGATAACAGCGCGGTCAGAGGAATGATCGCCCGCGTCCGCCATCTGGTGAAGGTTGAAGAAGTCTAAGTCCAGCACAGACTGTAGGAGGTGTCGTTATGGATTTATCGAATTTAAGTCCTGCTGAAGGCTCTGTACAGAGCAAGAACTTCAGGAGAGGGCGCGGCCACGGCTCAGGAAACGGCAAGACTGCCGGCAAGGGCCACAAGGGACAGAAAGCCCGTTCCGGCCAGCCGAGAATCGGATTTGAAGGCGGCCAGATGCCGCTGTACAGAAGACTCCCGAAGAGAGGCTTCAAGAACAGGAACCGCGTAGAAGTTACGGCAGTCAACCTTGGCCGCCTTGAGGTTTTTGAGGATGGCGCTGAGGTCACAGTAGATGCTCTGCTCGAAAAAGGCATCATCAGATCCGCGAAGGATCCGGTCAAGATCCTCGGAAACGGTGAACTGACCAGGAAACTCAACGTTAAGGCAAACGCTTTCAGCGAAAGCGCAAAAGCTAAGATCGAGGAGCTTGGTGGAAAAGCAGAGGTGATCTGATGTTAACTACACTGCGTAACGCATTAAAAATCAAGGATATCCGGAAGAGGATCCTTTACACGTTCATGATGATGGTCGTTGTAAGGCTCGGATCCCAGCTTCCGATCCCCGGTGTGAACAGAGGATATTTTGCCCAGTGGTTTGCTTCCCAGCAGGCCACCGGCGCATTCAACTTCTTCTCTGCCTTCACCGGCGGCTCCTTTGAGAAGATGTCCATTTTTGCGCTGAATATCACCCCGTACATTACATCTTCGATTATTATTCAGCTTCTTACGATCGCTATCCCCCAGCTGGAGGAGATGCAGCGTGACGGCGCGGACGGAAGGAAAAAGCTCCAGAACATCACCCGTTTTGTGACGGTCGGCCTTGCTCTGTTCGAGAGTATCGCCATGGTGATCGGCTTCGGACGTTCCGGTCTGCTGCAGGCTGTCAATTTTGTCAATGTTATGTCGGTGATCGTCGCTCTTACGGCCGGCTCCGCATTCCTGATGTGGATCGGTGAGCAGATCACGGAAAAGGGCGTCGGGAACGGTATCTCTATCGTACTTCTGATCAACATCATCTCCCGGCTTCCGCAGGATCTTTCGGCACTGTTCAACAGCTACGTCTTCAATAAGACGATCGCGAAGGGAACGCTTGCCGCGATCATCATCATCGCGATCATCGTTCTTACGATCGTGCTGGTCATCATCCTGAATGATGCTGTGAGAAAGATCCCGGTACAGTATGCCAAAAAGATGCAGGGCAGAAGGCTCGTCGGCGGGCAGGGAACTTCCATCCCGCTGAAGGTAAATACCGCCGGTGTTATCCCGGTCATCTTTGCCTCCTCGCTGATGTCCATCCCGCAGATGATCGTGGCATTCCTCGGCAAGTCGCCGCAGGGAGCAGGCGCCGTGATCGTGGGCATGCTCAATCAGAACAACTGGTTTAATTTCCAGAGACCGGTCTATTCTGTCGGTATGCTGCTTTACATCGTTCTGATCATCTTCTTCGCTTATTTCTACACTTCGATCACCTTCAACCCGATCGAGGTCGCGGATAACCTGAAGAAGCAGGGCGGTTTCGTTCCGGGCATCCGTCCCGGCAAGCCGACAGTTGAATACCTCAGCAAGATCCTGGGATACATTGTCTTTATCGGCGCGATCGGCCTTACGATCGTCGTCCTCATCCCGATCTTCTTTAATGGTGTGTTCGGCGCATCCGTATCCTTTGGCGGAACGTCCCTCATCATTATCGTAGGCGTCATCCTTGAAACGCTGCAGTCCATCGAATCACAGATGGTCGTTAGGAACTACAAGGGTTTCCTGAGCGAGTAAGCTCGGAGAGGAAATGTGCTTCAGTGATCGAGGCGGGTGTGTATATGTATTTAGCACATGGCCAAGGTAGCTGAAGCACATTTTTTACAGAAGGAGAGAGAATGAAACTCATTATGCTTGGAGCGCCTGGTGCCGGCAAGGGTACGCAGGCCTTAAGAATTGCCGAAAAGTACCAGATCCCCCACATTTCCACCGGGGATATCTTCCGGGCGAACATCAAGAACAATACCGAGCTCGGGAAACTGGCAAAATCATACATTGACGCGGGAGCGCTCGTTCCGGACTCCCTGACCTGCGACCTCGTCGTGGACAGGATCAGTCAGGAAGACTGCGCGAACGGATATATCCTCGACGGCTTCCCCAGGACCATTCCGCAGGCGGAAGCGCTGACGGCAGCACTTGAAAAGAAGGACGGCTCAGCCATCGACTTTGCCATCAATGTTGATGTGCCGGATGAGCATATCATTAAAAGGATGCAGGGACGCAGGACCTGCCCCGGATGCGGCGCTTCCTATCATTTAGCGTATCTGCCGCCCAAAAAAGAAGGGGTCTGCGATGTCTGCGGAGAGGCGCTGATCCTTCGCCAGGATGATCACCCGGAGACGGTCGCGAAACGTCTGGAGGTCTATCATACATCCACGCAGCCGCTCATCGACTATTACGGCAAAGCGGGTGTTCTTCACACGGTCGACGGCACAAAGGACATGGAAGAAGTCTTTGCCGCTATCATTTCCATTCTGGGGGACTGAAATGCCGGTCTATCTTAAGACAGGACCTGAGATCGACCTGATGCGCGCCTCCTGCGCCAAGCTCGCGCAGGTGTTTGACGCGCTGGAAAAAATGATCCGCCCCGGGATCTCCACCAAGGAGATCGATCAGGAAGGGGAGAGGCTCATCCGGTCCCTCGGAGGCGTGCCGAATTTCCTGCACTACGAAGGCTATCCGGCGTCGATCTGTGTTTCCGTGAACGAAGAGGTCGTCCACGGGATCCCGGACCGCGGAAGGATCCTTAAGGAGGGCGATATCGTCAGCCTGGATGCGGGAATGGTCTATAAAGGATGGCACTCCGACGCGGCGAGGACCTACGCGGTCGGAAAGATCAGTGAGGAGGACGAGGCGCTCATCGAGGCGGCCGAGGAAAGCTTTTTCGAAGGACTTGCCTTTGCCCGCCCGGGCTGCACGCTCTATCAGATCTCCGCTGCGATCGGGAACTGGGCCGAGGCCCGCGGCTACGGTGTGATCAGGGATCTCGCCGGGCACGGGATCGGCAGGAGCCTGCATGAGGATCCGATGATCCCGAACTTCGCGCAGGAGACGAAGGGCATCCTCCTGGTGCCGGGCATGACGCTTGCCATAGAGCCCATGCTTGCGGCGGGGACCCGGGAGGTAGAGTGGAAAGACGACGGCTGGACCGTTGTCACCGCGGATGGCCGGAAGGCCTCTCACTATGAAAATACGGTGCTGATCACCGAGTCTGATCCGGAGATACTGACGCTGCCGGGCGGACGGAAGGGAAAAGGGCCGGGACGGGAGGCGGCCGCGGAATGAGTATAGAGGCAAAAATGCTTGCGGTCTCCATGGCCGGTCACGACAAAGGAAAAACTTACGTGGTGACGGAAACGGACGGGGATACGGTGCTTCTGTCGGACGGCAGGCTCCGCCCGCTCGATAAGCCGAAACGCAAAAACACAAAGCACGTACAGCTGATCCGGCATCTGCCGCAGGAACTGCTTGCGCAGATGGAACAGATCGGGACGGACGCGGATATTCGAAGGATCCTTTCAGATTATAACAGGGTCGACCAACAGGAGGAATAAGATGTCAAAGACGGATGTCATTGAGGTGGAAGGCACAGTACTTGAGAAACTGCCGAACGCGATGTTCCGGGTAGAGCTGGAGAACAAGCATGTGGTGCTGGCGCATATCAGCGGTAAGCTCCGCATGAACTTTATCCGCATCCTTCCGGGCGACAAGGTAAAGATAGAGCTTTCTCCGTATGATCTTTCCAAGGGACGAATCATCTGGAGAGATAAATAAATCTCGTACTTGCTTTTTTCTAAATGCGGCAGTATAATGTTAGCTGTACTTTCGCATCAGGGTGCACTATGTCTATTTGTGCGCCCAAAAACGGCTTAAGATAGGTGGAAAGGAGGATAGGCCATGAAGGTCAGGTCATCAGTTAAACCCATCTGTGAAAAGTGCAAGATCATCAAGAGGAAGGGCAGTATCAGAGTTATCTGTGAAAACCCGAAGCACAAACAGAGGCAGGGCTGAGAAGCACAAACAGCGGTAACTGTGCCCGCGTAAGCACGGCACAGACAATATACGATGAAATAAACAGGATTTAGAGATAAACAGGATTTATTTCGTTGCGATATTGGTTTAATACCAACACAGGATCTTGCAGTAAACAACTCTGCACAACAACGTACCGCTGGTCGCAGAGGCAGCATGCATTGCAAGGCGCAGGTTACGGGTGGCGCCATGGCTTAATGTGTTGGAAAGGTCGCGCGAAGGCGCGGCTGGGTGACTATGTTCACCCCAGTTAGGCACAATTGACGGGTGCGGATCCCGCACTCAAAACGAACGGAGGAAATATTCATGGCTCGTATTGCTGGTGTAGACTTACCAAGAGAGAAACGTATCGAGATCGGTCTTACCTATATTTATGGTATCGGCAGATCCAGCGCGGACAAGATTCTCGCGGCAGCGAAGGTAAATCCTGATACACGTGTCAGAGATCTGACAGATGAAGAAGTAGATAAGATCAGGGTCGCCATTGAAGAACTCGGTATCATGGTGGAAGGTGATCTTCGCCGTGACACCGCTATGAACATCAAGAGACTTCAGGAGATTGGCTGCTACAGAGGTATCCGCCACAGAAAGGGACTCCCGGTCCGCGGACAGAACACGAAGAACAACGCTAGAACGCGTAAGGGTCCGAAGAGAACTGTGGCTAACAAGAAGAAATAATCGACAGGCAATCAGAAAAGGAGAAAGTAGGTTAGTTTAAAATGGCGAAAAAAGTTACGAAAAAAGTGACCAAAAAGCGTGTCAAGAAAAACGTTGAACGGGGACAGGCACATATTCAGGCATCTTTTAACAACACGATTGTTACTCTGACTGACGCTCAGGGCAATGCACTTTCCTGGGCGAGTGCCGGCGGTCTTGGATTTAAAGGTTCAAGGAAATCTACTCCTTACGCGGCTCAGATGGCTGCGGAAACTGCTACAAAGGCAGCACTGGTTCATGGTTTAAAGACGGTTGACGTGTTCGTCAAAGGCCCGGGCTCAGGCCGTGAGGCCGCGATCCGCGCCCTGCAGGCAGCTGGCCTTCAGGTCGTCAGCATCAGAGACGTGACACCGGTTCCGCACAACGGATGCCGCCCGCCGAAACGCAGAAGAGTCTAATTAGGAGGTGCTAAGGAGATGGCAGTTAACAAAACCCCGGTACTTAAAAGATGCAGATCCCTGGGTCTTGACCCTGTTTATCTTGGGATCGATAAAAAGTCTAAAAGAGAACTGAAGCGCTCCAGCCGCAAGGTCAGTGAGTACGGCCTTCAGCTCAGAGAAAAACAGAAAGCCAAATTCATCTACGGCGTTCTGGAGAAACCGTTCAGGAACTACTATAAGAAGGCAGACCAGATGCCCGGCATGACCGGCCCGAACCTGATGATCCTTCTTGAGAGAAGACTGGACAATGTGATCTTCCGTCTCGGATTTGCGAGAACGAGGAATGAAGCACGCCAGATCGTGGACCACAAGCATGTTCTGGTAAACGGCAAGTGCGTAAACATCCCGTCCTACCTGATCAAAGCAGGTGACGTGATCGAGATCAAGGAAAAATGCAAGAGCTCCCAGAGATATAAGGATATCCTGGAGGTGACCGGCGGAAGACTGGTCCCCGAATGGCTTGAGGCCGACCAGGAAGCTCTCAGGGGCACTGTAAAGGAACTTCCGAACAGAGACGCAATTGACGTTCCGGTTAACGAAGTGCTTATCGTCGAGCTGTATTCCAAGTAATGCTCCGGCGCCCGCGAAGCGGGAAGGAAGCAGCATGCGGAATATTCCCTCAGATAAAAGAACCCATAAGGAGGGGCAGAAGTGTTCGATTTTAACACACCGAAAATTGAAATTGCTGAAATGTCAGAAGATAGAAGGTATGGCAAGTTCGTGGTCGAACCGCTTGAGCGCGGCTACGGCACCACGCTGGGCAACTCGCTCAGAAGAATCATGCTTTCCTCTCTGCCGGGCGCTGCCGTAAGTCAGGTCAAGATCGACGGCGTGCTCCATGAGTTCAGCTCCATCCCCGGCGTCAAGGAGGATGTGACTGAGATCATCCTGAACATCAAGTCGCTTGCGATCAAGAACAGCAGCGAATCACCGGAACCCAAGACCGCTTACATCGAGTTCGAGGGCGAGGGAACCGTGACTGCCGGCATGATCCAGGCGGACCAGGATATCGAGATCCTGAATCCCGACCAGGTGATCGCGACGCTCAACGGCGGCAAGGACAGCAAGCTCAGCATGGAGCTTACCATCACCAAGGGAAGAGGCTATGTCAGCGCTGAAAAAGGCAAGCGGGACGATATGCCCATCGGCGTGATCGCCGTAGACGCGATCTATACGCCTGTGGAGCGCGTCAACATGATCGTTGAGAACACCCGTGTAGGCCAGGTCACCGATTATGACAAGCTCACCCTGGAAGTTTATACGAATGGCACACTTGAGCCCAACGAGGCGGTCAGCCTTGCGGCAAAGGTGCTGAACGCGCATCTGAGCCTCTTCGAGAATCTCTCCGAGAACACGAAGTCGGTCGAAGTCATGAGCGTTCCCGAGAACGACGAGAAGCAGGGCAAGATGGTCCTTACCATCGACGAGCTCGAGCTGTCCGTGCGTTCCTACAACTGTCTCAAGAGAGCCGGTATCAACACGGTAGAAGAACTCTGCAGCAAGACCCCGGAGGAGCTGACCAAGGTGAGGAACCTGGGCAGGAAGTCCCTGGAAGAGGTCCTTGTAAAGCTGAAAGAGCTTGGACTGCAGCTTAAGCAGAGCGAAGAATAAAACACGATGGAATAACGCATGCAGGCAGTAAGACCGAAGAGCGTGTCTGTGTGTTCCGGAATGGAGGAAAAAATGTCTGGGTATAGAAAACTGAGCAGGACGGCAGATCAGAGAAAAGCACTTCTTCGGAATCAGGTTACGGCACTCCTTTACAATGGAAAGATCGTTACCACCGAAGCAAAGGCAAAGGAAGTGCGCAAGATCGCTGAAGGCCTGATCGCACTCGCTGTCAAAGAGAGAGACAACACCGAGATCGCAACCGTTACCGTAAAAGTCCCGCAGAAGGACAAGGACGGAAAGCGCGTCAAGAACGTCGTGAACGGCAAGAAGGTCACAGTGTATGACGAGGTCACCAGGGAAGTCAAGAAGGATCAGCCGAGCAGGCTTCACGCCAGAAGGCAGATGCTGAAGGTCCTTGTACCGGTGACGGAAGTCCCGAAGGACAACGCCGGAAAGAAGCGCAGCACCAAAAAGGTCGACATGCCGGCCAAGCTTTTCGACGAGCTTGCACCGAAGTATGCGAACCGCAACGGCGGCTACACCCGCATCGTAAAGCTTGGGCCGCGTCGCGGTGACGGCGCTATGATGGTCGTTCTTGAGCTTGTATAATTAAAACGTTAAAAAAAGGGCTGCCGCACAACGGCAGCCCTTTTACTGTCGCCGGGAGGTCAGTCTTGAGGATTTGTTTTGTTGGAAAAGAAGCGGCCGAGGCCGCACGCGCATGCGGGGTGCCGGAGGAGATGGAGGCGGTCTGTTTTGAGGACGCCTTTGGGGAAGCCTCTGGGGACGCCTTTGGGGACGCCTCTGATGATGACTTTGGGGACACTTTTGGGGACTCCTCTGGTGACGATTTTGGGGACGCGGCGGCGTTCTCTTCGCGTCTGCTGCTTCCGGAGAGGGACCTGGTTGTCAGCGCCGACGAGACGATATTAGAGCTTGCTGCTTCGGCGGGATTTGCGTGTATGAGATATGAGCCCACAGACACGGCCGGTGAGCCGGCCTTTGAGACCAGGTATACGGCCTCTTCCCGGGAAGCTCGCTCCGGGGTTCGGTATACGGCCTCTTCCCTGGAGGGCCTCTCCGAAGTCTGGTACAGGACAGTTTGGTGCAGATCGAAGGGCCTGCCGCTGGAGATCGGCCGGTCTGGGAAGCTTCTTCTCCGGGAGAGCGTTCCCGGGGATTTTGAGGCACTCTACAGGATCTCGCGCGAGGCAGGAGCTGACAAGTATACCCCAACAATGCCGGAAGATAAGGCGCTCGCCCGGGAACAGTTCCTTTCTTATATAGAAACGGCCTACCCCGTCTTCGGCTTTGGGCTGTGGACTGTACTCTGCGGAGAAGAAGTGATCGGGCGCTGCGGCTTTTCGCCGGATGAGAGGGAAGATGCGCTGAACCTCGGATATCTGATCACATCCTCAAAAAGGCAGAGAGGATACGCCTATGAGGCGTGCCGCATCGCGCTTGACTATGCATTTGAGGAAGCAGGAGCGGAGAAGGTCGTCGCGGACTGCATGGCGGAAAATGAGGCTTCCGCCGCGCTGCTTAGAAAGCTCTCTTTTGCACAGGATCCGGCGGCGGAAGAGAAGGGGGTCCTGCGGTTTTACTTAGTTGGGGAGTCCCACCCGGCGCGGTAATGGAGTCGGCAGGTTACAGAAGAATAGTCGCGACTTGCTTTAATCCCTTCCAGAATTCAGCGGCCGCGGGCCCAGGGAACAAGCCGCGGGCCCGGGGAACCACTGGCAGGCAGTGCACTTGGCCCTATATCCAGATCTGGTCTGCCCGGCGCGGTATTTACCCCGGCAAGTCAAGGAAAAATAGTCGCGACTTGCCTTAATCCCTTCCGGAATTCAGTGTCCGCGGGACTGGGGAACAAGCCGCGGGCCCGGGGAACAATGTCAGGCAGCGCACTTGGCCTTACCCCCCACAAAAAAAGGGCTGCCGCATGCAGCTTCCTGCGTGCGGCAGCCCCGGACTGATCAGATCTCAGATCTTTTCGGGTTCCGGATAGGTGACGCCAAAGGTCTCCACGGTCACGGAGCGGATCTTCTGGTCCTCGAGAGGACGGTCACGATAGTCTGTCTCGACGGTCGCGATCTTATCGACGATGTCCATTCCCTCGGTGATCTTTCCGAAAGCGGCGTAGGAGCCGTCCAGATAGGGAGCGTCCTTGTGCATGATAAAGAACTGGGAGCCCGCCGAATCCGGCACCTGGGTCCTTGCCATTGAGAGTACGCCCGCGGTGTGCTGCAGCGGATTGTTAAAACCGTTGCCGGAGAACTCGCCGCGGATGCTGTAGCCGGGGCCGCCGGCGCCTGTGCCGGTGGGATCTCCGCCCTGGATCATAAATCCGTTTATGACGCGGTGGAAGATAAGACCGTCATAGAAACCCTTGCCGGCAAGACTGATAAAGTTGTTTACCGTGACAGGTGCAGTTTCGGGATAAAGCTCCGCCTTCATCACGTCGCCGTTTTCCATTGTGATCGTTACGACCGGATTTTCTGCCATGATTCATCATCCTTTCTGTTTGGGCATAAGCCTCTTATCAGAACTTATTATAATTGATAGGGTCTGCGGATGCAATCCGGCGACAGCTTGCTTTTTCAAAACCCCCCTGTTATAATCTTGCAGGAACGTGCGCCCGGGGGAATCCCGCGGGCAGGGCAATTCCGGAGGTTTGGAATGGATATTATTAAAGGCAATGACCTTGTATATGATTATATTAAATACAATGACGAGGGAGAGCGGATGGCCGCGGTGCGCGCCATCGACGGTGTGGATATCGATGTGAAGCCGGGGGATTTTATTGCCATCCTCGGGCACAACGGATCCGGCAAATCGACGCTCGCCAAGCATCTGAACGCCATCCTGACCCCTACGAAGGGGACGCTGTACGTGGACGGCAAGGATACCAGGGATGAGCACAAGCTCTGGGAGATCCGGCAGACGGCCGGGATGGTTTTCCAGAACCCGGACAACCAGATCATCGGCACGGTCGTCGATGAGGACGTCGCCTTCGGCCCCGAGAATATGGGGCTGCCGGTCGAAGAGCTGTGGGCGCGCGTGGAGAGCGCGCTGGGCGCCGTGGGCATGTGGAAGTACCGTTCCCAGTCCCCGAACAAGCTCTCCGGCGGACAGAAGCAGAGAGTTGCCATCGCGGGCGTCGTTGCCATGCAGCCGAAATGCATCGTGCTGGATGAGCCGACTGCCATGCTCGATCCTGTCGGGCGGCAGGAGGTGATCGCCACGGTGCAGGAGCTCAACCGCAAACATGGCGTCACCGTCATCCTGATCACCCACTATATGGAGGAAGCGATCCTCGCGGACCGGGTGCTCGTCATGGCCGGCGGAAAGGTCGTCAGGCAGGGAACGCCGAGGGAGATCTTCTCCCAGGTCGACTTTATGCGGTCACAGCGGCTGGACGTCCCGCAGGTCACCCGGCTTGCGGACGAGCTGAAGAAGGCGGGACTGGATCTGCCCGACGGGATACTGACGGCAGCAGAGCTTGCCGACGCGCTGGAGAAGTACCGCGGGGGAGAATGAGCATATGTCTATAGAGATCGAAAATCTGAATTATACATACAGTGCCGGGACCGTGTTTGAGGTGCTGGCGCTGAAGGACATCTCCCTGACCATCCCCGACGGACAGTTCGTGGGGATCATCGGGCATACCGGCTCCGGAAAATCCACGCTGGTGCAGCATCTGAACGGACTGCTGCGGGCGACCTCCGGAGATATCCGGGTGAACGGGGAGTCCATTTACAGCGAAGGTTACAATATGAAAGCGCTGCGCAGCAAGGTGGGACTCGTCTTTCAGTACCCGGAATACCAGCTGTTTGAGACGGACGTCTTCACCGACGTCTGCTTCGGACCGAAGAACCAGGGGCTTTCGCGGAAGGACGCCGAGAAGAGGGCGAGGGAAGCGATGGACGCCGTGGGCCTTGACGAGACCTATGACAGGGTATCCCCGTTCGAACTCTCCGGCGGACAGAAGCGGCGCGCCGCGATCGCCGGGATCCTCGCGATGGAACCGGAGGTGCTGGTCCTGGATGAGCCGACCGCCGGGCTTGACCCGAAGGGAAGGGACGATATCCTGGATATGCTGGACGGCCTGCACAGGGACAGGGGGATGACGATCATCCTTGTCTCGCACAGCATGGAGGACGTCGCGAAGTACGCGGACCGCATCATCGTCATCAATGAGGGAAGCATCCTGATGGATGATGTGCCCTCCGGTGTGTTTGCCAGGTCCGAAGAGATCGAGGCGGTGGGCCTTGCTGCTCCGCAGGTCTCCTACATCATGCGTACGCTCCGGGAGAGAGGCTGGGAGACCGGCAGAAATGTGACGACGATCGAAGAGGCGAAGGAGGAGATCCTTAAGGCCCTGCAAAATAAAGAGGAACATAAATGCTGAAGGATATCACATTAGGCCAGTATTATCCGACGGATTCCGTCATTCATAAGCTGGACCCGCGCGTAAAGCTGCTGTGGACGCTCCTGTTCATCGTCAGCCTTTTCGCTTTCAGCGGGATCAGCTGTTATATAGCCGTTACGCTGGTTCTGGCCGGGCTGATCAGGATCTCGAAGGTGCCGCTGAAGTTCATGATGAAGGGACTGCGCGCCATCTTCATTCTGCTGCTGATCACGGTCATCTTCAACCTGCTGCTTACGCCCGGCACGGAAGCGTTCCGCATCTGGAAGATCTCGGTCACCTGGGAGGGGATCCGCACCGCCGCCTACATGGCCATCCGGCTGGTGTACCTGATCCTCGGATCTTCGCTGATGACGCTGACAACGACGCCCAACGACCTGACGGACGGCATGGAAAAGGGCCTGCGCTTCCTGAAAGTCTTTCACGTACCGGTCCATGAGATCGCCATGATGATGTCGATCGCGCTCCGGTTCATCCCCATCCTCATGGAGGAGACGGATAAGATCATGAAGGCGCAGATGGCGAGAGGCGCCGAATTTGAGGAGGGCGGGCTGATCAAAAAAGCCAAGGGGCTTATCCCGCTGCTGGTCCCGCTGTTTATCTCCGCGTTCCGCCGCGCCAACGATCTGGCGATGGCCATGGAGGCGAGGGGATACCACGGCGGCGAGGGGAGGACGAAGCTGCGTCCCCTGAAATATCAGCGGAGGGACCATATCGCTTACCTGCTCATGCTTTTGTATATCGCCGTGATGATCCTCATCCGGATAAGCGCCCCGGTGGAACACCTGCTGGGCCTTGTATAAATAAGAAGTGATGAAAAGAGTCAAACTGACGGTAGCCTATGACGGCACCAACTACTGCGGCTGGCAGATACAGCCGAACGGAAACACCATAGAGGCCGAGCTCAACCACCATCTGAGCGAGCTCCTTCGGGAACCGATCCACGTGATCGGCGCGAGCCGTACGGACGCGGGCGTCCATGCGCTCGGAAACGTGGCGGTCTTTGACACCTCGGCCAGGATGCCCGCGGATAAGATCTCCTTTGCGATGAACACGCGTCTTCCCGCGGATATCCGCATCCAGAAGTCGGAAGAGGTCGCGTCCACATTTCATCCCCGCTACTGCGACACAAGGAAGACCTACATCTACAGGATCTGCAACCGCGTCTTCCCGGATCCGCTCTGGCGCCTCTATTCCCTGTTCTATTACTGGCCGCTCGATGAAAAGAAGATGCAGGAGGCCGCGGACTATCTGGTGGGAACGCATGACTTTACAAGCCTCTGCACGCACCGCCCGGGGGAAGAAAACTGCGTCCGGACCATCCAGGAGGCAAAGGTCTGGCGGGAAGGGGATATGATCACCATCCGCCTGGTCGGGAACGGCTTCCTATACAATATGGTCAGGATCATCGCCGGAACCCTCATCCGGATCGGGAGCGGCGCGCAGGAGCCCGCCCAGATGGCGGACATCCTTGCGGCAAAGGACCGGCAGGCTGCCGGCGACACCGCCCGCCCGGAGGGACTTACGCTGGTTTCGGTGGAATATCTTTAATGCTTGACATCAAAAGACAGCTATAATATAATGTTTAAGCACGACTGCGGAAACGGGTGGATTCTGGCCTGCTTTGGCACGTGCGATCAAGTTCGGCGTTAAATGTCCGCCACAGCCCCGGCTGGACATTTTTCCATAAGAAACGGGAGGACGGAAATAAGCCGCCGCCAGCCCGGAAAGAGCCAGACAGAAGTTCTTGAAGGAGGAAGACAATGAAAAGCTACATGCCCAGCGCATCTACGATCGAAAGAAAATGGTATGTGATCGACGCAGAAGGACAGACCCTCGGACGTCTTGCATCCGAGGCAGCCAAGATCCTTCGCGGAAAGAATAAGCCGACTTTTACCCCGCACATTGATACCGGCGATTATGTGATCATCGTCAACGCAGAGAAGATCAAAGTGACCGGCAAAAAGCTCGATCAGAAGATCTACAAACGCCACTCCGAGTATGTCGGCGGCCTGAAAGAAACACCGCTGCGTGAGATGCTTGAGAAGAAGCCGGAGTCAGTTGTCGAGCTTGCCATCAAGGGAATGCTTCCCAAGGGACCGCTCGGAAGACAGATGTACAAGAAGCTTTTCGTATACGCGGGACCGGAGCACAAGCAGCAGGCACAGAAGCCCGAAGTGCTCACATTCTAATAGGGAGGTAAAAGGCATTGGCTACAGAGAGATATTACGGAACCGGAAGAAGAAAAAAATCAGTCGCGCGCGTGTATCTTGTACCGGGCACCGGCAAGATCACTGTCAATAAGAGAGACATCGACGATTACTTCGGACTTGAGACCCTGAAGGTCGTTGTCCGTCAGCCGTTCGTCGCTACCGATACGCTCGGCAAGTTCGACGTTATCGTAACCGTCCATGGCGGCGGCACCACCGGCCAGGCCGGCGCGATCCGCCACGGCATCTCCAGAGCCCTTCTGGAGGCAGACACTGAATACAGGCCGACTCTTAAGGCCGCGGGCTTCCTTACCAGAGATCCGCGTATGAAAGAGCGTAAGAAATACGGTCTCAAAGCTGCTCGTAGAGCACCGCAGTTCTCGAAGAGATAATCGGGACCAACAAACACGCGAAAAACCCCGGAAATACGCCATTTCCGGGGTTTTATTATACGCAAAATACCGGGATTTGAGGTGAAGTGAAATGAGGCAGGCCGTTTACGACTATATCAAGAAGAAATACAAAGTGTCACCGGAGTTCCCCTGGCGGAAAAACGATGGCAGCGCTGTGTTCCGGCATGCGGATAATAACAAGTGGTTCGCGCTCATAATGGATGTGCAGGGAGACAAGGTAGGTGTACCCGAGGCAGACTATGTGGATGTGATTAACCTGAAGGTGGATGACATGTTCTTCCGGGATATGATCATCCAGGAAGACGGGATCATGCCGGCGTATCATATGAACAAGTTGCACTGGATCACGGTGAGGCTGGACGGTACGGTACCGGAGGAGCGCGTATTTGATCTGATCGGCATGAGCTTTATGGCGACAGCTTCTGCAAAAAAGAAGGAGAAGCTGCGTCCTCCGAAAGAATGGGTGATACCTTCCAACCCGAAGTATTTATCATCCATGCCTTTGATCATGCGGATGAGATCAACTGGAAGCAAGGCAGCGGAATCAAGGTGGGCGACACGGTATTCATGTATGTAGGAGCTCCGGTGTCGGCGATTCTGTATAAATGTAAGGTCACGGAAACGGATATCCCTTATCACGGCCACCATGAGGAGATCAATATCAAGACGTTGATGAAGATCCGAATCCAGAAGCGGTATTCGGCGGACAGGTTCACGTTCGAGGTGTTGAAATCCGAGTACGGAATATATGCCGTGCGCGGACCGCGCGGTATTCCGAATTCGTTAAGCTTAGCGCTGAAGAAGTGAGGTGAATCCATTATTTACCAACTGGAATAATGATGTAGAATTGTTTGAAAAATGTGCATGGCATAGGATGATATCGCTCATGAAATGTGTAAATCGGATTGACATTCGCCCATGAAATGTGCGTGATGAGAAGTACAAGGGAATCATTTCGGATGGATACGAAGCTTCCAACATTATCAAGAACATATCTTTGTTAGATCCGTCAAGGAAGTTCGTTCCGGGGAAGACGTTGATTTTTTTTGATAGTGTCAACTGACGTATGAAAATAAAAGGAAGCCCGGCTTTGCCTCAATCAGGTTTCCTGTTGGCGTCCTCATGCTATAATGATATGATGTTCTGTGACGAT
>CAJOLD010000012.1 GCA_905235435.1 uncultured Lachnospiraceae bacterium
CTGTTTGATTCGGCGGATCAGTTTATTGAGGACAGCAACTGGACGACCATTTCCGTCCTGAAGATCTGCCTGATCTCGCTGGGCTTTCTGCTTGGCGTGAGCACCAAAAAGCATAAGAAGCTGAAAGGGTTTTTCGCTTTTGTGCTCTTTGCGGCGACCTGCGCTCCGCTGGTTCAGAAATTCGCGCACATTTATAAAGAAAGCTGACCGGTATGAAGTACACAGAGCTGCCGTATGTCGGCAAACCGGTCTCGCGCCTGGTCTTCGGGACCGGGAATGACGCGTTCCGCTCCGGCATCCGCCAGGACGATTTTCTGGACGAGGTCTTTGCCGCCGGCATTACGGCCATCGATACCGGCCGTGTCTACGGGATGGCGGAGGATGTGCTCGGAGAGTGGCTCTCTTCCCGTGGAATGGTTGACAGGGTGGTCATCATCGGCAAGGGCGGCCATCCGGACATGGTGACCTGGGAGAAGCGGATCAGCGCGGACGCGGTCCGCAGCGACCTTGCGGTCTCCTGCGAGAAACTCCGCACAGATCACATCGATGTCTATCTGCTCCACCGCGATGATCCGGAGGTGGAGGCAGGGAGGATCGTCGAGCTGCTGAACGCCCTCCACGAGGAGGGAAAGATCGGCGCCTTCGGCGGGTCCAACTGGACGCACAGACGGATCGCGGAAGCGAATGCCTACGCCCGGCAGCACGGGCTCATCCCGTTTACCGTATCGAGCCCCAACTTCAGCCTGGCGCGTCAGATCGCGGATCCCTGGGGCGGGAACTGTGTTTCCGTCACCGGGCCGGAGAACGCGGATGCCCGCGGCTGGTACGAGAGGACGCAGATGCCGCTGATCGCCTATTCGGGGCTGGCAAACGGCCTGCTCTCCGGCCGGGTAAAAAGCGGCGATCCCGGGATCCTCGGCGCCCTGCCGAAAGAGACCG
The DNA here is from genome assembly GCA_905235435.1 of uncultured Lachnospiraceae bacterium. Classification (GTDB taxonomy): domain Bacteria; phylum Bacillota; class Clostridia; order Lachnospirales; family Lachnospiraceae; genus CAMOKZ01. The sequence continues at coordinate 940 of CAJOLD010000012.1, forward strand.
TAAAGGGCTACGGCTGCCGGGAAAATATAGAGCGGCTCGCCCGCTGCGAAGAGCTCGCCGAAAAGAAGGGCGCCCCGGTCTCTCAGATCGCGCTCGCCTGGATGTTTGCGCAGCGCATGAATGTCCTCGCGATCGCCACCTCCACCAGCGCGGAGCGGATGCGCGTCAACGCGGCAGCCGCGGACCTGGAGCTTACGGAGGAAGAGTGCCGGTACCTGGAGACAGGGAGATAAAAAACAGGAATCTATGTACAGGAGGAAAGAAGATATGAAGAACAGAAAGATCATGCTGGCGGCGTGCCTTTTGGCAGCGGGACTGGCGATGAACGTATTCGCCGCTGATGAGCCGGAGACCGCCGAAGAACCGACGGCCATCCTGGTGGGCGGCTGGGAGATGGCGGAAGATACCGTCGTCACGGAAGACATCATGGACGTCTTCGACAAGGCGATGGAGGACTATGAAGGCGCCGAATTTGTGCCCGAAGCGCTTCTCGCGACCCAGCTCGTATCCGGGACCAATTACTGCCTGCTGACCAAAATGACGCCGGTCGTGCCGGACGCGCAGCCGACCTACGCGCTGCTGTACATCTACGAGGACCTCTCCGGCAACGCAAGTATCATGGACGTGCAGGAGCTGAAGATCGGGATCGGAGACTGAGCATGAGTTACAGCGCCTACCTGTGGGGCAGGGCCAGAGATGAGCTCGTCGGAGAACTGGTCTCCCTCGGCTTTCGCGAAGAGCTGGGCGACGCGGTCGCAAGGCAGCTCGGAAGTCCGAAGGCGATGGAGCGCATGACCGCCTATCTGCGAAACGTAAAGCCTCGCAGCGAAGAGCTGGTCGTTGACGAAATGCTCGCCATCTGCAGCGAGATCGCGGCCTGGAGAGAAAAAAAGGCAAGCGAGGAAGCAAACGCCAGATACAACGAAATGCTGTACTACGGGATCGGCGGGGACGGACCGGATGACGACTGAGGCCGGGCGCGGCCCGCGAAGGCCCCGCAGGCAAAACTTGACGACAGGAGAGTGTTATGTTCGAGGAAAGAGAATATATCTGCAGTAACTATCTGAAGACGCCGGAGTTTGCCAGCTTCCTTCCGGGTATCGCGGGAATCTCCGGCATCCCGCTCTGGTGCTATTATGTGAACCGCGGCCAGGGCGTGGTCAGCTTCGGCAGCGAGAACAAGGACAATGCGATCATGGAGTTTTATCCGGCGCAGGTGGCTTATCAGCGCGTTTCGGTGACGGGCTTTCGGACCTTCCTGCGGGCAGACGGCGCGTACGCGGAGCCGTTTTCCGACCCGGAGGTGCCGCATGAGATGCGGATCCGCATGAATTCTTTTGATGTGTCGGAGCGCAATGAGAAGACGGGGCTTGAGACGAAGGCGCTTTACTATATCCTGCCGGAGGAGAACTACGGCGCGCTGGTGCGGCGCCTTTCCGTGACCAACATCTCCGGCGGCACCGTGAGCCTCGAGATCGCCGACGGGATGCCGCAGCTGATCCCGTACGGCGTGGATGATGATACGATGAAGAACATGACCCAGCTGGCCAAAGCGTGGATGCAGGTCGAGGATGCGCAGTCCGGCGTGCCTTTCTACCGTGTGCGCGCAAGCATGGCGGATACCGCCAGCGTGCAGGAGGTGAAGGGCGGCAATTTCTGCCTGGGCGTCGATGAGAAGGGAGAGACCCTTCCGGTCCTGGTGGACGGCCGTGTCCTTTTCGGGTACGACACTTCCCTCGCGAAGGCGCGGGTGTTTATGGAAGGCGGGCTGGACGCGGTGCTCTCCGGGGAGCAGGCCTGTTCCAACCAGTTCCCCTGTGCGTTCTTTACGGCGCGCAGGACCCTTGCGCCCGGGGAGACCGCAGTCTTCTACGAGCTGTACGGCCATGCAGGCAGCAGGGAAAAGCTTGCGGAGATCACACGGCAGATGCCGGCGCCGGCGTGGCTGGAGGAAAAGTACATCCTCTCCGGGGAGATCACAAAGAGCCTCGGCGACACGATCGATACGCGGACCGCGAACCCGGATTTCGACGCCTACAGCCGCTATACCTACATGGATAACGTCCTTCGCGGCGGCTGGCCTGTGGAGGCCGGCGGGAAGGTCTTCTATGTATATTCCAGGAAGCACGGCGATCTGGAGCGCGAGTACAACTTCTTCTCGATGTCCCCGGAACCCTGCTCGCAGGGCAACGGAAACTTCCGTGACGTGAATCAGAACCGGCGGTGCGATCCGTTCTTTACGCCCGCGGCGGGCCGCAAAAACATCCATCTGTTTTACGACCTGATCCAGCCCGACGGCTACAATCCGCTGAGCGTTGAAAAGATCACTTACGTTGTGGAGCCGGAAATGATCCCGGAGCTGGCGTCGGGCCTTAGCGCGCTCGGGCAGAACGCGCAGGCGCTCCTGGAGATGGTCTCGGAGCCCTTTACGCCGGGCCGGCTGTATGTGGAGATCCGCAGCCTGCTTAAGAAGTACGGCAAAGACCATGTCAGCGAGTACACGGAGGAGATCTTCCGCAGCGTCCTCGCAGCGTCCCGGGAGCTGCAGAATGCCAGCTTCAAGGAGGGATACTGGACCGATCACTGGACCTACAACCTGGACCTGATCGAAGAGTACCTCGGCATATGGCCGGAGCAGGAGGAAGACCTTCTGACCGAAAAGACCTGCACCTGGTACCGGCCGGAGGCGAATGTCAATCCCAGAGCAAAGCGCTATGTTAAAACGGAAGACGGGATCCGGCAGTACAATGCCGTCACCCCGGTCCCGGATGCGCAGCCGGGACAGATCGTCACAACGCCCCGCGGCGAAAGACCCTGCGTCAGCACCCTGTTCGAGAAGCTCACCGCCATGTGCGCCATCAAAACAGCCACGCTGGACCCCCTGGGCATGGGGATCGAGATGGAGGGCGGAAAGCCGGGCTGGTTCGACGCCTTAAACGGGCTGCCGGGCCTCCTCGGATCCTCGATGAACGAGAGCTGTGAGCTCGCGAGGATGCTCAGGTATACGACGGGCGCGCTGCGCAGGCACCCGGGCAAGCTGGAGCTGTATACCGAGATCCGCGATCTGACGGTAAAGGTGGAAAAGATCCTCACGGAAGGGGAGCGCGGCAGAAAGGCCGCCGCGGAGCGCGATGACGCCTGGTATACGGCGCGCTGGCAGAAGCTTTCCGACGCGCGTGAGAGCTACCGCGAATCCGTATCCCGCGGGTTCTCCGGCAGGACGGTCACGGTGAAAAGAGACGAGCTTGCCGATACCCTGGATATCTTCAGGGAAGCCGTGGAGAGCGGGATCAGGCGGAGCATCGCCGCCGGCGGCAGCGGGATCATCCCCTCCTATTTCTACTATGAAGTCACCGATCATTCGGAAAACAAAGACGGCATCGCGATCAAAGCCGTGCGGCAGCATGCGGTCCCGCTCTTCCTCGAGGGCCCGACCCGGTACTTAAAGCTTCCGCTGGAAAAGGATGAGAGGCAGGATCTCTACCGGAAGATCAAAGAGAGCGGACTCTACGACGAAAAACTCTCCATGTATAAGGTCTGCGATTCCCTGCAGGACGCCTCCTATGAGATCGGACGCGTGAAGTGCTTCACGCCGGGCTGGCTGGAGAACGAGTCCATCTGGCTGCACATGGAGTACAAGTATCTGCTGGAGCTTCTGCGCAGCGGGCTTTATCCGGAATTTGCGCAGGATCTGAAGAGCGCCTGCATCCCCTTCCTGGATGAGGAGACCTACGGGCGCAGCATCCTGGAGAATTCCTCCTTCATCGTCAGCAGCGCGAACCCGGACAAGAGCCTGCACGGCAGGGGATTTGTGGCGAGGCTCTCCGGCTCGACGGCGGAGTTCCTCAGCATCTGGCAGATCATGATGTTCGGCGCGGCGCCGTTTGCCGCAGATGGCGGGAAGGGAAAACTGACCGCAAGGTTTGCGCCTGTCATGCCGGAGTACCTGATCGCGGACGATCTCACGGTGACCGCCATGTTCATGGGGCATACGCCGGTGACCTACCACTTTGATCAGAAAGCAGATTACTTCCCGGGCGGATACAGAGTAGAAAAGATCGTACTCGTAAGTCCCGAGGGAGCGCGGCAGACCATAGAGGCCGCCTCGGACACCGAAGATGCCGTCCTGAAGGGAAAACTCGCGGAAGCGTGGAGGGCAGGCGTGCTTGATGAGGCGGACGTATACCTCAGAAAGGAATGACCACCGCCTGATTTCTGTAAGCGACGATGAAACAGTGACATAAAAAACAAAGGAGATACGCCCTATGAAAAAATGGACAAGAGCCTTATACCAGCCGAACCGCCCCCTCAAAGAAGGAAGATATGTGACGGCGGGACCGGAGCATATCGCGCTTTCCGCGCGTGCCGCCGCTGAGGGCATGGTGCTGCTTAAAAACGAGGGGAACGTGCTTCCGCTGGATGCGTCCGTCCCCATCGCGCCGCTCGGCAGAGGCGTCTATGACACGGTAAAGGGCGGCGGCGGCAGCGGCGATGTGTACTGCCCCTACGTCACGACCCTTGCGGACGGTATCGAAAAGTGCGGCGGCAGCCTTGTCCCAGGACTTGCGGAGTACTACAGGAAGAATGTTGAGGAGCAGTACGCGCTGGGCGCGCAGCCCGGGATGACCGTGGAACCGGCGGTCCCGCTCGTGCTGATGGAAAAAGCCCGGAAGGAGACGGATACGGCCGTGATCGCCTTCAGCCGTTTTTCCGGCGAGGGCTGGGAGCGCAAGGACGGCGTGTGGGAAAGCCCCGAGTACAATCCGTGGGGGCATGAGACCGCGCTGCCCGTGCTTGCTGAAAGGATCTACCCGGAGGGGGATTTCTACCTGACAAAGATGGAGAGGGCGCTGGTCGAGGCAGCGGTGAGGATCTTCCCGAAGGTCATCGCGGTCATCGGCTCCGGCGGGATCATCGATCTGTCATGGGCAAAAAATGACGACAGGATCGGCGGCCTCCTCTGGATGGGGCAGGCCGGCATGGAGGGCGGCACCGCAGCCGCAAGGATCCTTTTCGGCCAGGCGGAACCGTCCGGCAGGCTGCCCGATACCTTTGCGGCCCGCCTGGAGGACTATCCGTCCACCGCGGGCTTCCACGCTTCCCCCTGGTACGTGGAATATACCGAGGATATCTATGTCGGATACCGCTATTTTGAGACCTTCCCGGAAGCGAGAGAGAAGGTGGTCTATCCCTTCGGATACGGCCTCTCCTACACAACGTTTGAAAGGAAGCCCGTCTCGGCGGCTCTCTGCGATGATACTGTTACCGTCACCGTAAGGGTGACCAACACCGGCGCGCGCCCCGGCCGCGAGGTCGCGGCCCTCTACTATGAGGCTCCGCAGGGTAAGCTCGGAAGGCCCGCGAGAGAGCTGGGCGCCTTCGCGAAGACAAAGCGGCTGCTTCCCGGTGAGAGCGAGGACCTCGTCCTTTCGGTGACCAAAAAGCAGATGGCTGCCTTTGACGATCTCGGAAAGGTACAGGCCTGTGCCTTTGTGCTGGAGGCCGGAGAGTACAAGTTCTATCTCGGCGGTGATGTGCGCGGGGCAGTCCTTCTCTCCTTCACGGCCACGCTCGAAGCGGATGAGGTGATCGAGCAGCTCTCCGACGCTCTTTGTCCGAACGCGCTCGCCGAAAGACTGACGGCGGACGGGACCATGGAGAGCCTTCCCACCGGCGAGACGCCGGACCTTGACGAGAGCGTGATCAAAAAGATGGAGCCGGGAACGGAAGAAGCGCTGTTCCCCGGCCGCAGAGCGCGGTCCGGTTATCTGCTGATGACGCCGTATAAGGAAGGCGCGCATCCGCTCATCGATGTGGTAAACGGCGAAATCACCATGGATGAATTCATGGACCAGCTTTCCGATGACGATCTGATCGCCCTTGTCGGCGGCGCGCCGAACACCGGCGTCGCCAATGTATGCGGCTTCGGCGGACTTGATGAATACGGCGTTCCCGCCATGATGACTTCCGACGGCCCGGCGGGCGTGCGCATCAATGAAGACTGCGGGATCGCGACGACCGCATGGCCCACGGCCACGCTGCTGGCCTCCACCTGGGACACGGATCTGCTCCGCGAGGTCGGATGCGCGGCCGCGGAGGAACTGAAGGAGAACAATCTGCAGATCTGGCTCGCGCCGGCGATGAACATCCACCGCAATCCTCTCTGCGGCAGGAACTTCGAGTACTTCTCGGAGGATCCGCTCCTGACCGGCAGGATGGCGGCCGCCGAGGTAAGGGGCATCCAGTCCCTGGGCGTATCCGCCTGCATCAAGCATTTCGCCGCCAATAACAAGGAGACGAACCGCAAGCACAGCGATTCGAGAGTCTCCATGCGCGCGCTCCGCGAGATCTATCTGAAGGGCTTTGAGATCACGGTCAAAGAAGGAAAACCCTTGACGATCATGAGTGCCTACAATGCCATCAACGGGCATCGCTGCTCCGAGAGCAGGGATCTGCTGACAAAGATCCTCCGCGAGGAGTGGGGCTACGACGGCCTCGTCACCACCGACTGGTGGACCAGGGGCGAACACTACAAGGAGATCCTTGCGGGCAACGACATAAAGATGGCCTGCGGCTTCCCGGAGAGGGTCCGGGAGGCAATGGATAAGGGCGCCATCGGCATGGATGATATCAGGATCTGCGCGCGCAGGGTCCTTGAACTGATCTGCAGACTGGACTAGGAAAGATGGCGGGGATTGGAGAAGCAATGGGAAAACAGGATTTTGTGAGCAGCGGCAATGACAGACTGGACCGGCAGCTGAAGTTCACGGCCGAGATCGACCAGATGACCGCCGTGCTCAGACGGACGATGCTGATCGATAAGAGCCGCAGGGAGAATGATGCCGAGCACTCCTGGCACATCGCGGTCATGGCGATGCTGTTCGAGGAGTATGCCGCCGAACCAGTGGATATCGGCAGAGTCGTTCAGATGTGCGTGGTCCACGACCTGATCGAGATCTACGCCGGCGATACCTTTGCCTACGATCCCGTCGGAAATCTGGATAAGGAGGAGCGGGAGAGGGCGGCGGCCGACAGGCTGTTTGCCATGCTGCCTCCGGAGCAGGGCGGGATGATCCGTTCGCTCTGGGAGGAGTTCGACGCCATGGAGACGGCGGACGCCAAATACGCGGCCTGCATGGACAGGCTCCAGCCCTTCTACCACAATACGCTCACCGACGGGCACACCTGGGCGGAGAACGGGACGAACAGAGCAATGGTGGAACAGCGGATGGCGGTCATCCGCGAGTTCATGCCCCGGGTGTACGACTGGGTGGAGACGAACATTGAAAACGGGATCGAAAAAGGCTGGCTTGCGCCGTGAGATCCCCTGAGACTTGAATAGGTTTAGACCGAAGGAGATTCTGCTATGCCTAAGATCACTTTTATGGGTGCCGGTTCTACCGTGTTTGCAAAGAATGTACTGGGCGACTGCATGATGACGCCCGCGCTTGAGGAAAGCAGTATTGCGCTTTATGATATCGATAAGGTTCGATTGGAAGAATCCGCCGCCATGCTGGAGGCCATCAACCGCGGCAGCGGGTCCAAAGCGCATATCGAGACCTTCCTCGGAACGGAAAGGCGAAAGGACGCGCTGCGCGGTGCCGACTATGTGGTCAACGCCATTCAGGTCGGCGGATACGATCCGTGCACGATCACGGATTTCGAGATTCCGAAGAAGTACGGCCTTCGCCAGACGATCGCCGATACGCTGGGCGTGGGCGGCGTGTTCCGCGCGCTGCGCACCATCCCGGTGATGATGGATTTCGCCCATGATATGGAGGAGGTCTGCCCGGACGCCTGGCTGCTGAACTACACGAACCCGATGGCCATGCTGACCGGCGCGATGCTGCGCTTCACAGATATCAAGACCGTGGGGCTCTGCCACAGCGTGCAGGTATGCGCGCCGACCCTGCTGAATGAGCTGTGCATCGGCTATGACGACAGGGTGCAGTGGAAGATCGCCGGCATCAACCATCAGGCATGGCTCCTGGAGTGCACCAGGGACGGCGAGGACCTCTATCCGGAGATCAAACGCCGCGCGATCCTCTATAATGAGGGAAAGCTTGACCTGGGCAGCTTTGACGAGTGGGTCGCGATGCAGGCGCAGGGCCTGAATGAAGAGTTTGACGACCGCCGGATCTCGCAGCTTCGCGCAGACTACGACAGGTACCGCGAGACGGGCCGCCATGGCGATATGGTGAGACTTGAGATGATGCGCCGCTTCGGCTACTACATCACCGAGTCCAGCGAGCACAACGCGGAGTACACGCCCTGGTTCATCAAGAGCAGATATCCGGAGCTGATCGAGCGCTTCAACATCCCGCTGGATGAATATCCGCGCCGGTGCATCGGCCAGATCGAGGACTGGAAGACGCGCGGCCGCGAGCTGACGAAGAGCCAGGTCCTCACGCACAGGCGCTCCCGCGAGTACGCCAGCTACATCCTTGAGGCGATGGAGACCAACCGCCCGGCGAAGATCAGCGGCAACGTGCTCAACAACGGGCTGATCACCAACCTGCCCTCAGGCGCCTGCGTGGAGGTGCCTTGCCTGGTCGACCGAAACGGCATCCAGCCGACCTTCATCGGCGACCTTCCGGAGCAGTGCGCCGCCCAGAACCGCACCAACATCAACGTGCAGCTGCTGACGATCGAAGCCGCGCGCACACGCAAAAAAGAGGCCATCTACCAGGCGGTGATGATGGATCCGCATGCCGGCGCCGAGCTGTCGATCGACGACATCGTATCGATGTGCGACGAACTGATCGAAGCGCACGGAGACTGGCTTCCGAAGTTCCACTGACAGAGTCAAAAAAAGTGCCGGCAGGTCGACTGCCGGCACTTATTTTATCCGTATTGATGATTTAGATCGTGGCTGCGGGCCGGATGGTCTTCAGGATCTCTTCGGCCGCGGCGGCGTTTTCTTCAAAGTCGGTGCCCTGCCCTTTTTGCGGCGCCGCGGTGACCATGACGGTGTAGAGGTCGTCGCCTTTTTCCGTCATGAGGATCCAGGTGGAGCGCGGGAAGCGCAGGATGACGCTTCCGCCGAAGCCGCTTATTCCGTTGATATTCAGGGCCTCAAAGGAGGCGTCGTAGTCATTGGCATAGCCTTCGACAAGAGCTTCGATGCTGCCCGCGGACTCTTTGGGCTGGGTCTGCACCTCGACGGTAAAATCCTTCTCGCTTTCCCAGGTCTCTTCCAGGATGGTCGCGGGACCGTCTTCTTCGGCATCCTCTTCTTTGATCTCGGTGCTCTTCCTCCCGACCGGGAGATAGATCTCATAGGTATCGGCGATCCTTACCCATTCGCCCTCCCCGTCGTACAGATCGGGATCCGGCACGCCTTCGTAGCTGATGACGGGCGGCTCGGTCTCTGCCTCCGTCTCTGCCTCTGTGTCTTCCTCAGCGTCTTCGGCGGGCGCTTCTTCGGGTGTTTCGCCGTCCAGCATGACGAGCGTTTCTTCATCCCCGTAGCTGTCTTCGATCACGATGGGAATGGCTTCTTCGTTTTCCGCGGGCGCTTCCTGCGCAAGGCCGAGGCTTACGAGGAGGCTGTCGGAGATGACGCCGTCCTGGGCAAGACCCTTTGCGCTCTCATAGGCAGTGATCGCGGCGGCGGTATTTTCACCGGCGATGCCGTCGGGCTCTCCGCAGTCAAATCCGGCGTCATTTAAGGCCTGCTGCACGGATTTTACGGTCGCCTCGTCGTAATCCGCCAGGGCGGTGAAGGCAAGTCCGGCGCTCAGTGCCAGAGCAAGCAGAATCGCAGATTTTTTCATTTCAGGAATCCTTCCTTTCTCGATGAAACAATAACTGAATTTCCCTTATTATGCTATTTTCTCATTATTATGTCAACTTTATGCCCTGTAACGAACCGAAAATTTACTATTTAAATACAGTTGTTTATGTGTTAGAATCCGTACTTGAGAAGAGAAGAGATGAGAGAAAAACGCTGAGACAGGAGGACATTGTCTTGGACACATTTTACCGTATTGTTTCTCTGCTGGGGGGCCTGGCGCTGTTCCTTTACGGCATGCGCATTATGGGCGACGGACTCAAGAGCAGTTCGGGCGGAGCACTTAAAAACGTTCTTTCTTCCGTGACAGACAGGCCGGTCAAGGGCTTTCTGCTGGGCATGGCTGTCACATGTATGATACAGAGCTCGACGGCGACGATCGTTCTGACGGTCGGCCTTGTCGGCGCCGGCTTCCTTACTTTCCGGCAGTCGACGGGGATCGTGCTCGGCGCCAACGTAGGAACGGCGATCACCGCGCAGATCATCAGGCTGATGGACGTTGAGGCCGGAGCGGGCAGCATCCTGTATTTCTTCAAGTCGGATAATCTGGCGCCGATGGCCCTGATCGTGGGCATCATCCTGATCATGTTCGTAAGCACAAGGACCAGTGATGTCATCGGCACTGTCTGTATGGGCTTCGGCATCCTCTTCGTCGGTCTGATGAACATGAGCAGCGCTGTCACCGCTTTCGGCCAGTCGCTGAGCAATATCCTGGTTTCTTTTGAGGACAACTATTTTCTGGGCTTTCTTTCCGGCGCGCTGGTGACAGGAATCATCCAGAGCTCGTCCGCAGTGATCGGTATCCTGCAGTCGATCGCCAGCTCTGTCGGCGTGACCTTCAGCGCGATCTTTGCGGTCGTTATCGGCGTCAACATCGGTGACTGCCTGACGACCTATCTGGTCTGCAGGATCGGCGCGAAGCCGGAGCAGATCCGCACCTGCATGATCCATATCATTTACAATGTCTGCGCAGCCGTGCTGCTTTTTGTGAGCATCTTTATTCTCCGTTCGACGGGCATTCTCGGGGATGAGCTCTGGTATGCCACGCTGCGTTCGGGCGGCGTCGCCAACGTGCACGGCCTGTTCCGCCTTGTTCCCGCCGTGATCTTTCTGCCGGCAGCCGGCTTTCTTGAAAAAATGGCTGTCCGGATCATACCGGATACCGCCGGGACGGGGGCGGACGACGAGGAGCAGGATTACCTGCGTGAGCTGGATATGAGGCTGATCTCCAACCCGTCAATGGCTCTTCTGGAGAGCAGGCACCTGATCGGCCGCATGGGCGAAGAGGCGCTTCAGAATTACGATGCGGTCATCGCGCAGATATCCGGCTGGTCCGATGAAGCCGACCGGAAGGTCCTGGCGCGGGAGGATACGATCGACCGGATGACAGATGCCTCCAATCAGTACATTGTGAGCGTGGCGCAGTATATCACGCTCGATTCAGATACGGTCGAGCAGAACTTCCAGCTGCAGGCGATGACCTGCATTGAGAGAATCGGCGACCTCGCGGTCAACATCGAGCACAATCTGCAGGAGATGAATGCGCAGGGCAAGACGTTTTCCGACTCCGGCAGGAAGGAATTGGGATTTGCTTTCAACACGGTGCGCGATATCCTGGAGCTTGCGATCGAGGGATTCGAAAATGAGGATGACACGCTGATGATCCGTGTCGAACCGCTCGAAGAAGTGATCGACGAGATGATCGAGACGCTGAGGGGAAGGCACAGCGACCGGATGGTGCGCGGCAAGTGCGACGTGGTGAGCGGCATGCACTACCAGAACATCCTTCTGCACCTGGAGCGGGTCTCCGACCAGTGTTCCGACCTGGCGGTCTATCAGCTCGGGCGGAACAATGATGATATCAGGGGACAGGAGCATCAGTACCTGCACAACCTGCATCATTCCGAGGACAAGGATTATATGACGAGTTTCCACTCTTACTATTCGAAATATTATTATATGCTTGATGAGATCTCAGCGGAGGAGGGGATGGCGCCCCCCGAAGAGTCTTCTTTCCCGGACGAGACAGGGGTGATCTGAATGGAAATACTGGACATCTGCAATGAGGAAGGACTGCCGACCGGAGAGACCGTCGGCAGGGAGACGGCGCACAGGGACGGCATCCTTCACAGGACGGCCCATGTGTGGATCGTGAAAAATACAGAAGCGGGATATGCGATCCTGCTGCAGAAGAGGAGCCTGGAGAAAGATTCATTCCCCGGGCTTTTTGATACTTCATCCGCCGGTCATATCCCGGCGGGGGAGGAGCCTTTGCCATCGGCGCTCCGGGAGCTTAGGGAGGAGCTGGGGATCGGCGCGGAGCCCTCGGATCTTACCTACGCCGGGATGTTCCGGACAAAGTATGATACGAAGTTCCACGGAAAGCCGTTCAGGGACAATGAAGTGACCAGCGTCTATGTGTATGAAAAGCCGGTGGACGCGGCCTTGCTGACGCTCCAGCCCGGGGAGGTCGATGCGGTCAGATGGTTCCTCCTTGAGGATGTGTGGAGAGAGATTCAGACGGACAGGAGCCGGTTCTGCGTGCCTGCGAAGGGCCTGGACGTGCTGAGGCGGTATCTCGGAACAGTATGACGGGGAAGCGACGGGGAGGTAAGAGATGGCGGTCACAGACAGGATATCAGAGCAGCTGAATGCCCTTCAGGATACGGACTATCGGGATTTTCAGTCCAAGCTTCTGCCGACCGTGGAGGCCGGTTCCATGATCGGCGTGCGCACGCCGGCCCTGCGCAAAATGGCGAAGGAGCTCGCGAAGGATCCGGAGATCGGAGATTTTCTTCGGGACCTTCCGCACCGCCTGTTCGAGGAGAACCAGCTGCACGCCTTTATCGTCTCGGGGACGAAGGACTTTGAGACCTGCATGGAGCAGACAGAGAGGTTTCTGCCCTATATCGACAACTGGGCGACCTGCGATCAGTTTTCCCCCGCGGTCTTCAAAAAACACAGGGAAAAGCTGATGCCGCACATCCGGGAATGGATCCGGTCGGGGAAAACATACACGGTGCGGTTCGGGATCGGCATGCTGATGCAGCATTATCTGGACGAAGACTTTGACCCGGAATATCCGGAGCTTGCGGCCGGTGCGGGATCGGAAGAATATTATGTGAACATGATGATCGCGTGGTACTTCGCGACCGCTCTGGCAAAGCAGTATGACGCGGTCATCCCGTACATCGAACAGCAGCGCCTGCCCGTGTGGACGCACAATAAAACCATTCAGAAAGCGGTCGAGAGCTTCCGGATCACGCCGGAGCGCAAGGAGCACTTAAGGACGCTCAGGATAAAGGCACAGTAAGGAAAGGAAAGCCATGGGAGATACAATCACAGTTCTTGCTCTGCAGTTAAAAACAGAGGCTGACCCGGCGCGGAATATGGCCGCGGTCACCCGGATGCTTGCGGACACGAGGCCGCAAAGTGCCGATTTTATCGTTCTGCCCGAGATCTTCATCTGCCCGTATGAGCACGAAATGTTTCCGCTCTATGCCCAGAGCGAGGGCGGGGAGGTCTACCGCTTTCTGCAGGCGCTCGCCGCGGAGAAGAAAGCCTGCGTGATCGGCGGCTCCGTGCCGGAGCGGGACGGCGATAAGCTGTACAATACCTCCTGGATCTTCTCTGCAAAAGGAGAACTGATCGGGAGGCACCGCAAGGCGCATCTGTTTGACGTGGACATCAAAGGCGGCCAGTACTTTAAAGAATCAGACACCTTCGCGCCCGGCGAAGGGATCACCGTATTTGATACGCCCTGCGGGAAAATGGGCGTATGCATCTGCTTCGACATCCGTTTTCCGGAGATGCTCTCGCAGATGCGGCAGGAGGGGATCGTCATGGCGTTCGCCCCCGCGGACTTTAACATGACGACCGGTCCGGCGCACTGGGAAACGCTCTTTAAGTCAAGAGCGCTGGACAACCAGATCTTTATGCTCGGCTGCGCGCCGGCAAGAAATGAAAACGCCTCCTACATCGCTTACGGCCATACGATCCTGACGGACCCCTGGGGGAGGATCGTGCGGCAGCTGGATGAAAAAGAGGGGATCCTGGAAGAAAAGATCGATCTGTCGCTCGTGGAAGAGGTAAGGGCGCAGATCCCACTCCGGCGTTCTTAAAACAGCGCCCGGCAACAGGCCCGGAATGCGGCAAAAGACCCGCTTCCGGGCCTTTTTTGTGCAATTTGCATTCTTTTGGGGGATATTTTCGGCATTATATTGTCGATAAATGATTGACACACATATGATGCCGACAATATAATGTAATTACATTATGATAAATACCAGATGGCAGCATATTTATACGATACGATACATATTTATAAGGCTATTTAGCAAGGGGGGATCTGCTTGGCGCAATTGCTTGAGATGAAAAACATATCCAAGGAATTCCCCGGTGTCAAAGCGCTGTCGGATGTCAGTTTTTTGCTGGATGCCGGAGAAGTACACGTCCTGATCGGGGAAAACGGCGCGGGCAAATCCACGCTGATGAAGATCCTCAGCGGAAACTACCATCAGGACAGCGGCGAGATCCTGATCGACGGGGAACCGGTCGCTTTCAAATCGCCCATCGACGCCATCAGGAAGGGCGTCGTGATGATCTACCAGGAGCTGACGCCCGAGAAGCACCTGACCGTGGCGGAGAATATCTTCCTCGGGAAGCAGCCTGTGAAGGCGGGGATGGTGGATTACAAGAGCATGCACAGCCAGGCCCGCGGAATGCTGGACCGCTTCGGGCTGCAGCACATATCGACGAAGGCGCTGATGAACACACTGAGCGTGGCGGAGACGCAGATGATCGAGATCGTCAAGGCGGCCTCCTTCGACGCGAGGATCCTCATCATGGACGAGCCGACCTCGGCACTCTCGGATCACGAGATCGACAAGCTCTTTGAGATCGTGAAGATGCTCCGGGACCAGGGCGTCGGCATCATTTACATCTCCCACAAGATGGACGAGATCTGGCGCGTGGGAGACAGGATCACGGTCCTTCGTGACGGCCGGTATATCGACACCAGACCGCTCTCGGAGGTCGATATCGACGAGGTCATCCGGATGATGGTCGGCCGCGATCTCTCCGCGCAGTTCCCGAAGGAAGAGGTGGAGATCGGCGGCGAGATCATGCGGGTGGAAGGACTTGACTCCGCGGAGGGCAAGTTCCATGACATCAGCTTCACGCTCCGCAAAGGAGAGATCCTGGGGATCGCCGGGCTGATGGGCGCCGGCAGATCCGAGGTGGTGGAGACCATCTTCGGCATCCGCAGGAAGGCCGGCGGCAGGATCTTTGTAAACGGCAAAGAGGTCGCCATCAAAAAGCCGCGCCAGGCGATGAACGCCGGCATGGCGCTGGTCAGCGAGGACAGAAAGGGGATCGGCCTGAACCTGAAGGCTTCGGTCAAGAGCAACATCACCCTGTGCTATCTGCGCGAGCTGTCCAAAGGCGGGTTCATGAACAGAAAAGCAGAGGTCCAAAAGACCGATGAAGAGATCAGGGCGCTCAGCATCAAGACGCCGGACCGGGATCAGATCGTTTCCTTCCTTTCGGGCGGCAACCAGCAGAAGGTGGTCGTCGGAAAATGGCTGATGACGGATCCCGAGATCATCATCCTGGATGAGCCCACCAGGGGCATCGACGTCGGCGCGAAGGCGGAGATCCATCAGATCATCACCAACATGGTGAAAGAGGGAAAAGGAGTCATCATGGTCTCCAGCGAACTTCCCGAGGTCATCGGCATGTGCGACCGCGTCCTGGTCATGCATGAAGGCGAACTGACGGGAGAGATCGACAGAGCGTCCATGACGCAGGAACTGATCATGAAATATGCCACAGGGGAAGGAGACCAGACATGAAAAAATTTCTTTCAAAATACGCGATGGTCGTAGCGTTTCTGGTAATGGTGATCGCGTTGTCGTTCGCCCGCCCGGGCGTATTCCTCACCTTCCGGAACGCAATGAATATTCTTCGGCAGACAGCCGTTATCGGCGTGATCACGGTCGGTATGGCGTTCGTCCTTCTGACCGGCGGCATTGACCTTTCCGTCGGCTCGATCCTCGCCGTTTCGGGCGTTGTCGCGGCCCTGCTTGCCGCGCCGGGCGGCCCGGCGATGGCCAGGGTGGGCTTCAGACACGGCGAAGGCGTTGCGGAAGCGATCGGATCCGCCGGGGACGGCACGCTCCCGCTGATCGTACCGGTTCTCGCGGCTCTGCTCGTCGGTGCCCTGATCGGCGCGATCAACGGCATCATGATCGCCGTCGGACACGTTACGCCCTTCATTATGACGATGGGCATGATGACGATCGCGAGAGGCGTGGCGCTGATCATCTCCGGAGGCGGCCAGCTTCCGTATCTGACCGACAGCTTCAAGGCGATCGGCAAAGGAAATACAAGCTTCGGGATACCCTATCTGGCGTTCATCTTTATCGGTGTACTGCTGATCGCCGCGATCGTCCTGAAGTATACCAGGTACGGCCGGAGCCTGTACGCCGTCGGCGGCAACGAGATGGCTGCAAGGACGTCCGGCATCAACGCGACCGCGGTGAGAATGTCCGCCTATATCGTCTCCGGCGTCTGCGCCGGGCTTGCCGGCCTTCTGCTGGCATCGAGGACGGCGGTCGGATCTCCGCAGGCAGGCTCCGGCTATGAGCTGGATGCCATCGCCGGCTGCGTGGTCGGCGGGATCAGCCTGGACGGCGGCGTCGGCAATATCTGGGGCGCGCTGCTGGGGACGCTGTTTATCTCCGTCATGGGCAACGGCATGGATATGCTGGGCATCACCACCTATTATCAGGACATCACAAAGGGAATCATTATCATCCTGGCCGTGTTCTACGATATGAACAGCAAGAGGATGAAGGATTAAAGGCCATACTTATTAAAAATATAAAAGAACGTGAGAGAAAACAGGAGGTGGAAAAAAGACAAAAGCAGCAGCAACTGGGGGTAAATGCGGCAGGAAGCCGCCCAAAAAACAACGAGGAGGTATCAACATGAACCGTAAGATCTTAGCAACCACGATCGCAGCATTTGCGCTGGTCGGCACGATCGGTGCCATGACCGCAGCAGCCGAGACCATCAACGTCGGCGTTTCCTTCCAGGGAATGACGCCCTACTGCCTGTCCTGCAAAGAGTATCTGGAGCAGGAAGTAGAAGAGTACAAAGAGCAGGGCATCGATATCAACCTTGAGATGCTCGACGGCCAGAACGATCCCGCAACGCAGATCAAACACTGCGAAGACTTTATCCAGAAGGGCATGGATGTCATCATCCTCAACCCGATCTCCTATGACGGCTGCGCACCGGGCGTAGAAGCCGCTGTAGAGGCCGGCATTCCGGTCATCACAATGATCACCGAAGTGGCGAACCAGGATGAGTGCGCATCCTTCTGCGGATCCAAGCACTATGACTCCGGCGTCATGGTCGCGGAGCATGCGATCGAAGAGAACGGCGATGCATTCAAGTGCGTCATCATCGAAGGTGTCATGGGCATCGATGCTCAGATCCAGAGAATGAACGGCTTCAACGATGTATTCGCGGAGCATCCGGACATCGAAGTACTTGCAGTCGAGACCGCTAACTGGGAGCGCCCCGAAGCAATGGCACTGGTCGAGAACTGGATCCAGTCCGGCGTAGACTTCGACGTGATCCTTTCCGAGAACGACAACATGGCACTTGGCGCTCTTGAAGCCCTCAAGGCAGCCGACAAGACCGACATCCCGGTCTACGGCGTTGACGGCGACAGCGACGCGCTCGTGCAGATCAAAGAAGGCAACTATGCCGGCACCGCTCTGATGAGCGCAGAGGGCCAGACCCGCCATGCACTCGAGTATGCGATCGCACTGGCAGAAGGCCGTGACGAAGACGTAGATCCCGCTCCGGACATCCCGTTCGTATGGGTCAACGCCGACAACGTAGACGAGTACCTTAAGTAATCTGAAGTAAGAAATAAAGAACATGCGGCGTCCGCCGGACAAAATGAGGTCTGGCGGGCGCCGCTTTTGTATAGTATGATTAGAGAAAATATACAGAGGAAGGAAGCGTACAAGCACATGCAGCAGACAAAGCAGAGCGCGCAGTATAAGAAGATGACCGAGTCGCCCATCCCGTCCCTGATCATCCGGCTGTCGATCCCCAGCATCATCTCGATGCTGATCAATAATATCTATAACCTGGTGGATACGGCCTTTGTCGGCCGGCTCGGCACGAGCGCGAGCGGAGCGGTCGGAGTTGTGTTCGGCTTTATGGCGATCATCCAGGCGTTCGGCTTTATGTTCGGCCAGGGCAGCGGGAGTATTCTTTCGAGGGCGCTGGGCATGCAGGATGAGGAGACCGCGTCGGTCAACGGCTCCGCCGGCTTTTTCGGCGCGATGCTGGTCGGATTGATCCTTACGGCGGTCGGCTTTATCTGGCTGGATCAGATCGTGATGATGCTCGGGAGCACCGAGACGATCGCGCCCTACGCAAAGACCTATGTCGCCTATATCCTGGTCGCGGCGCCTTTTATGACCAGCAGCCTCGCGCTGAACAATATCCTGCGCTACGAAGGAAAAGCGGTGTTCGGCATGATCGGCCTGATGAGCGGGGCCATCATCAATATGATCGGGGATCCCATCCTCATGTTCGGCCTGAATATGGGGATCGCGGGCGCCGGGCTCTCCACCTGCATCAGCCAGATCATCAGCTGGTTTATCCTTCTGAGTATGTTCCTGCGGCGCAGGAGCGCCGTCCGGCTCAGCCTGTCAAAAGCGGCCCGCGCCGGT
This sequence comes from uncultured Lachnospiraceae bacterium, assembly GCA_905235435.1. Lineage (GTDB taxonomy): Bacteria > Bacillota > Clostridia > Lachnospirales > Lachnospiraceae > CAMOKZ01. The sequence continues at coordinate 19,492 of CAJOLD010000012.1, forward strand.
CACTTTGTCTATACAAACATCTGTCTGACCGGTTTTCCGAGCCTTCTGCGGCAGGGACTGAACAGCCTGACCACCGTGCTCCTCAACCTGCAGTGCGCCCCCTACGGAGACGCGGCGGTCGCGGGCATGAGCATCGTCGCGAGGGTCGTCTTCTTTGCCTTCTCGATCTCGCTCGGGATCGGGCAGGGCTTTCAGCCGGTGGCCGCCTTCAACTACGGGGCGGGAAAGTACTCGCGCGTCCGGAAGGGTTTCTGGTTTACGGCAGCGGCGGCTGAGGTCGTCATCATCATCGCCTGCGGACTGCTGCTCATCTTCTCTGACGGCGTGATCGCCATCTTCCGGGACGATCCGGAAGTTATCGCGGTGGGCACCCGGGCGCTGCGGCTCCAGGCACTGGCCTATATTCTGTTTCCGCTGAGCATGGCCACGGAGATGATGCTCCAGAGCACCGGCAAGCGGTTCGGCGCGTCATTCCTCTCGGCGCTCCGCAGCGGTCTTCTGTTCATACCGCTGCTCTACATCCTCTCTTATTTCAGAGGACTTGCCGGCATCCAGGAGGCGCAGCCGCTCTCGATTCTGCTGACTACGCCTCTCGCCGTTCCCTTCATGATCAGCTTCTTCCGGGAGATGCCGAAAGAAGATGCAAAGTCGCCCTACGAAGCCTGAGGCACGTAAGCTCAGATCCTTACAAACAGGAGGTTCTCGGTATCGTCCGGAAGCGTTTCAATATCCTTCCGCGCGATCCGGACAGCCCCGTCCGAAAACGTATAAGAAAGCGGCAGCGGCTTTCCCTCTGCATAGAGGGAGACGGTGCCGCTTTTCGATTCTGCTTTTTCCTCCGCTTTCAGATAAGTGACGCGCAGCCGCTTCCCGGCGAAGGTAAGGGACATTTCCGCCCGGCCCTCCGCGTCGAACTGGCGCTCCAAAAGCTGCGGCGCCAGCACCAGATCGCCCAGCTCCCCGCGGATCCCGAAGACCTGCGTGACCAGGGTCAGAAGATACCAGCTGCCCGCGCCGGTCAGATAGCTGTAGCGCCCGAGCCCGTCCGGACGGAAATACTCCGGGATGGCCGGGTAGATCCGGCTTTTATCAAAGTCTAAAGAAGCGTCCGCGAGGGCTTTGAGCGCCTTGTCGCCCTGGGCGGCAAAGCCTCTCCGGTAGAGGCCGTTTGCGTACATCACCGCCATGTGCGAGAACACGGCGCCGTTTTCCTTCTCGCCGTAGGCAAAGCCGAACATCCTTCCGAGATCCGGCCGCAGGGCATGGAAATCCGTATTCAGCCGGAAGCCGCCGGCCTGCGTGTACAGGTATTGATCCGCGTTTTCGGTGATGCTCCGGATCTGCTCGTCCGTCGCCGTGCCGCACATGATGGCAAAGACCTGGCCGGTCAGCATCATATGCACCCCGTCCGGGAAGGTCCCTTCCACGCGCTCCCCGTGATCATCGTAATAGCTGTTGTACCATCCCTCATCCAGCCATTCCTGCCTGCGCAAAAGCTCCTTCAGCTGCCGGCTCATCTTTTCGAGCACATCGGCGGTTTCGCCCAGGGAGAAGGATTTCTTTTCGCCGGATACCGTATGTTCGCACGCATCCATGTAGGCCGCGAGGACGCGGCCCTTCTCCGCTGCGCTGCCCCAGGACGCCTCCGGCGCGGAGAGAAGGATATGAAGCTCCGCGAGAAGGGGATGGGTCGCTTCCCCTGTCTGATCCGCATAGGCGCGGATAAGGTCCGCGAGATCCTGCAGATTCCCCGCGTAGGCGAAGGTGAACGCGACGCTCTCGCCGAGATTTCCGGCCATATCGAGCGCGTCGTTCCAGTCCGCGTTGCGGAGCCTGCAGATGCCGTGCGCGCCGACCTCGTAGAAGGCGCAGAGATTTTCGATCAGCAGATGCTCCAGGATGGTCCCTTCATAGAGATCCCCGTCCTTTGTCCGCAGCGCGCTGCCCGCGGAGGCCTCCCAGAGACCGTCGAGCTTTGTCCCGCGCCGGGTCTGCGGATCCTTAAAATACCCGCAGGTCTCGCCGAGGATCCCAAGGTCGCCGGTCTGGTCGATGTAGAGCTTCAGCGTCTGCAGCGGCCACATCGCGTGATCCATCCATACGCGGGCGATCCCGTTCCTGTCCGCGATAAAGTTCCCGAGCCCCTCGCCGATGATGGTGGCGTTCGTGCCGTCCGCGCGCACGCCGCCGAAATTAGCGGTGAGCATTTCACGCACGGGGGACGGATCCATCAGGATGAGAGAGAGGCAGTCCTGCCAGAGGTCCCGCCATCCGCGTCCCCCGCGCCCGTAGTCATGATGGGGGAGGAAGGAACAGCCGAACAGCCTGCGCAGGATGGGCTGGAAGCCGACCCAGCGCATCAGGCGGTCAAAGTCCGCATTGCCGGTATGGCAGCTGATGCTGACCTGGTCCTGCCAGTATTTCTCAGTCTTTTCCAGTTTTTCCATGACCTTTTCGGTCGTATCAAAGCGGCTGATCACCGCCTCGGGCTCCTCCTCGTCCCGGCAGATGCCGAGAACGATCTGCCAGCTCGCGCTCTCGCCGGGGGCAAGAATCACCTGCGGGAAGCGGAGGCCGCCGGCTGATTCGCGGCCGGCGGTCAGTTCACCCGGACCTGCCGCCGGGGCGTCCTCATAGACCGCGCGCGGATGCGTAAAGGTCCCGCCCTCACCGATCAGCTGTTCCACGGTGGGATAGAAGCCCTCCGGCGCCTGCGGCGCTTCACCCTTTGCCTCCATGGTCCCCATGACGAAGTAGCAGCGGTCATTCAGGCGGTGTCCCTTTTCGTCAAAGGACATGGTGGGCCGCACGACCACGCCGTGCTCCTTCGTATAGGTGCGGTGCAGCATGGAGGTCACGTCCCTGTGGTCTCGGATGTTGTCGGCGCTGCGCCCGAAGATGGGAATGGCCGCGATGCCGCGGACGGCAGTCTCCCGGCTGCCCGTGTTGGTGACCCTGATGTGCATCACCTCCGCGTTCTCATCGAAGGGAACATAGGAGGTGACCTGCGCCGTGAGCGCGGCCCGGCCGCATTTCCTCGTGACCTGCTGCCACATAAAGCCGGCCGTCAGAGAGCTCTCCTCCTGCTCCGGCGTAAAGCGCTGCGCTTCCTGCTGCGCGGACGCGCCCGTCACGGACCAGGCCCCGTGCTCCCCGCAGATCCAGAAATTGCGCGTGCTCCGGTTGTTGTGCAGATTTTCAATGCTGACCGGCTCCAGGAGGAAGCTCTCCTGGTCCAGCTTGGCGTCTCCGCCGAAAAGAGGGGTCACGCTGCTCTTAAGGCCCTTTTCACTGGCCATCGGCAGGTACAGTCCGCTCACTTCCTCCGGCTTTTCCAGAGAAAATCTTCCCCTGTCGTCGATAAATTCAGGTCTCATAGCAATCCTCCTTTAATACCGATTAGGTGCTGTCAAGATTCTACCACAGGAACAAAAAAATAAGAAGTTGGTTCCGGAGAAAAAAGAGGTCTCCGGGCGGCCCCGGAGGTATTGACGGGCCCCGGGCCGTATGTGAAAATGAACCTGTAAGAACAACCGCATTCCGGGCGAAGGACCGGCAAAAGGAGGGCAGAGGGCTATGACTGAAAAGGACAGACATGCATGGTGGAAGGAAGCGGTCATCTACCAGATCTATCCCAGAAGCTTTGCGGACAGCAACGGCGACGGGATCGGCGATCTGAAGGGCATCACGGCGCACCTTGACTATCTGAAGGAGCTGGGGATCGATGTGATCTGGCTTTCCCCGGTCTATCAGTCCCCCAACGACGACAATGGGTATGATATTTCCGATTACCGCGATATTATGACGGATTTCGGGACCATGGCGGATTTTGACGAGATGCTGCGGGAAGCACACAGCCGCGGCATCCGCATCGTGATGGACCTGGTGGTCAACCACACCTCGGACGAGCATGCCTGGTTCGTGGAGAGCAGAAAGTCCGCGGATAATCCGTACCGCGATTATTACATCTGGCGGGAGCCGAAGGACGGGAAGGAGCCCAACAACTGGGAATCCTGGTTCTCCGGGCCGGCCTGGGAGTTCGACGAAGCGACGGGGATGTACTATCTGCACTGTTTTACAAAGAAGCAGCCGGACCTGAACTGGGACAACCCGAAGGTGCGGGACGAGGTCTTCGATATGATGACCTGGTGGTGCGAAAAGGGCATCGACGGCTTTCGGATGGACGTGATCAGTATGATCTCCAAGGTGCCGGGACTCCCGGACGGTCCGCTCAAGGACAGCGGTCTCTACGGAGACCTGACGCCCTATGTCTGCAACGGCCCCCACGTCCACGAGTACCTGCAGGAGATGAACCGGCGCGTCCTCTCGAAATATGACCTGCTCACGGTCGGCGAGGCGGCCGGCGTGACCCTTGAGGAGGCGAAAAAGTACGCGAACAACGAGGGCACCGAGCTGGGCATGGTGTTCCACTTCGAGCACACGGACTGCCTGGAGCCGGAGGAAAAGGTCATCGGAAAATGGACCTGCAGGCATCCGCAGATGAAAAACGTCCGCGCCATCTTAAACAAATGGCAGACCGGCCTGGAGGGGAAGGCCTGGGGGAGCCTGTACTGGGATAACCATGACCAGCCGAGGGCGGTCTCCCGTTTCGGAAACGACGATCCGAAATGGCGGACCCTCTCCGCGAAGATGCTGGCGACCTGCCTGCACATGATGAAGGGGACGCCCTACATCTACCAGGGCGAGGAGCTCGGCATGACCAACATGCACTTTACCTCCCCGGAAGACTGCCGCGACGTGGAGGAGATCAACGCCTACAGGCAGTTCGTGGAGGAGCACCGGATGGTCGACGCGGAGACGATGCTGCGCTGCTTCGATACCGTCGCGCGCGACAACGCGCGCACGCCCATGCAGTGGGACGATGGCGCGAACGCGGGATTTACCGCGGGTACGCCCTGGATTCCGGTAAACCCGAACTACACCAGTATCAACGCGAAGGAAGAGCTGGCGGATCCGGATTCCGTCTTTCATTATTACAGGAAGCTCATCCGGCTGCGCCATGAAAATCCCGTGATCGTGTACGGCGTCTTTGAGCCGCTGATGATGGACAGCGACGCGGTCTACGCCTACAGGCGCGTCCTTGACGGAGCGGTGCTCACCGCCGCCTGCAACTGGACGGACAAAGAGCAGCCCTGCAGCCTCTTTGACGGCGCGCAGGGAAAAGAGCTCATCTCCAATTACGCGGAGCATAAGGACGGCGTCCTTCTTCCGTATGAGGCGCGGGTATTCTTAAGCTGACCTAAAAACGATGAAACAGCAGTCTCCTTTTTGCGGGACTGCCGTTTTGACCAAAAGCAGCTGCGCGCCGCGCATGAAAATCGGCAGTTTACAGATTGACGGAGAGAGGGGGAATGAGTAAGATAATAGTGATTGATAAAAAAATATCAATGTTTTCATTCTCAGAAAGGACGGGACTATGAAAAACAAAACAGCGGCAAAGATCACAAATGTGCAGGAGCTGGAAGCGCGTCTGAAACAGATGCGCGCGGCGCAGGAGATCTACGCAGGCTATTCACAGGAGCAGGTGGACCAGATCTTTCGCGCGGCGGCCATGGCGGCCTGCAAAGCCCGCATCCCGCTCGCCCGGATGGCGGTCGAAGAGACAGGCATGGGCGTGGTGGAGGACAAGGTGATCAAGAATCACTATGCTTCCGAATACATTTACAATCAGTACAGGGATACGCCCACCTGCGGCGTCATCGAGGAGGATAAGGCCGGCGGCATGCGGAAGGTCGCCGAACCCATCGGCCTTATTGCGGCCGTCATCCCGACGACCAACCCGACGTCGACCGCCATCTTCAAGGCGCTGCTCTGTCTGAAGACCAGGAACGGCATCATGATCAGCCCGCATCCCAGGGCAAAGAACTGCACCATCGAGGCGGCCCGCATCGTGTACAACGCGGCGGTAGAGGCCGGCGCGCCGGAAAATATCATCGGCTGGATCGACGAGCCCTCCCTTGAGCTGACGAATACGGTGATGAAGGAGTGCGACTGCATCCTCGCGACCGGCGGCCCCAGCATGGTGCGCGCGGCCTACTCGTCCGGAAAGCCCGCCCTCGGCGTCGGCGCCGGCAATACGCCCGCCATCATCGACAGCACCGCCGACATCCGGCTGGCGGTCAATTCCGTCATCCACTCGAAGACCTTCGACAACGGGATGATCTGCGCTTCGGAGCAGTCCGTCATCGTGCTCTCCGACGTCTATGACGAGGTGAAGGCGGAATTCGCCGCAAGGGGATGCTATTTCCTCAAGGGCAAAGAGGTGAAGAAGGTCGGCGGAGCCGTCATCATCAACGGCAGCGTCAACGCGAAGATCGTAGGACAGAGCGCTTATAAGATCGCGCAGATCGCCGGCGTGGACGTCCCCGAGAAGACAAAGATCCTCATCGGCGAGGTGGAGAGCACGGACATCAGCGAGCCCTTCGCGCATGAGAAACTCTCCCCGGTGCTGGCCATGTACAGGGCAAAGGACTTTGAGGACGCCCTGCAGAAGGCGGAAGCGCTCGTCATGGAGGGCGGCCCGGGACACACGGCCTCTCTGTTTGTCAATACCGCGGAAAAAGAGAAGATGGATGCGCACGCGGAGCGGATGCGCGCCTGCAGGATCGTCATCAACATGCCGTCCTCCCAGGGCGCCATCGGCGACCTCTACAACTTCAGGCTCGCTCCGTCGCTGACCCTCGGCTGCGGCTCCTGGGGCGGCAACTCCATCTCGCACAATGTCGGCGTGATGGACCTGCTCAATGTGAAAACAGTGGCGGAGAGGAGAGAGAATATGCTTTGGATGCGCCTTCCCGAAAAGATCTATTTTAAGCGGGGCTGCATGCCGGTCGCGCTCGACGAGCTGGGCACCGTGATGCACAAAAAGAAGTGCTTTATCGTTACCGACTCCTTCCTCTATCAGAACGGATACGTCCGTCCGATCGAGGAGAAGCTGGATGAGATGGGGATCCGGCATACCTGCTTCTACGACGTTGCGCCCGACCCCACGCTGCAGTGCGCGCAGGAGGGCACACGGCAGATGACGGATTTCGGCCCCGACGTGATCATCGCCCTGGGCGGCGGCTCCGCGATGGACGCGGCCAAGATCATGTGGGTGATGTACGAGAACCCGGACGTGAACTTTGAAGACATGGCCATGGACTTCATGGATATCCGCAAGAGGATCTACACCTTCCCGGAGATGGGCAAAAAGGCCTATTTCGTGGCCATCCCGACTTCCTCGGGAACGGGCTCCGAGGTGACGCCCTTTGCCATCATCACCGATAAGGAGACCGGCACCAAGTGGCCGCTGGCCGACTACGAGCTGATGCCCGACATGGCGGTCGTTGACGCCGACAACATGATGAACCAGCCGAAGAGCCTGACCAGCGCCTCCGGCATTGACGTGATGACCCACGCCATTGAGTCCTACGTCTCCATCATGGCGTCCGATATGACAGAGGGAATCTCCCTCCAGGCGACGAAGCTCGTGTTCGACTACCTGCCCTCCGCGTATATCAACGGGGCGAACGACCCGCAGGCCAGAGAGCACATGGCGCTCGCGTCCACGCTGGCGGGCGAAGCCTTCGCCAACGCCTTCCTCGGTGTGAACCACAGCATGGCGCACAAGCTGGGCGCCTATCATCACATTCCGCACGGCGTGGCAAACGCCCTGCTCCTCACCTATGTGATGCGCTACAACGCCAACCCGGCGCCGGCGAAGATGGGGACCTTCCCGCAGTACGCGTACCCGCATACCCTCGAACGCTACTGCGATATCGCGAGATACAACGGACTTGTCGGGAAGGACGATCAGAAGACCTTCGATCTGCTGATCAAAAAACTGGAGGAACTGAAAAAGACGATCGGGATCCCGGCATCCATCCGGGAGTGGGGCGTCAGTGAAGAGGACTTCCTGGCGACACTCGATGAGATGACAGAGAACGCGTTCAACGACCAGTGCACGGGCGCGAACCCGCGGTACCCGCTGATGAGCGAGATCAGGGAGCTTTACCTGATGGCGTACTACGGCAGGGACACAAAGGAGGCTGCCGCTCTGTAAGCGGCCGGCCGGATCGGGAGGTATGATATGGCAAACAGGCAGATCATTGAGGAAACATCCAATAAGACCGTATACAAAGAGGGGGACCGGATCGTCAAGGAGTTCAAGCCTTCCCACCCCAAGTCGAATGTATTCAACGAAGCTTACATCCACGCCTGCGTGGAGGAGGCCGGTGTGAGCGTGCCGCATATCATCTCGGTGGCTCCCTCGGCTGACGGCGGCTGGGCCCTGGCCATGGAGTACGTGGAGGGGACCACCCTGCAGCAGATGATGGACGACGCGCCGGATAAGAAAGAGGAGTATATTGAAAAGCTGGTGGACATCCAGACGGAGGTCTGCACGCACAAGGTCCCGAAGCTGCGCAACACCCGGTATAAAATGGAGGATGTCATCAGCGGCATGACCGAGATCGACGCGACCGCGCGCTATGAGCTGCTGCAGCGGATCCACGGCATGAAGCGCCACACCAGGCTGTGCCACGGCGACTTTGTTCCGTCGAACGTGGTCATCCGCGGGGACGGGAGCTATTGCATCCTCGACTGGGCGCACGCGACCTCCGGAAACGCCGGAGCGGACGCCGCGATCACTTACATGCGCTTCTCCCTGCAGGATCCGGAGCTCGCGGAGCTTTATCTGAAGACGTACTGCCGCAAGGCGGATATGGCGCTCCAGTATGTACAGAGCTGGCTTCCCATCGTGGCGGCGGCGCAGCTCACAAAACACGTTCCGGGAGAAAAAGACCTCCTCGAGCAGTGGGTCAGCGTGGCAGAGTACCAATAATCGCAACTTTTTGTAAAAAATCCAAAAGACGGGCTTGCAAAAAGCCCGTCTTTTGTGTATAATGACATTATGTCATAACATAGCATCGTTATAGCAAAAAGAAATTTTTACAGTTTTCAGAAATCGGCCGGCGTTTTATTTGTCTCTTTTTTTTCCTGCCTATGGTTGTTCAAAAGGGAAAAGACTGCTATACTTTACAGGGTATATGTTACTCTGTTACAACATAGTGGCTTATTCTTACATAAATACAGAGAAGACAACCGGTAGATTTGGAGGAAGTTATGTTTCTTGAGAACAAAGAGCTTGACAAAACGGTGCCTATTCCGCTTTATTTCCAATTGAAAGAGCTGATCGTCGAGGAGATCAAGAGCGGCGAGTTTGAGGTGGACAGCCTGATCCCCACGGAGAAGGAGCTGAGCGAGCAGTTTGATATCAGCCGCACCACCGTGCGCCAGGCCATCACGGAGCTGGTGCAGGAAGGATGGCTCTACCGCGTAAAGAGCAAGGGGACTTTTATCGCCAGGCAGAAGATCCGCCAGGATTTCCTGACAAGGCTTGAGACCTTCTATGAGCAGATGAACCGCATCGGCATGTCCCCGAGCACCCAGGTGCTGGATTTCAGAGAGACAAAGGCGGACCTGGAGGTCTCGGAGAACCTGGACATCCCCGAGGGCTCAAAGGTGTTCTATCTCCTGAGGCGCAGGGACGGCGACGGAGACCCCGTGGTCATCGTGGAGACCTATCTTCCCTACGACAAGTGCTCCTTCATTGCGGGAAATGATTACGAAAAGATGTCACTCTACGACTCCCTCGATGTGGATCCGGATACCAAGATCACGAGCGCGAAGCGTTTTGTGGAGGCGGCGGCAGCGTCGTCCGAGGACGCGAAGATCCTGAACACGAAAAAGGGATCGCCCATCCTGCTCATCCACACCGTTGGCTTCAACCGCGATCAGATACCGCTGGAATACTCCATCGCCCGCTACAGAGGTGATGTGAGCGGCTTCCAGATCAATGTACAGATCGAGAACTGAAACGGGAAAAGATAAAAGAAATCAAAAAAGTGACCGGCAGACCGGTCACTTTTTTGTGTACCTTTTCCGGAGGGTCTTCCGGATCACTTGTTTACAATGAAGGGGCAGTCATTGCCCGAGAGAACGTCGATCAGGTTTTTGACGGAGGCGTTCGCCATGTTCTCGGTGGCCTCCTTCGTGTGGGCGCCGGTGTGCGGCGTCGCGACGACGTTGTCCAGCGTCAGCAGCTTCGATCCGACGGGCGGTTCGATCTCGAAGGCATCCAGCCCGAGACCGCCGAGCTTTCCGGAGACGAGCGCTTCGTAGGCCGCGTCCTCATCGATGATGCCGCCGCGGGACGCGTTCACAAGGATCGCGCCGTCCGGCATGGAGGCGATCGCCTTCGCGTCGATCATGTGGCGGGTCGAATCGAGCAGCGGCAGATGGAGGCTGACGACGTTCGAGCGGCTCATCAGTTCCCCGAAGGAAACGCTCTCGATGCCGTGCTCCGCGCAGTAGGCCTCATTGATGTAGGGATCGTAGGCAAGGACCTTCATGCCGAAGCCCTGTCCGCAGCGGGCAACGACCTTGCCGATGGCGCCGAGGCCGCAGATGCCCAGGGTCTTTCCGAGAAGCTCCATGCCGCTCGAGCGGACCCACTCGCCGTCCCTGGTGGAGCGGTCGAGGGCCGGGATCTTCCTCGCCACGCAGAGGATGAGGCCGAAGGCCAGCTCGCCGACTGCCTCGGCGTTTACGCCGGGCGTATTAGTCACGATGACGCCGTGCTTTTTCGCCGCCTCGATATCGACGCGGTCATAGCCGACGCCGTACCGGGAAATGACTTTCAGGTCCGGGCAGTTCTCAAAGACCTTTGCCGTGATGAAATCGAGGCCGGCCACATAGCCCTCGCAGCCCTGCAGCGCTTCGATCAGTTCGTCTTCGCCCATCGGTTTTTTGGACGGGTTGAAGACCAGATCATCGGAAAATGCTCTCAGTTCCTCCAGGGCAGGCGAACCGCTGTCCGCCTGCAGAGACGTCGGCGTGACAAGAATCTTCATATCCTCACACCTCTTTCGCCAGTGCCACGGCTTCTGCCGTCAGCTTTGCGATCTCGTCGAACTGTCCGGCATTGATCAGGTCTCCCTTGACCATCCAGGTGCCGCCGATCGCGATGATCTTCTTAAATGCCAGGAATTCTTTCATATTGCTCAGGCTCACGCCGCCCGTCGGCATAAAGCGGATCGCCGGGAACGGTCCGGCCAGCGCTTTCATGGTGTCCAGCCCGCCGTACTGTTTGGCCGGGAAGAATTTGACGATCTCCAGGCCGTAGTCCAGGCAGGTCATGATCTCGCTGGGCGTGCACACGCCCGGAAAGACCGGGATGTCGTTGTCCAGTGCGAAGGTGAGCACTTTCTCGCTCGTCCCCGGAGACACGAGGAAGGAAGCACCCGCGTCCAGCGCACGTTTGGCCTGCTCCGTATTGATCACCGTGCCGGCACCCACGAGCATGTCCGGAAATTCCCGTTTCATGATCCGGATGGACTCTTCCGCCGCATCGGTGCGGAAGGTGACTTCCGCCACCGGCAGACCGCCGCGGATCAGCGCGTCTGCAAGAGGCTGCGCATCGGCCGTGCGGTCCAGTTTCACTACAGGAACGATCTTCTTTTCTTCAAGTCGCGGTATCATCACTGTCTGATTCATGTTTCCCTCCTGACAGCCCCCCGGGCTGACATATCTGTTTCTCTATTCCCCCGTCAGAGCGCGGCGCGGATTCTCCACCGCGATCAGGCGGATCTGTTCTTCTGTGATGCCGGCCTCCCTCATTTCCTTCCGGAAGACACGCTGGATGTAGTCCAGCCCCACTTCTGTCTCTCCGTAGGAAGAAAGCCTCGCCCGTGTCGTATCCAGCGAGAACAGCAGCTGCTTCTCAAAGCCGTCCGCCAGATGTCTCCGGAATATATCGATTTCTGTCTCGTCGCTGTGATATTTAAATCTGCCGATCGTATCGAACTCCAGGAACGCGCCGCTCTCCAGAATCCGGGTGTGCACCTGCAGATCCGGTACGGCCCGGTCCAGATGGCAGAACACCAGCCGGTCCGCC
>CAJOLD010000013.1 GCA_905235435.1 uncultured Lachnospiraceae bacterium
TAATTGGTATGATTATAAATCCCCTGCACTCTGAGATGCTTTAGATTTCAATTTCTGCGTAGATTATGACGCTGAAGCTAGTGGCAAGGTGTTGCTCAACGAAAACGACGTCGAAGTCGTGAGTCTCCTGCAGCGAATGAGCAACACCCGGAAGTGAACAAAAGCTTATCATTGAATCATGAACGGAGGTGAATAAGAATGCCACGGAATGATAATGAAAAATGGCAGATGGATCTTGAAGAGTATATACGGCAGGGAGAGCCGGAACAGTCTGAAAAATCTACCGCATGGAAGACTGCCATAGGTCTTCAGGATGTGGACGGATTAAAAACCTCCGAATATCTGTTAGAAACAGCTAAAGAGCATATTGAAGGGAAAATAAATATAAAGACTGCGCAGAAGCGTATTCAGTCTTATTACGAGGAACGGCAGACCCGAACGGAGATCGAAGAGGGGACAAAGGAAGCTGACATTGTTTCCGCCAGGATCACTGAACTTCTTGGAGAAAAAACCTTTCAGTTTTCACCGGCAGAGTGGAAAACCATTCATAAACGGCTGTTCAAAGATATCTTCCCTCATGCGGGAGAGTACAGGACTTATAACATTACAAAAAGCGAATGGGTCCTAAATGGGGAGACAGTTCTGTACGCTTCGGCTGACAGTATAAGCGCCACTTTAGATTATGATTTCGAACAGGAAAAACAGTTTTCCTATGAGGGCCTTTCTGCCGGTGATGCCGTGAAGCATATAGCGAAGTTTACTTCCGGTATATGGCAGATACATCCCTTCTGTGAAGGCAATACCAGATCCACGGCGGTGTTCATTATTAAGTATCTGAAGACATTGGGATTCTCCGTTAATAATGAGATATTTGCAGAGAACTCCTGGTATTTCAGAAACTCGCTTGTCAGAGCCAATTACAATGACCTGGGCAAGGGAATCAGTGCTGCCATAATATACTTGGAGCGTTTTTTCGAGAACCTTTTGCTGGGGTATCAGAATGAATTAAAGAACAGATTTATCCATGTCGATTACAAGGAACAAAGTGCAATTCAAAGTGCCAAAGTGCCAAATTCAAAGAGCCAATATGGCACTTTGGAGATGACGCTTGAGGAAATGGCGATATTAAAAGTATTACAGGCTGAGCCTTCAGCAACTCAAAAGAGAATTTCGGAGCTTACGGGAAAATCCGAGAGAACTATCAAAAGACGGACAGTCGAGATGCAGGAAAAAGGGCTGATTCGGAGAGAAAACGGTAAACGCAACGGCAGGTGGGAAGTACTGATAAAGCTATGATTGATAGGGGAGGGTGTATAGTGATGACGAAAACAATGCAGATGCTTATAACTGTTACCATGGGAAAGAAACTGATCGCCCGCGGACTGATGGCCGAGCCCACGGTGCGGGAAGCGATGACGAAAGGACGGCTGCTGATCGTTGCCGGCACTACGAATGCGTATGTCGCGCAGGAGGCGCTGCGCCAGGTAGATGCAGAGGCGGACTTCGATCCGGCTTCTTTCAGGAGAGGCGTCACGATAGCGCCGGGGGCAAAGCTTCCTGCGGGCCAGACGCAGTATGATCTTCTCATCGACCACGGCAAGGCGCGCATGGACCGCACCGTATTTGACATCGCGCCGGAGCTGGAAGCCGGGGATATGATCTTTAAGGGGGCAAACGCCCTCCATCTTCCGTCCGGGGAAGCCGGCGTGCTGATCGGACATCCGCAGGGCGGCACCATGATGCCCATTCTTGCCGCTGCGCTGGGCAGAAGGGTACAGCTGGTCGTTCCGGTCGGGCTTGAAAAGAGAGTGGATAAGCCTGTCAGTGAGCTGGCCCGTCTTGCGAACGGCGCAGGAGCGGAGGGAACAAGGCTTTGCCCGTCCCCCGGACGCGCCTATACCGAGCTGGACGCTCTGCGCACGCTCACGGGGGCTGATGCGCAGCTGCTGGCTGCCGGCGGTGTGCTGGGCGCTGAGGGCGCGGTCTTACTGGCCGTGACAGGAGACGAGGCGCAGCTTGAGAAGGCACGCGAACTGCAGAAGGAACTGGAGAGATAAAGACATGTGCTGCAGATACTGGGCGGATGAGACACCGGAGACCTGGGCGATCGTGCAGGAGATGGAGCGGTCGCCGCTGACGCCGCGGTGGGAGAAAATAGCAGGTGTGAAGTCATACGGAGAGATCCGTCCGACGGACGTGGCGCCGGTCATAGCACCGGACAGGAACGGAAACCGCGCCGTATTTCCCATGCGATGGGGCTTTGGAAGCCTTTCTCAAAGCGCGGGGAGAACGGTCCTTATGAACGCGCGGACAGAGACTGCTTCCTCAAAGCCGACCTTCCGGGAGGCCTGGGAGAGACATCGCTGCATCGTTCCCGCTTCAGGCTATTTCGAGTGGGAGCACATCCGGGGAGAGAACGGGAAGACCCGCACCGGCGATAAGTACCTGATCCGTCCGAAGGACGCCGTCATGACCTGGCTCTGCGGCCTTTACAGAATCGAGGAAGGGCTTCCGGTCTTTGTGATCCTGACAAGGGAGCCGGGCGAGGATACGCGCTTTATCCATGACAGGATGCCGCTGATCCTGCCGGAGGAATGCATTGACGACTGGATCTCGCCGGACAGGGATCCGGGAGATCTGCTTTCCCGGTCGCTGACCGGTATGGACTGCCGGAAGGCCATGGTGCGGACTTAAGGCCGCATGCCATGTCAAAGGAAAACTGGATTATCTGGAGGAGCTTGAGAAAGAAGTGGGGGAAGAGCATTAAGATATGAATTCCGGCATGAATGAATACGAAAAGACATACCCTGAAGATCTGGACGCGGCAATGCTTGACCGCATCGATCCTTCCCGGAGGATCCTCATTGATATGCGGGAAGAGGAGGACTACCGGCTGGACCGGATCCCCGGTGCCGTCCATATGACGGAAGAGGAGATCGGAGATGATCATTTTGAGGAACTGCTGTGGGACAGGCTGAAGGATTCTTCTACCTCAGCTCCTTCCGGAGACGCAGCCTCTTCCGCAGACGGGTCCGACGAAAAGGCACCCGACGCTTCCTTCCTGCGCGGGCAGCTCCTCGTTCTCTACTGCCGCTACGGGATCATCAGCAGAGACGCCGCGGAGTCCCTCACGCAGAGGGGCTTTAGGGCCGTGTCGCTCTCGCGCGGATACGGCGCTTATGTGGCCGCGATGCTGCAGAAGGAGAACGATATTGAAAAACGCAGGGAGGATATCGAAAAAAGCCTGCGGAAGAAATTTAAGGCGGATATCCTTGGTAAATTTGTAAAAGCGATCTCGGATTATGAACTGCTTTCACCCGGCGACCACGTTGCGGTATGCATCTCCGGAGGAAAAGATTCCATGCTGATGGCCATGCTCTTTAAGGAGCTGAAGCGGCGCAACAAGTTCCCTTTCGAAGTGACCTTCCTGGTCATGGACCCGGGGTACAGTGAAGTCAACCGCCAGGTCATCGAAAACAACGCGAAGCTGCTCGGGATCCCTCTTGAGATCTTTGAGACCAACATCTTTGACGTTGCATACGCGCAGGATCATTCCCCGTGCTATCTGTGCGCAAGGATGCGCCGCGGCTATCTCTACAGAAAAGCGCAGGAGCTGGGATGCAACAAGATCGCGCTCGGCCACCACTATGACGATGTCATCGAGACCGTCTTTATGGGAATGATGTACAGCGGGCAGTTCCAGGCGATGATGCCGAAGCTGAAAAGCACCAACTTTGAAGGAATGGAGCTGATCCGCCCGATGTATCTCATCCGCGAGGACGATATCATGCACTGGCGTGACTACAACGGCCTGCACTTTATCCAGTGCGCCTGCCGCTTCACCGACACCTGCACGACCTGCCGGCCGGACGGCGCGACGGGTTCCAAGAGGGCCGAGACCAAAAAGCTGATCGCCGAGCTGAAAAAGACGAATCCCTACATTGAAGGAAATATCTTCAAATCCATGCAGAACGTATCGCTGAACTGTGTGCTGGGGTACAAATACAGAGGAGAACGGCACAGCTTCCTGGACCACTACGATGACTGAATACGATGATGAAAAATAAAAAGTGTTCCTTTTTTTCGCGGTTTCTGTTACAATGAATAGACTGCTGATATTTTGCGCAGGAAGTCGGAGGTGTTTTTAAACATGAAGGGACAGATGAACAATTCTCTCGGATCGATAGAAATAGACAACACTGTCGTCGCCACGTACGCCGGAAGCGTCGCCACAGAATGCTTCGGCATCGTGGGAATGGCAAGCGTTAATATGAAGGACGGCCTTGTCAGCCTTCTCCGCAAGGATAACCTGGAGAAGGGCGTCAATGTCAGTGTTACGGATAACAGGATCACACTGGATTTCCATGTGATCGTTTCTTATGGCGTCAGCATTTCCGCCGTCGCCAACAACCTGGTCGAAAATGTTAAATACAAGCTCGAAGCCTTTACCGGCATGGAGGTCGAAAAGATCAATATCTATGTCGAGGGCGTTCGGGTGATCGACTGATCTTTGATGAAGGAGGCGCTTTTTAGTGAGTGACAGGACTATAGACAGCCTGCTTTTGTCAAAGATGTTTCTGGCAGGAGCAAGAAGTCTTGAAGCAAAAAAAGAATGGATCAATGAACTGAATGTTTTTCCGGTGCCGGACGGTGATACGGGGACCAATATGTCGCTGACGATCGAGTCTGCCGCCAAAGAGGTGGAGGCTCTTACGGATGTCACGATGGAAAAACTGGCGAAGGCGATCTCTTCGGGATCCCTGCGCGGTGCCAGAGGAAACTCAGGTGTCATTCTTTCCCAGCTGTTCCGCGGGTTCTCCAAGGGGATCCGCCAGGAAAAGGAGCTGGACCGCGAGATCATTGCCGCCGCGGCGCAGAAGGCTGTGGAGACTGCCTACAAGGCAGTCATGAAGCCGAAGGAAGGAACGATCCTTACCGTTGCGCGCGCTGCTTCTGAAGAAGCCGTAAAGCTTCTGGAGGAAGAGCCGGAGATCTCCATGGACGACTATCTGCTCCGCATCGTGGACACGGCGGACGAGATGCTCGCGCGCACGCCGGATATGCTTCCGGTCCTGAAGGAAGCGGGCGTTGTCGATTCCGGCGGACAGGGTCTGATACAGTTCCTCAGGGGAGCCTACAACGGCTACATGGGAATCGAGGAGGAACTGCCGGAGGAGGCTGTCCCGGAGACGATCGCCTACGGTTACAGAATGATCTTTGATGTTTATCTGCAGAAGGCATGGAATGAGAAGACGAACGCGTCTCTCGCGATGCTTCTTTCCGGGGCCGGAAAGGCGGAGGACCTTACACATAAACTGGGCATCGTACATATCGAGACGCTGACGGACGATCCCGGCCGCGTGCTGACCGGTGCTGCCGGCGCGGGAACGCTGTATTCCGTGCGCATCGAGAATTTGAAGCCCGCTCCGGAACCCGTCACGGAGGAGCCGGAGGAAAAGGCCGGGGAAGAGCAGCCGCGCAAGGATGTCGGTTTTATTACCGTGGCTACGGGCGAGGGCATTGCCTCGATCTTCCGTGAGCTCGGCGCCGATTATCTGATCGAAGGCGGTCAGACAATGAATCCGAGCACGGATGATATGCTCGGCGCGATCGCGAAGGTCAACGCGGATAATATCTTTATCTTCCCGAACAATAAGAACATTATTCTTGCCGCGAACCAGGCCAGGAACATGACCGAGGACAAGAATATCATCGTTGTTCCCACAAAGACCATCCCGCAGGGCATCACGGCGCTCATCAACTACATTCCGGAAAAATCGCCGGAGGAGAATGAAGCGCTCATGAACGAGGAGATCAGCGGTGTGCGCACCGGACAGATCACCTACGCGGTCAGGAATACGCATGTGGATGACAAGGAGATCCATGAGGGAGATATCATGGGCGTCGGAGATTCCGGCATCCTTGCCGTCGGCAAGGAGATCACGGATACAGCGGTGGAGACCGCTGCGCTGATGGTCACCGAAGAAACGGAACTGATCAGCATCTATTACGGTGACGGCATCAAAGAGGAGGAAGCACAGCAGCTCGCTGACATCCTCACTGAGAAATATCCGTCTCTGGATGTGGAACTTAACAACGGCGGACAGCCGGTGTATTACTATATTATTTCTGCGGAGTGACCATGGACGAACGATCTCTCCTCACAAGTCTTAAGGGAATTGGAGAAAAGAAAGCGGACGCCTTTCGGCGTGCGGGCATCGAAACGGTCGGAGACCTGATCGGGTATTACCCGCGCGCGTATGAGAGCTTTGAAGCGCCGCTTGACTATCTTGAACTTTCAGACGGCCGCACTGCGGCCGTCTGCGGTTTTATTGAGGGTTCGATCTCCGTCAGATACGTAAAGAATTTTAAGATCACGAGCGCGAAGCTTCGGATGGACGGCGGGCTGCTCCCGCTCGTCTGGTACAACATGCCGTATCTTCGCAGCCAGCTCCATCCGGGGATGCGCTATGTCTTCCGGGGGCGGGTGCGCAGGAAGGGCAGGAGCCTGCAGCTCGAACAGCCCTCTGTCTATACACCGGAAAAATATGAAGAGCTGATGAGCGGGCTGCAGCCGGTCTATCCGCTGGTAAAGGGACTGACGGAGACAACGCTCCGGAGCGCCCTGCGCCAGGCCTTTGATTCGCTCGGGCCGCTGCCCGAATATCTGCCGGAGAGCATCAGGAAGAGCGCCGGGCTGGCTTCCCTTTCTTTTGCGACAGAGCGCGTGCATTTCCCGTCGGACAAAGAGGAGATGGGGATCGCGAGAAAGCGGCTGATCTTCGATGAGTTCTTTCTTTTTATCCTGCAGCTGCGGATGCTGCGGGAGAGCAGGCAGAAGGCGCTGCGGAGCCGTCCGCTGTCTGAAGGCGGGCATGCCGCGCAGGTCATCGCCTCTTTGCCCTACAGCCTGACCGGCGCCCAGAAGAAAGTCTGGGAGGAGATCCGCAGCGACCTTTGCAGCGACCATGTGATGGCAAGGCTCGTGCAGGGTGACGTCGGCTCCGGCAAAACGATCCTCGCCTTCCTGGGGCTCATCCTGACTGCGGAGAACGGATGCCAGGGAGCGCTCATGGTTCCGACCGAGGTCCTTGCGAGGCAGCACTACGAGGCCTTCTGCAGGCTGATGGAAGAGCAGTCCTTCGACTGCCGGGCGGTGCTCCTGACCGGCTCCATGAAGGCCTCCGAAAAGAAGGCGGCAAGGGAGAAGATCGAGAGCGGGGAGGCGCAGATCATCATCGGGACCCACGCCCTCATCCAGGAGAAGGTCATCTACCGGGATCTCGCTCTGGTGGTAACGGATGAGCAGCACCGCTTCGGCGTAAAGCAGAGAGAGATGCTGGGCACGAAAGGCGAGGAACCCCATGTGCTCGTTATGAGCGCGACACCCATTCCGCGTACGCTGGCGGTCATCCTCTACGGGGACCTGGACGTTTCCGTTCTGGATGAGATGCCTGCCAGAAGGCTCCCGATCAAGACCGCTGTCGTGGACCGGTCCTGGCGCCCGAAGGCCTACAGCTTTATCCGGGAACAGATCGCCGCGGGGCGGCAGGCCTACATCATCTGTCCGATGGTGGAGGAGAGTGAGGCGGTCGATGCGGAGAATGTGACCGACTATGCGGAGATGCTCCGGGGAGAACTTCCGGAGAGCTGCGTGATCGGCGTCCTGCACGGAAGAATGAAGCCGCAGGAAAAGAACGCCGTGATGGAGCGCTTCCTGGCCGGGGAGATCAAAGTGCTTGTCTCCACGACTGTTGTGGAGGTGGGCGTCAACGTGCCCAACGCGACGGTCATGATGATCGAGAACGCCGAGCGGTTCGGACTTGCTCAGCTTCATCAGCTGCGCGGACGCGTCGGCAGGGGCGACGCGCAGTCATACTGCATTTTTATGAGAGGGGACTCTTCCGGGGAGAGCGCGGACCCGGAGCAGGATACCGCGGGGAAGCGTCTTAAGATCCTTCGGGATTCGAATGACGGCTTCGAAATAGCCCGCAAAGACCTTGAACTTCGCGGTCCGGGCGACCTTTTCGGGGTCAGACAGAGCGGAATTATGCAGTTTCGGATCGCGGATCCGTTCGAAGATCATGAAATTATGCAAAACGCAGCAGCCTGTGCGGACCGTATTATGCGACAGGATAACGGACTGGAGCGGCCCCAGAACGCTGCTTTAAAGCAAAAACTCCTACTATATATAGATAAAAACGCAAAAAATGTAAACATTTGACCAAAAATGAAGCTCAATCCTTATTATGTGTTGCAATTTAATTTTTGCAGTAGTATTATGCAACATGTAGTAAAACAGGTAATTTCAGGAGGAAGAATAAAGAAATGAAGAAAGAAGAAAAGACAATTGCACCCGCAGCAAAGCCGGCGGAGACCGCTGCAAAGACTACTGCCGCGAAGAAGGCTGAGCCGGTAGTAAAGGCCGCTGAAAAGAAGGCTGAACCGGAAGTAAAGACTGCTGCCAAGAAGGCTGAACCGGAAGTAAAGACTACTGCCAAGAAGGCTGAGACGCAGGTAAAGACTGCTGCCAAGAAGGTCGAGACGGCCGCAAAGACTGCTGCCAAGAAGACGACCGCTGCCGCCAAGAAGACGACTGCTTCTGTTAAGAAGGCAGCTGCTCCCAAGAAGGCTGCTCCTGCCGCAAAGAAGACTGCCGCCGTTAAGGAGAGCGTACATCTTCAGTATCTCGGCAAGGACATCGACGTTGCGGATCTTGTCAAGGCTGCCAAGGCTGCTTTTGCTGCTGAGACCGGCAAGAAGGAAAGCGATGTCAAAGGGGTCGAGCTCTATCTTAAGACCGAGGAGAATCGCGCTTACTACGTGATCAACGGCGAGTTCACCGGCCAGCTCGATATCTAATTCCGTTTTATTGATAAAACGGTACCATGCCACAACGGAAAGAAAGCGTCTTCAGGCTGCAGTATGCGGCCCGGGACGCTTTTTTGTGATTGCCTTAAAAGTCTTTATTGTGTATAATAATACAGAAGTATATCCAGCTTAAGACTGATCCGGAGGCATCGGTATGAATATAGGGTTTATTGCGCATAACAGCAGGAAAAGCCTGATCGAAAATTTCTGCCTTGCTTATAAATATATTCTTGCGAAACATGAGCTTTACGCTACCGAGATGACAGGCCGGCGGATCGAGGAAGCCACCAACCTCAAGGTACATAAGTTCCTGTCGGGAAGTGTCGGCGGCGAGGAGCAGTTCATCGACATGATAGAAAGAGATATGCTGGATCTGGTCATCTTTTTCTACAATCCGATCATGAACAGCCCCAATGAGGCGGATATCTACGCGGTGACAAGGACCTGTGACCGCTACAGCATACCGATCGCCACCAATATCGCCACCGCCGAATCGATGGTGCTCGGACTTGCAAACGGGGATCTTGACTGGAGAGAGAGCCGCGAGAAGATATACTGAATTTGAAACACCCACGGGACCACAGCCGGGAGGGACAGACGCTTCCGAAGGCTGCGGCCCCGCTTATTACGTAAGGAGAGCGGGAGGTACTTCGAAATATGAGAGTGATCGCGGGAAAAGTAAGACATCTTCCGCTGAAAACGCCGCAGGGCCCGGATACGAGACCTACGACGGACCGCATTAAGGAAACGCTGTTTAATATCCTGCAGCCGGAGATCGCGGGGACCCGGTTCCTGGATCTGTATGCCGGGAGCGGGCAGATCGGGATCGAAGCCCTCAGCAGGGGAGCTTCCTCGGCGGTATTTGTGGAGCAGGCGAGAGAACCTGCGGAGTGCATCCGCCAAAATCTGGCGTTTACCAAACTGGAACCGCAGGCAAGGCTGATCGTGCGGGACGCGGCCGGCGCGCTTCGCATCCTTGACGGGGAGGAGCCCTTTGATATCATCTTTATGGATCCGCCCTACGGAAAGGGGCTCGTGCAGGAGACGCTGAGGATCCTGCGGCAGACCACGGCCGCCTCAGACCGGACGCTGGTCATCGCCGAGGTCGCGGCGGACGAAGACCTCTCCTGGGTGGAAGAAGAGGGGTGGCAGCTCCTCCGGGTCAAAACTTATAAAACGAATGCCCACGCTTTTATGAAACTGGCGCCGGCAGCTCTGGATTGAAAGGAAATAGGGAAAATGATCGCAGTTTATCCGGGGAGCTTTGACCCCGTCACGTTCGGCCATCTGGATATTATCCGCCGCTCTTCGGCGGTCGTGGACGAACTGATCGTCGGCGTCCTTAGAAATCGCGAAAAGACACCATTGTTTTCTGCAGAAGAACGTGTTAATATGATAGTTGATGCTACCAGGGACATCGGTAACGTCAAAGTGACAGTGTTTTCCGGACTGTCTGTGGATTTCGCCAGGGCGAGCGGCGCACAGGTCATCGTAAGAGGGCTGCGCGCGATCACAGACTTCGAGTATGAGCTTCAGATGGCACAGACCAACAGGATCATGGAGCCTTCCGTAGACACCATGTTTTTGACGACGAGTCTTGAGTACGCGTACCTGAGCTCTACGACCGTAAAGGAAGTGGCTGCGTACGAGGGAGATATCAGCCGCTTTGTACCGGAAAATGTCGCTGATGCCCTGCACAGACGGGTAGCAGAGATCAAAGCAGGGGAAAAGTAATTAGCAGGAGAGTTTGCAGGAAAAATAAGGAGATTAAAAGATGAGCAGCAGAATCGAACAGATTATTGATGAGATCGAAGAGTATGTGGACAGCTGTAAGTTCCAGCCTCTTTCTTCCACGAAGATCGTGGTCAACAAGGAAGAACTGATGGAGCTTCTGCGCGAGCTCCGCATGAAGACGCCGGATGAGATCAAGCGTTATCAGAAGATCATCAACAACAAGGATGCCATCCTTGAGGATGCGCAGTCCAAGGCGGACGCGATCATTGCCGAGGCCGAGACAAAGGCGGACAGGATCGTCAGCGAGAGCGAAGTTATGCAGCGCGCGCTGGAGCAGTCCAATGAACTTCTTGAGCAGACCAATACGCAGGCGCAGGAGCTCATCGACAAGGCGACGGCGGATTCCAACAACATCCGCATGAGCGCGATCTCCTATACGGATGAGATGCTCGAGAATCTCGAGAAGATCATGAGCCATACGATCGATACGGCCGGCACGAAATACAACAATTTTATCAATTCTATTCAGTCCTGCTATGAGGTAGTTACAAGGAACCGCGCGGAGCTTTCTCCGCAGGTCGCTCCGTCCAGCTATTCCACGGTCCCTGAGGATGTTCCGGAGGATGAAGAGGAAGAATAAGGAGGAGCAGGCCGGCTCTTTAAGCGGGGTTGACCTGAAAGAGGAAATGTAAGATCTGGCATCCATAGATTCCGTACAGAAGCTATGGATGCCTTTTGTGATTGCAGGGGAGGCTCCCTATGGAGATACATCTTTGGAAGGAATTCCTGGAGCCCTATGAGCTCACGGTGCGTGAACTGGTGACCAGGTTCAGACAGATCAAAAAAGGGTACCGGATCCGCGGCGAGTACTGTCCGATCGAGGATGTGAGCGGCCGCGTAAAGAGTGTGCCGAGCATCCTTGCCAAGGCGCAGCGGAAGGGCATTCCGATCGAGCGCGTGGGCGAAGAGATGAATGATATTGCCGGAATACGGATCATCTGCCAGTTCGTCGAGGACATCCCTCTTGTCACTGCGCTCATCCGGGACCAGCTGGAAATGGAGATCCTGGACGAGCGGGATTACGTTACCCGCATGAAGGACAGCGGATACCGCAGCTATCATATGATCGCGTCGTACGACGCGCATACGCTGGACGGCATCAAAAAGGTGCGGGCCGAGATCCAGATCCGCACGCTCGGCATGGATTTCTGGGCAACGATCGAGCACGGTCTGCAGTACAAATATAATTTCGGCATCCCGGAGCATATCTTCGATAAGCTGATCAGTTCGGCGAAGGCGATCGAGGACCTGGACGGCGAACTCTCGGCCGTGCGAAACGATATTATGGATGCCCAGAACTCCATGATCATGTACAACGAGATGATCTCGGAGATCTTAAGCACGATCGAAAACCTCTACCGGATCGCGAATGTGCGGGAGGTGGAGAAGATACAGAATGAGTTTTACCGGATCTATGAGACGGGAGACACGGAGCAGATGCGCCGCTTCGGAAGAGAACTGGATATGATCGCCGAGGGATACAGGGCGCAGAGCGTGGAGACGGATGAAAAGAAGATCTGACAGGAAGAGCAGTAAGAATACAGCCGATACCGCCGCGGCGATGGAGGCCTTCAGGGAAAGGCTGAAAGCGCAGATCGGTGAGGAGGAGTTTGAAGCCTACATTGCCTCCTGCGGGGAGGAGCCCGCGCGGGGCATCCGGACGAACACGGGGAAGATCTCCCCGGAGGCGCTGGAGGCGCTCCTTCCGGGCCCGGGGGAGAGAGTCCCCTGGTGCAGGGAGGGCTTTTATCAGGAGGGGGACGCGCGTCCTTCGGAATCGCCGCTCTACTATGCGGGGCTCTACTACATCCAGGAGCCCAGCGCGATGATCCCGGCGGCCCTGCTTCCCGCCGCGAACGGGAGCAGAGTGCTGGACCTTTGCGCGGCGCCCGGCGGAAAATCGGTGGCACTGGCCGCGAAGTGCGGCCCGGACGGCTTCCTTGTGAGCAACGATATCAGCGCCGCGAGGGCAAGGGCGCTGCTTAAGAATCTGGAGAATGAAGGTTTTGACAATTACTGCGTAACGGCCGAAGAGCCGGCACGTCTGCGCGCCGCCTTCGGCCGCTGCTTCGATGCCGTCCTGGTGGACGCGCCGTGCTCGGGCGAGGGAATGTTCCGGCGGGATCCGCAGCTGAAAAAGAGCTGGGCGCAGAAGGGCCCCTCGTATTACAGCCCGCTGCAGCTGGAGATCCTTTTGGAGGCGGAAAAGATGCTTCTTCCGGGAGGATATCTCCTGTATTCGACCTGCACCTTTTCAAAGGAAGAGAATGAAGAGGTGATCGGAGCCTTCCTGCGGCAGTGCCCGTGGATGGAGATCGCCGAGGTCCGAAGAACAGAGGGCTTTTCTCCCGGGATCGGGGAAGGCTTAGAAAACTGTGTGCGCCTCTGGCCGCATAAGGCGAGAGGCGAGGGACATTTTGCGGCGCTGCTCGTGAGCAGGTCAAAAGAAGATTCCGCAGGCGCGGGTGCAGCCACCTCCTGGTTCGGGGAGGCGGCAGGCAGCGCGCAGCCGCCTGCCTGCGTGCGTACGTTCTTTTCGCAGATCAAAGGCCAAAGGTGGGAAGACCTTTGCTTCTATGAAAACGGAGAGAACCTCTATGTGAAGAGAAGAGACCTGCCCTCAGGGCTTCGGTACCTGCGGAGCGGGCTGGCCGCCGGCACGGTGCGCGAAGGGCGATTTGAACCCTCCCAGGCGCTTGCGATGGCGCTTCGCATGGAGGAATACGCTTACTCCCTGGACCTTCCCGCGGACAGCGATGCGGCGCTCCGCTATCTTCGCGGAGAGACGCTCACAAAAGACCATCTGGGCGAGGGCCTTGCGAACTATCCTTCCGGCGCGCAGGTTCTCGTTTGCTGCGCGGGCTATCCGCTCGGCTGGGCAAAGGCGGCCGGAGGGTCGCTTAAAAACCGGTATCCCGCCGGTTGGAGGATGCAATGAGCCTTGTAAGACTGGACCGGTTTCTTGCGAACGCCGGGGCGGGCAGCCGCAGCGACGTGCGAAAAATCATTAAAGAAGGACGTGTCGAAGTCGGCGGAAAAAAGATCCTGGACCCTGGAAGCAAGGTGGATCCCGATGCGGACACCGTGACGGTAGGCGGCAGGCGGATCGGCCCTGCCCATCCCGCATGGATCATGCTCAATAAACCGGCGGGTGTGGTGAGCGCGACCAGGGACAGCAGGGACGCTACGGTGCTGGATCTTCTCCCCGAAGAGCTGCGCGGCGGCCTGTTCCCTGTGGGGCGGCTCGACCGGGATACGACCGGACTTCTTCTGCTTACGGATGACGGGCAGACGGCGCACCGCCTGCTCTCGCCGAGGCGCCATGTGGACAAGACCTATCAGGTGACCCTGGCCCTCCCGGTCGCTCCCGAAACGAAGGAGCTGTTTGCCGGCGGCGTGGATATCGGGGACGGGAAGAAGACGCTTCCGGCCGTCCTTTCGGATATCAACGGGAATACGTGCAGGGTGATCCTCAGGGAGGGGCGCTATCATCAGGTAAAAAGAATGTTCGAGGCCGCCGGGAACAGGGTGACGGCTCTTAGCAGGCTTTCGATGGGGGGACTGTGGCTGGACGAGGATCTTGCCCCGGGCGCCTTCAGGAAGCTTCGGAGTGATGAGATCGCGCTGCTGGCGAAGGCAGCCGGAGCGGACATGGACATGGAAATAACGGAAACGGCGGATGAGATCGATGTGGAAGAATAAAAAAGCGGTGATATTTGATCTGGACGGGACACTGATCGATTCCATGTGGGTCTGGAGCGATGTCGATATCAATTACCTCGGAAGCTTCGGCCTTGAAGTCCCGGAGGACCTTAACGATCATATCGAAGGGATGAGCTTTACGGAGTGCGCGTCCTATTTTAAGGAGCGTTTCGCTCTCCCGCGGACCGTGAAGGAGATCGAGGAGGACTGGAACCGGATGGCGATCGACCGGTACCGGACCAGGGTGCCGCTGAAGGAAGGCGCCCGCGCGTTCATCACCGCGCTGCGGGAAGAAGGCATCCGGATGGGCATCGCGACAAGCAATTCCCGCGAACTGGCGGAGGCTGTCCTTGACGCCCACGGGATCGCGCCCTACTTTGATTCGATCCATACCGCGCTGGAAGTGCCGCGCGGCAAACCGGCGCCGGATATCTATCTTCTGGCTGCCCGGTCGCTTCGCGCCGAGCCCTGCGACTGCCTGGTCTTTGAGGATGTCCCCAGCGGGATCACGGCGGCCAGGGAGGCCGGCATGGAGGTCTGTGCCGTTTATGACGCGCACAGCGCGGACCGCGCGGAGGAGATCCGCCGGATGGCAGATCATTATATAGAGGATTTCAGCGGGCTTTTGTCCGCGCACAGGGAGGATCTATGAGCCTTGATTTTCTTCCCGTTTCCCGGGAGGATCTGGCCCGGCAAGGGATCGGGCAGCCGGATTTTGTATATGTGATCGGGGACGCCTATGTGGATCATCCGTCCTTCGGGCCGGCCGTGATCAGCCGTGTCCTGCAGGCGCATGGATATACGGTAGGAATCATTTCCCAGCCCGACTGGAAGGATCCCGCCTCTGTGCAGACGCTCGGGGAGCCGCGCCTTGCCTTCCTGGTGAGCGCCGGCAACATGGATTCCATGGTCAATCACTATACGGCCGCCAGGAAGCACAGGAGCACAGACAGCTATTCTCCGGGCGGCGAGATGGGGAAACGGCCGGACCGCGCGGCCATCGTGTACTGCAACCTGATCCGCAGCGTATATAAGAAAGTGCCGGTCATCACGGGCGGCATCGAGTCGAGTCTGCGGAGACTCGCTCACTATGATTACTGGAGCAATTCGCTGCGCCGCTCGCTGCTCATGGACTGCGGCGCGGATATGATCTCCTACGGGATGGGGGAGCGGTCGATCGTCGAGATCGCGGACGCCCTCGCCGCCGGCCTTCCGGTCAGCGCGCTGACCTGGATCCCCGGGACCTGCTTTAAGACAAAGGACCGTTCGGCGCTGGACGGCGCCGTGATCCTGCCGGACTATGAGGAGCTAGTCGCGGACAGGAAACAATATGCCGAAAGCTTCCGGGTGCAGTATGAGAACACGGATGCCTTCAGCGGGAAAAAACTCGCGGAGCCCTACGGGACTGTCTTTGTGGTGCAGAATCCTCCCTCGAGGCCTCTTTCCACCGAGGAGATGGACGATGTCTACAGCCTTCCCTATACGCGCAGGGCACATCCTATGTACGACGCGGCGGGCGGCGTTCCCGCCCTCCGGGAGGTCCTCTTCAGCCTGACCAGCTGCCGCGGATGCTTCGGCGGCTGCAGCTTCTGCGCCCTGACCTTTCATCAGGGGCGGACCATCCAGGTGAGGAGCCACGAATCGATCCTGGAGGAGGCAAAGGCCCTGACGCAGGATCCGGAATTCCGGGGCTACATCCACGATGTGGGCGGACCGACCGCCAACTTCCGGGCGCCTTCCTGCGCCGCGCAGATGAAAAGAGGCGTATGTAAGAACCGCCAGTGCCTGGGGACGGATCCCTGTCCGAACCTGGAGGTCAGCCATAAGGATTACGTCAGGCTGCTGAGGGAGCTGCGGGAGATCCCGGGCGTTAAAAAGGTCTTTGTCCGGTCCGGCATCCGCTTTGATTATGTGATGCTCGACCGCTCCGACGAGTTTTTGACGGAGCTTTGCCGGTACCATGTGAGCGGGCAGCTGAAGGTGGCGCCCGAGCACGTCTCCGATCATGTGCTCGCCTGTCTCGGAAAGCCGGGGCACGACGTGTACCTTTCCTTTGTGGAGAGATATAACAGGATCAACAAAAAATACGGCCTCAAACAGTACCTTGTCCCATACTTGATGTCTTCCCATCCGGGATGTACCATGAAGGATGCCGTAAAGCTCGCGGAATATGTCCGCGATATGGGCGTGATGCCGGAGCAGGTGCAGGATTTCTATCCGACGCCCTCAACGATCTCCACCTGCATGTATTACACGGGACTGGACCCGAGGACGATGAAGCCGGTGTATGTGCCGCGCGGCGCGCATGAAAAGGCGATGCAGCGCGCGCTCATCCAGTACAGGGACCCGAAGAACCGGAAGCTGGTGGAGGAGGCCCTCCGCGAGGCCCACAGAGAGGACCTGATCGGCTACGGCCCAAAGTGCCTTCTGCGACCCGCGACGGAAGCCGGCCGCGGCAAGAGCGGCGCCCATAAAGGCAGGGCGCGCGAGACAGGAAAGAAGAGACGGAGCAGATAAGAATGAAGAAGAAAGTTCAAAAGGGACAGGCCGGATATCTCCGGCATCAGAAGATCAGGAGGGGACTGATCGCGGCGCTGATGTTCGCCATTCCGCTGACGATCTATTTTTCGGGGATCGCCTGGAACGGGACGAGGAACAATATTCTGACCGTGGTCGCCATCGTCGGGATCCTGCCGGCCGCGCGCTTCGCGGTCAGCTGGATCATCACCCTTCTGCAGAAGGAGGCGGATCCGGAGATCATAAAGATCACCGAGGAGGAGGCGGGCAGCCTCGTCCATGGGTATGAGCTTGCCGTGACTGCCTACGAGGGGAGCGCCAGTCTGGACGCCCTGGTCATCTGCGGCAATGAGATCGCGGCTTACAGCTCCTCCGAAAAGGCCGATCTTCCTTTTTTCGAAAAACATATCGTTAAGATCCTGAGCACGAACGACATTTTCGGCGCGCGGGTCAGGATCTTCCGGGATAAGGATAAATACAGGGAGAGGATCCGGACGCTCGCGAAGGACCCGGAAAAGTACCGGGAGGGAGTGCCGGAGTACACGAATGAGCAGTATCCGGAGCTTTCCAGGGAGGAGATCATCCTGCACCTGATCATGGCGATCGCAGTCTGACGGGGGAATTATGAGAGAAGTGTTCATTACGTCCCTGGACGCCGGCCAGCGCCTGGACAAGTATCTGGGAAAGCTGCTGCGGTCGGCGCAGAAGGGATTCATCTATAAGATGCTGCGCAAAAAGAATATCACCCTGAACGGGAAGAAGGCGGACGGATCCGAGAAACTGAAGGACCAGGACGTCATCCGGCTCTATTTTTCCGATGAGACGATCGAGAGGCTCACAAAGGGGGAAAACGGCGCGGAGGAAGCGGAAAACGGGAACTGGCCGTACCGCCGCCTGGACATCCTGTATGAGGATGAGAATGTCCTGATCGTGGACAAGCCCTCCGGGGTCCTTTCCCAGAAGGCGCAGCCGCAGGATCTGTCCATGGTGGAATATATCACGGGCTACCTGCTTCGCACGGGGGCGCTCACGGTGGGAGATCTGGCGACCTTCCGTCCGGGTGTCTGCAACCGTCTGGACCGCAATACGAGCGGGGTGCTCACGGCCGGCAAGACCATCGCGGGCCTGCAGGGGCTGACGGAGGTCTTCCGGGACCGCACCGCGGAGAAATATTATTACTGCATCGTAAAGGGAACAGTGAAGGAGCCCCTCGTTCTGGACGGATATCTTTTAAAGGATCACGACCGGAACAGGGTGGAGATCCTGGATGAGCCGGTAAAGGACGCGCAGAGGATCATCACGGCGTACCGCCCGGCCGCGGCAGCCTCCGGTTTTACCCTGCTGGAGGTGCACCTTGTGACGGGACGCAGCCATCAGATCCGCGCGCATCTCGCCTCCATCGGCATGCCCATCCTGGGCGATCCCAAGTACGGGGACGACGGACTGAACGCAGGGCTTCGCAGACAGTACGGGATCCGCAGCCAGATGCTGCACGCGCAGAGGCTGGAGTTCGGGGAGATGGAAGGAGCGCTTCTGCCGCTCTCCGGAAGGACCGTGAGCGCGCCGCTGCCGGCGCCGTTTAAAACGTTTTTGAGAGAGGAGATGGGAATCGGCGATGGCGACCTGGAATTCGAGAGGCCTTAGAGGCTCCACGCTCGAAGAGCTGATCAACCGGACGAATGAGCAGTACAGGGAGAAGAATCTGGCGCTCATCCAGAAGATCCCTACCCCGATCACGCCGATCAATATCGACAAGGATAACCGGCAGATCACCCTGGCCTACTTTGACCAGAAGAGTACCGTCGACTATATCGGTGCCGTGCAGGGGATCCCTGTGTGCTTTGACGCGAAGGAATGCCATGAGGATACCTTCGCGCTGCAGAATATCCATGAGCATCAGGTGAAGTTCATGGAGGAATTTGAGCGGCAGGGGGGCATCTCCTTTCTGATCATTTTTTACACGCACCGCAATGAGATGTACTATATGCCCTACGACCACATGCGGGCCTTCTGGGACAGGGCCGAGGCGGGGGGCCGCAAGAGCTTCCGCTTCGAGGAGGTCGACAAGAGCTTCCTGATCACGAGGAACAGGGGCTTTCTGGTCGCCTACCTGGACACGCTGCAGAAGGATCTGGAGCGCAGGGAAAAGCTTGAAACGGGCGAATCCTGATGCGATGTTGACAGGGTGCCGCAAGTTTCGTATAATAGCGTGGTGATTTAACACTCTACCACAATAAAGTATAAAGGAGCAGCATGAAAAACAGACTTCTGCACACGCCGGACGGCATGCGCGATATTTATAACGGAGAATGCGAGCGCAAGCAGGCGCTGGAGGCCGGACTAAGCGGGGTCATGAGATCCCACGGCTTCCGCATGATAGAGACGCCCTCGCTCGAGTTTTTTGATGTTTTTTCCAAGGAGGTCGGGACCATTCCCTCCTCGGAGCTTTACAGGTTTTTTGACCGGGAGGGGAACACGCTGGTCCTCCGCCCGGATTTTACGCCCTCCATCGCGAGGGCTGCCTCCAAGTATTTCCCGCTGGAGACGGAACCCGTCCGCCTGTGCTACGCGGGCAATACCTTTGTGAACAGCACGAGCTATCAGGGCAGGCTCTGCGAGAATACCCAGCTGGGTGCCGAGCTGATCGGCGACGGCTCCGCCGACGCGGATGCCGAAATGATCGCGATGGCTGTCCGGATGCTTCTTGAGGCCGGGCTGACGGATTTCCAGATCAGCGTCGGCAATGTGCGCTTCCTCGGAAGTCTTCTGGAGGAGGCGGGGATCCGCGATGATGACGCGGAGGAGCTCACGAGGCTCCTGTCCAACCGCAATTCCTTCGGGGCAGGACAGCTCCTTGACAGACTCCATGTCGAAGGGCCCGTCCGTAAGGTGCTGGAGGCGCTCCCCGGACTGGTCGGATCGAGGGACGTGCTGGATAAGGCGCGGGCTCTCTCGGAAGGCCTTGCGGCCTGCGAGGCGCTCGACCGCCTCTCGCTGATCTATGACATTCTGGATCTTTACGGCGTCGCCGGCCACATCTCCTTTGACCTCGGCATGACGAGCCGGTATATGTACTACACCGGCGTGATCTTCCGCGGCTACACCTACGGTGTGGGGGAGGCGGTCATTAAGGGAGGCCGTTACGACGGGCTTCTGGCCCATTTCGGAAAGCCTTCGCCTTCCATCGGATTTGTCGCCGTGATCGGCCTGATCATGAACGCGCTTGAAAGACAAAGCGCGGTCCCGGGGGAGGGGCCGCAGAGGATCCTCATCATCTACGGACCCGATAGCCGTCCCAAGGCCGCCGCTCTTGCGGCGAAGCTCCGCGGGGAGGGCGAAAGCGTCGCCATGCGCGTACTGGGCCCCGGGGAGGACGCGAAAGAGGTCGCGGCCCGCAGCGAGGGCAATTACCGCGAGATCATAGAGGCCAGATAACCACCGGAAGATAATGGAGAACACAGAACATGAGATATCTTACGATCGCGCTGACGAAGGGCAGGCTTGCCGGTCAGACGATGGCGCTTTTAGAAGAGATCGGCGTCTTCTGCGAGGAGATGAAGGATCCATCCTCCAGGAAACTGATCTTTACAAACGAGGAGCTGAAGCTTAAATTCTTCCTCGCCAAGGGGCCGGATGTGCCCACCTATGTCGAGTACGGAGCCGCCGATATCGGGATCGTCGGGAAGGACATCCTGATGGAGGAGGAGAGAAAGGTCTATGAGGTCCTTGATCTCGGCTTCGGAAAATGCAGGATGTGCGTCTGCGGAAGAGAGGAATCCAGGGAAAAACTGCTCCATCAGGAGCAGATCCGCGTCGCGACAAAGTATCCGAACATCGCGAAGGATTATTTTTATAATGAGAAGAACCAGACTGTCGAGCTGATCAAGCTGAACGGATCCATCGAGCTGGCGCCCATCGTGGGCCTCGCCGAGGTTATCGTCGATATCGTCGAGACCGGATCCACGCTTCGGGACAACGGGCTCGTCGTGCTGGAGGAGATCTGCCCGCTCTCGGCCCGCGTCGCGGTAAACCCGGTGAGCATGCGGATGGAGAACGACAGGATCATGTGGCTGCTCGAACAGATCGGCAGCCGTCTGCAGAAGGAGAACGCGTAAATGAAAACGGTACGCCTTACCAAGGAGTCAAAACAGGATATCCTGGAGCGGCTGCTGCGCCGCAGCCCGGCCAGCTACGGGGCCCAGGAGGAGGCGGTGGCGAAGATCGTCGCCGGCGTCCGGGAGGGCGGGGATAAAGCCCTCTTTTCTTATACAGAGCAGTTTGATCATGTAAAGATAAGCCCTGAAAATGTCAGGGTCACCCCGGAGGAGATCGAAGAGGCCTACCGGGAGGTGGATCCGGAGCTTCTCGGCGTGATGCGCAGGGCGCTCGCGAACATCCGCGCTTTCCATGAAAAACAGAAACAGAAGAGCTGGTTCGAGGCGCAGCCCGACGGGACCATCCTCGGACAGAAGGTCACGGCGATCAGCCGCGTGGGCGTCTACGTGCCCGGAGGAAAAGCGGTCTATCCCTCCTCCGTGCTGATGAACGTTGTCCCCGCCAAAGTCGCGGGATGCGAGCGGATCGTGATGACGACGCCGCCGGATAAAGACGGGAAAGTCTTCGCGAACACCCTTGTCGCCGCCCATGAGGCGGGCGTCGACGAGATCTACAAGGCAGGCGGCGCGCAGGCGATCGCGGCTCTTGCCTTCGGAACGGAAAGTATCCCGAAGGTCGACAAGATCACCGGCCCCGGCAATATTTTTGTGGCGCTGGCCAAGAAGGCTGTTTACGGCCATGTGAGCATCGATTCCATCGCCGGCCCCAGCGAGGTCATGGTCCTCGCGGATGAGACCGCGGATCCGGTCTATGTGGCGGCGGATCTGCTCTCACAGGCAGAGCACGACCAGATGGCTTCCGCCATCCTGGTGACCACGAGTACTTCCCTCGCGGAGAAGGTCGAGGCGCAGATCCGCGCGTTTACCGAGCAGCTTTCACGCCGCGAGATCATCGAGAGCTCCCTGGAAAACTACGGATTCATCCTGCTGGCGGACAGCCTGGGCGACGCCGTGGACGCGGTCAATGAGATCGCCTCCGAGCACCTTGAGATCGTGACGAAGGATCCCTTTGAGGTGATGACGAAGATCAAAAACGCCGGCGCGATCTTCCTCGGCCCCTGCAGCAGCGAGCCCCTGGGCGACTATTACGCGGGACCGAATCACGTGCTTCCGACCAACGGGACGGCAAAATTCTTTTCCGCGCTTTCCGTGGATGACTTTATCAAAAAATCGAGTGTTGTCTATTATTCGAGGCAGGCCCTGGAGGCGGCCGGCGAGGATGTGATCACCTTCGCGAAGGCGGAGCATCTGACGGCCCACGCGAATTCCATCGCGGTGCGCCTCGGGAGGAATGTATTTACGGAGGAAGACTGATCTTATGGGTAGAACGGCAACTATTAAGCGCGAGACGCGCGAGACACAGATCGAACTGACGCTTGACCTTGACGGGTCGGGAAAGACAGACATCTCGACGGGCATCGGCTTTTTTGATCACATGCTGGACGGGATGGCCCGCCACGGGCTTTTTGACCTGACGGTCAGGGCGAAGGGCGACCTCTATGTGGATGATCATCACACGGTCGAGGATACCGGGATCGTGCTGGGAACAGCCATCCGGGAGGCCCTCGGCGGCAAGGAAGGGATCCGCCGCTACGGCGACCGGATCCTCCCGATGGACGAGGTCCTCGCGCTGTGCGCCGTCGACCTTTCCGGAAGACCCTACTTTTCTTTTGACGCGCCCTTCGTGCCGGGTCAGCTGGGGACGATGAACGCGGAGATGGTCAGAGAATTCTTTTACGCCGTGTCCTACAGCGCGGCGATGAACCTGCACCTTAAGATCCTGACGCCGGGCAACGGCCATCACATGGCGGAGGCGCTCTTCAAGGCCTTCGGAAAGGCGCTCTCGGACGCCGTATCCGTCGATCCCCGTATTCAGGGCGTGCTTTCGACAAAAGGAAAGCTGGAGTAGTAAAGGAGCCTGTATGCAGAAATACCTGATCTCTGATATGATACTTTATAAAGGAGGGGCCGTGTCCGGCCTGAAGGGGGAGGAGCCCTTCGGGGACGGCGATGCCGTGAGCCTCGCGCGGGACTATGCCCTTCGCGGGGCGGACGCCCTTCTGATCTTTGACCGCTCATCCGGGGACAGGGAGCATGATGAATCCCTGGACCTGCTGCGGCAGATCACAAGAACTATTGATATCCCGGTCTACGGGGCGGGAAACGTGCAGCGCGCGGAGGATGTAAAAAAGCTCCTTTACGCCGGCTGCGCGAAGGCCGTCCTGAACTTTTCAAAGGAATCGAACCGCGCGATGCTCTCTGAGGTATCGGCCAGGTTCGGAAAAGAGAAGATCGCTGTCTGCATCGATCCCGCAAAGGAGCAGATTCCTGCGGGGGACGCGGCGGCGCAGATCCGTGAATATGCGGGGGAAGTCATCCTTCTTTCGGAGGATGCGGGAAAGATCAAAGAAGCGCTTTCCCTCCTTCCGGAAGATCTTCCGGTCGCTGCAGATTGTTGCGGGGGAGCGGCGCTCTCCGGGGAGGAGAGAAAACAGATCCTTCGCGCGGAGAACCTCTCCGGGCTTGCGGAGCCGTTTCTGAAAGATCCCGAGGCGGATATTCTTGGCCTTAAGCTTTCGCTCTGTGATGAGGGCTTTGAGATGGCGGTGCCGGCAAGCTCCGTCACATGGCAGGACCTTAAGACAGACGCGAATGGCCTTGTTCCCGTTGTGGTGCAGGACTGCAAAAACGACGAGGTCCTGATGGTCGCCTGGATGAACGAGGAGGCCTTTGACCTGACCGTCCGCACCGGGCGGATGACCTATTTCAGCCGCAGCAGGCAGTCCCTCTGGGTAAAGGGGGAGACCTCCGGACATTATCAGTATGTGCGCGAGCTGCGGATCGACTGCGACAATGACACGCTGCTGGCGCGCGTCGTGCAGATCGGCGCGGCCTGCCATACCGGGAACCGCAGCTGCTTTTACCGCACCTTCCAGAAGAGGGGCGGGGAGGAGAAGGACCCGATGCGGATCTTCGAGGAGGTCTACGGCGTGATCGAGGACAGACGCGTCCATCCGAAGGAAGGCTCCTACACGAATTATCTCTTCGACAAGGGACTGGATAAGATCCTGAAGAAGATCGGCGAGGAGGCGACAGAGACCGTGATCGCCGCGAAGAATCCGGATCCGGAGGAGGCGCGCTATGAGATCGCGGACCTTTTGTATCACCTGATGGTGCTGATGGTAGAGCGCGGGATCGCCTGGGAGGACGTCTGCGAGGAGCTGGCGAACCGCTGAGCATACGCCCGGACAGGGCCCGTGACAGGAGGATGAGCGGATGAAAAGAAGCAGGAGATTTTTGGGCGCGCTGCTTGCGCTGCTCATGATCATTGTGACAGCATTCCCCGCCTTTGCCGGGTTTAGCTGGAACCCTTTCGCCGAATTCTTCGGAGATAAGAGCGAGACGAGCGAAGATGCGGGCTATGACGGGGAGGAGATCCCGGATGAGGACGGCATCTACGACTCGAAGGACGACGTTGCCCTGTACCTTTATACCTACGGAAAGCTTCCCTCCAATTACATTACCAAGAAAGAAGCGAGAGACCTCGGCTGGCCGGGCGGTTCTCTTGAGGAATACGCGCCGGGGAAATGCATCGGCGGCGACAAATTCGGGAACTATGAGGGCACCCTCCCTGAGAAAAAGGGGAGGAAGTATTTTGAATGTGATATCGATACCCTGGGTGCCAAAAAGAGGGGCGCAAAGAGGATCATCTGGTCGGATGACGGACTGATCTATTATACGGACGATCACTATGAAACGTTTACCCTGCTGTACGGAGAGGAGGATTAGCGGATGGTCACGGTATTTATAGATCTTGCTGATCTGAAGGACAAAAAGCAGCTCCACGATAAGATCCGGAAGAGCATCGCGCCCATTCCTTACGAGGGAAACAATATGGACGCGCTCCATGACGTGCTGACGGAATACGCCGGCCTTCCCGTTCTGCGCTTTTACAACGCGGGCGTGCCGGAAGGAGAGATGAGCGAATATATCGTCCGCCTGCGCCGCGTCTGCCGCGACGCGATGATGGAGAATCCGCAGCTGAAGGTCATTTTTGAAGAAGACTGAGAAGGTTTGAAACGCGCGCCCCATGGCGCGCGTTTCTGGGAAAGGCTGATCTATGGAACGAAAACTGGCTTTAAGTGATGAGATCCTGCTCGGCATCGAAAAACCCGCCCGCTACATCGGGAATGAGATCAATGCCGTATATAAGGACAAGGACAGGGTGGAGATCCGTTTCGCGATGTGCTTCCCTGACGTTTACGAGATCGGGATGTCCCATCTGGGGATCCAGATCCTCTATGAACTGTTCAACCGGAGGGAGGACACCTGGTGCGAGAGGGTCTACGCGCCCTGGTTCGATCTGGACCGGATCATGCGCAGGGAGGACATTCCCCTTTTCGCGCTCGAATCCCAGGATCCCCTGCGGGACTTCGATTTCCTCGGGATCACCCTGCAGTACGAGCTCTGCTACACGAACATCCTCCAGGTGCTCGACCTGGGAAAGATCCCGCTGCTTTCGAAGGACAGGGACGAATCCTGCCCCATCGTGATCGGGGGCGGTCCCTGCACCTACAATCCGGAGCCCGTGGCGGATTTCTTTGATCTGTTCTATATCGGCGAGGGGGAGGTCTCCTATGACCGCCTGCTCGATCTTTATAAAGAGTGCAGACAGGCCGGCGGAAAATGGAGGAAGGTCTTCCTTCGCCGCGCCGCGTCCATCCCGGGAATCTATGTTCCCTCCCTCTATACGCCCGCCTACAACGAGGACGGGACGCTTGCGTCCTTTACGCCCGCCGGCGCGGACGTGCCTGCTTTTGTTGAGAAGCAGATCGTCATGAAACTGACGGACGCGGTCTATCTGCAAAAGCCGCTCGTCCCTTACATTAAAGTTACGCAGGACAGGGTCGTTCTGGAGATCCAGCGCGGCTGCATCCGCGGCTGCCGCTTCTGCCAGGCCGGCATGATCTACCGCCCGACCCGGGAGAAGGATGTGAAAAAACTGAAGGAGCAGGCGAGCGCCATGCTCCGGTCCACGGGTCAGGAGGAGATCTCACTGAGCTCGTTGAGCTCCAGTGACTATTCGCAGCTGGGCGAGCTGACCGATTATCTGATCGAGGAGTGCAGCAAAAAGCATATCAACATCTCTCTGCCGTCCCTCCGGATCGATGCCTTCTCGCTGGACGTGATGAGCAAGGTCCAGGACGTGAAGAAGAGCAGCCTGACCTTTGCGCCGGAGGCCGGATCGCAGCGCCTGCGCGATGTGATCAACAAGGGCCTGACGGAGGAGATCATCCTGAAGGGCGCCGGTGAGGCTTTTGAGGGCGGATGGAACAAGGTCAAGCTGTATTTTATGCTCGGGCTTCCCACCGAGGAGGAGGAGGACAGGAAAGCGATCGCGCACCTGGCCGACGCGATCGCCGTGCGCTACTACGATATCCCGAAGGAGAAGAGGAACGGCAGATGCCAGATCAACGTGAGCACCTCGTTCTTTGTCCCCAAGCCCTTCACCCCCTTCCAGTGGGCCCCGATGTTTCATCCGGAGGACTATATCGGCTTCGCGAGGACCGTGAACAGTGAAGTGCGCAGCATGCGGAACGCCAAGAGCATCCGCTACAGCTGGCACGAGGCGGAGGTGACCGTGCTGGAGGGCGTGCTGGCAAGAGGAGACAGGCGGCTTGCGCCTGTGATCCTGAGCGCTTACCGCAAAGGCGCCATGTTCGAAGCGTGGTCGGAGTACTGGGACTATGGCCGCTGGCTCGATTCCTTTGACGAGTGCGGTGTCTGCGCGGATTTCTATACGATGCGCGAGCGCCCGGACGACGAGCTGTTCCCCTGGGATTTCATCCATGCGGGCGTGACCAGAGAATTCCTCCTGCGGGAGTGGAAGCGCGCGCACGAGCC
The DNA here is from genome assembly GCA_905235435.1 of uncultured Lachnospiraceae bacterium. Classification (GTDB taxonomy): domain Bacteria; phylum Bacillota; class Clostridia; order Lachnospirales; family Lachnospiraceae; genus CAMOKZ01. The sequence continues at coordinate 26,904 of CAJOLD010000013.1, forward strand.
TGTCGTTACGGAAAACTGCAGGGCGCGCTGCAATGGCTGCGGCGCAAGAGTCTACGGAGGAGGTGTCTGCTTTGAAGGTCAGGATTAAATTCTCCAAGCAGGGTGAGATGAAGTTCATCGGCCATCTGGACCTGATGCGGTGCTTCCAGAAGGTGATCCGCCGCTCCGGACTCGATATTCGCTTTTCCGAGGGCATGAGCCCGCACATGATCATGTCGTTCGCCTCCCCGCTCAGCGTGGGTCTGACCAGCCTGGGCGAGTATGTGGACATGGAGCTGAACACGCCGGTCTCCTCCGAGGAGGGACTGCGCATGCTGAACGAACAGATGCCGGAAGGCATCCGGGCGCTCTCTTTCCGGCAGATTCCGGAGGGACGCGCCGGGAACGCCATGTCTCTTGTCGCGGCCGCGGACTATGAGGTGCGGTTCCGCGAAGGACGCGCCCCGAAGGACGGGTGGGAAGAGCGCGTCGCCGCGTTTGCCGCGCAGGAAGTCATAGAGACAGAGAAAGAGACTAAGAAGGGGAAGAAGCTTACGGATATCCGTCCGATGATCCTTCAGATGGAAACGGACGGCTCCGCCATCTTCCTCCGCCTTGCGAGCGGAAGCGAGGCGAACTTAAAGCCGGAGCTTCTGATGGATACCTTCATCCGGTATCTCGGTGAGGAGCCGGCGCCCTTCGCGTACCTGATCTGCAGGAAGGAACTGTACGCGAAGCAGGGCACGGACGCGAAGCCGGTATGGATTCCCCTGGAGGATCTGGGGCAGGACGTGATCTGAGCAGGAGCGGAGCGTGATGAGCGATACCTATATCATTGAAAAACGGGGCGATCTTGTGCTCTCGTGGCTGCTCGGCGCGGATGGCCGCGCGGTATCCATCCGGGCGGACAGGGAGGAGAGCGGCCCGCAGACGGGGGAGATCTACGCCGGAAGAGTGCAGAGGGTCCGCGCGGACTTAAAGGCCGCTTTTGTGGATATCGGTCCCGGGATCACAGGCTACCTTCCCTTTGAGGAGTCGGAGGATGCCGTCTTTATCAGAAAAGGGGGCGGCAAGGGCCTTGCGCAGGGAGACGAGCTCCTTGTGCAGGTCAGCAGCGAAGCGCAGAAGACCAAGGATGCGCGGCTGACCGCCAGGCTCTCCCTGCAGGGAATGTACAGCGTTGTTTCCCTTGCGGACGGCAGCGCAGGCGTGTCAAAGCGCCTCCCCGAGGAGGAGCGGGAGCGGCTTCGAGCGCTTGCGGAGAGGATCCGCCAGGACGCGCGCTATGGGCTGATCCTCCGCACGAACGCGGCTTTGCGGTGGCAGAAGAGATCCGGGCGCTCAGGGAGCGCCTCCAAAAGATCGAAGCGGAGGGGATCCACCGGACGACGGGATCGCGAATCTACAGCCCGGGGTCTTCCTGGCAGAAACGCCTTCTCTCGCTGGATCTACAGTCGACGCGAAAGATCGTCGCGGACGGGGAAGAGCTGTACAAAGGCGCCCGCAGTTATCTTAAAGAATGCGGCTCCCCGCTCGAAGAGCGAGTCACCCTCTATGAGGATCCGATGATCTCCTGCCGGGCTCTCTACAGCCTTGACCGGGAGCTTCGGGACGCGCTCGCCGAGCGCGTATGGCTCCCCGGCGGCGGTTATCTTGTGATCCAGCCGACGGAAGCGCTCACCGTGATCGACGTAAATTCCGGAAAGGCCGTGAGCAGGAAGGACAAGGAGGAGGCCGTCCTTAAGGTCAACCTCGAGGCGGCCCGCGAGATCTGCAGGCAGCTGCGGCTCCGCGAGATCTCCGGGATCGTGATCGTCGATTTTATCAATCAGCAGCAGGAAGATTCAAAAGACAAACTTCTCGCCGCGCTCCGGTCCGGGCTCAGGGAAGATCCGCACCCTTCGGCGCTGATCGGTTTTACAGCCCTCGGCCTTGTGGAACTGACGCGGAAGAAGATGGGGCCGGCGCTTCGGGAGACGGCCTCCCGCCTGCTCCCCGGAGCCTGAGGGGCCTGCCGCCGCCGGATTTGACAGATCGGCGGAGAAATGTGATAATCCATGTATTCAAAGAATTAGATGGGATGAACGGGAATGATTGCACAGATCAAAGGAATTGTTGAAGAGACGACCGTGGACGGCGCGCTGATCGACGTAAACGGTGTCGGTTTTTATATCCTGCTCTCGGGGCGCGACCTTGCTTCGCTTCCCTCCGCGGGACAGCCGGTGAGGATCTACACGTCCATGAGCGTGCGCGAGGACGCGATCACGCTCTTCGGCTTCCTTGCGAAGGAGGACAGAGAGATGTTCCGCCTGCTGCAGGGCGTGAGCGGAATCGGACCGAAGGCTGCCCTCGGCATCCTTTCGACCTTCTCCGCGAGAGCGCTTCAGCTCGCCGTGCTTTCGGACGATTCAAAGACGATCGCAAACGCGCCGGGGATCGGCGTTAAGACAGCGAAAAAGCTCATCCTGGAGCTGAAGGATAAGTTCTCTATTGAGGACATCGCGGGGGATCCCGGACAGGGGACCGGGGCTGCGGCGTCTTCGGACGAGTCGGTCATGAGCGACGCAGTCGCGGCGCTGACCGCCCTTGGCTATTCCGCTTCGGAGGCGCTTTCGGCGGTGCGTTCTGCCGACGTTCCCGAGGGGGCGGACACGGAGACGGTACTGAAGCAGGCACTGAAGAAGCTTATCTGATATTTCGGGGAGGACCATGGCAAGACAGATCATCACGAGCGACGCGACGGCGGAGGACCTCATCCTCGAGCCGAATCTGCGGCCGCAGCGTCTGTCCGAATACATCGGGCAGGAAAAAGCAAAGCATATCCTGAAAATTTACATAGAAGCGGCGAAACAGAGGCACGATACGCTGGATCATGTGCTTTTCTACGGCCCTCCCGGTCTGGGGAAGACGACCCTTGCCGGGATCATCGCGAACGAGATGGGCGTGAACATCAAGATCACTTCCGGGCCCGCGATCGAAAAGCCCGGCGAGATGGCTGCCGTGCTGAACGGCCTTGGCGAGGGGGACATCCTCTTTGTGGATGAGATCCACCGCCTGAACAGGCAGGTCGAGGAAGTGCTCTATCCCGCGATGGAAGATTTCGCGATCGATATCATGATCGGGAAGGGCGCCGCGGCGCGCTCTGTCCGTCTGGACCTTCCGCGGTTCACACTGATCGGCGCGACGACGAGGGCAGGCCTTCTTTCGGCTCCCCTGCGCGACCGCTTCGGCGTGATCCATCATCTGGAGTATTACACGGAAGAGGAACTGAAAACGATCATTGTCCGCTCCGCCGAGGTGCTGGACGTAAAGATCGACGAAGGCGGCGCCATGGAGCTTGCCAGGCGGTCCCGCGGAACGCCGAGGCTTGCGAACCGCTTTTTAAAGCGGGTGCGTGATTTTGCGCAGGTGAAGGGCGATGGCACCATAACTCTCGACATCGCGCGGTATGCGCTGAGTGCGCTGAATGTAGACAGCAACGGGCTTGACGAGATGGATATGCGCATACTGGGCACCATTATCGACAAGTTCCGAGGAGGACCGGTGGGTATCAACACCATCGCCACTTCGGTGGGCGAGGATGCAGGGACGGTGGAAGAGGTGTACGAGCCCTACCTTATACAGGAGGGCTACCTGCAACGCACACCCCGTGGGCGCGAGGCTACCCCGTTGGCCTACCAGCTTTTGGGCAAGAGGAAACAGGAGGACCAGCCGGAACTCTTTTAGCCGGCAGCGGCGGAAGTCGGGTGTCGATTGTATGATTGTCAAACAGATAAACTAATATATGAGAACACTGATTGGAAATATTAAGTCGCTGTTGCAGGTGGAGGAAAGCCCGCGACAGAAAGTATGTGGTGCCGACATGGCGCGCATAGACCATATAGAGAATGCCTACCTCATTGTCGAAGGCGACAGGATAGCGGCCTTTGGCAGGATGGAGGAACTGAAGGATCAGACTTTCGACAAGGAGGTGGATGCCGCTGGGCGGATGCTTCTGCCCTCATTCTGCGACTCGCATACGCACTTAGTGTATGCGGGCAGCCGTGAGATAGAGTATATCGATAAGATTCGCGGTCTCTCGTATGATGAGATAGCCAAGAGGGGTGGCGGAATACTTAACAGTGCCAAGCGGGTGCAGGAGGCCTCGGAGCAGCAGCTCTATGATGATGCCATGGCCCGATTGGACACCATCATCCGCTATGGCACGGGGGCAGTGGAAATCAAGTCGGGCTACGGCATGACCCCTGAGGCCGAATTGAAGATGCTGCGGGTCATCCGTCGGCTACGGGAGACTTCGCCCCTCACCATCAAGGCTACGCTCTTAGGGGCCCACGGCATCCCGATGGAGTATCGCGGCCGACAGGAGAAGTTTGTAGATCTGGTGATCGAGCGAATGATTCCGCAGGCGGCAGATGAGGGCTTGGCAGACTTTATCGATGTCTTCTGCGATGCGGGTTTCTTCACCGTGGGGGACACGGAACGGATGCTTGAGGCAGGTGCCAAATATGGGATGAGGCCCAAGATACATGCCAACGAGATGGCCTGCAGCGGGGGCATCCAGTGTGCGGTAAAGTATAATGCACTGAGTTGTGACCATTTAGAATATACGGGCGATGCTGAGATTGCCTGTCTGCTGGGCTCAGAAACCATGCCCACGGTGCTGCCTGGCGCGGCCTTCTTCCTCAATATGCAGCACGCGCCTGTCCGCAAGATGATGGAGGCGGGGCTTCCGGTGGCCATGGCTTCGGACTTCAATCCGGGTTCGTCGCCTTCGGGCAATATGCAGTTGGTGCTCTCCTTTGCCTGTGTCAATTACCGTATGCTGCCCGAAGAGGCCATCAACGCAACGACCATCAACAGCGGCTATGCTATGGGAGTCAGTGATATGCTGGGCTCTATCGCTGTAGGAAAGAAGGCCAACTTCTATCTCACTACGCCTATTCCCACCTACGAGTATCTGCCCTACGCATACGGTGAGAACAAGGTGTGGAAGAGCTTCCTTAACGGTAAAGAATATTAGCCAATCTGCCCAGTGGGGACCAACGCCACGGGGGAAACCGTCACAGAAGAATGATAACAGTAGAAAGACTCAACAAATCGTATGGCACCCTACAGGTGCTGAAAGGAATCAGCCTCACTATTGAGAAGGGTGAGATAGTCAGCGTCGTGGGAGCGTCGGGAGCAGGAAAGACCACGCTCCTTCAGCTGCTGGGCACCCTTGACCGTCCCGACAGCGGGCGCATTCTTTACGACAGTTCCGACGGAGAGGGGAAGGCGGCGACGCAGGTGGATGTGACCCGGCTTGACGAGAAAGGGGTAGCCCGTTTCCGCAACCGCCATATCGGATTTGTATTCCAGTTCCACAACTTGCTGCCGGAATTCACTGCTATGGAGAATGTCTGTATGCCGGCCCTTATCGCAGGGCGTAGCCTGGAAGAGGCTACTGAGGAAGCCATGCAGTTACTGAAGTTTCTTCATGTTGAAGGACGTGCGGCACACAAGCCGGCACAGCTTTCAGGAGGAGAGCAGCAGCGGTTTGCGGTTGCCCGAGCATTGATTAACAGGCCTGCCGTTGTCTTAGCCGACGAGCCGTCGGGCAACCTTGACACCCGCCATGCCGAAGAGCTGCATGACCTTTTCTTTCAGCTTCGCGACCAGTACAGGCAGACATTTGTCATCGTCACCCACAACACGGCCTTGGCTCAGAAATCGGACCGCCAAATCATGCTTCAGGACGGCATGATAGTGTAGCAGGGATGCCGTAATGAAGAAGATAGTTCACTCACAAATACCTCCAGAATATGATACAGCAAAGCAGAAGTTCCAACATCCAGGCCACCAAGGCCGAATCTAAGTCGGTCATTTACGGCCTCCGCCCGGTTATTGAAGCCATAGAAGGAGATGTTCAGATAGACAAAGTACTGCTACAGAACGGCCTCACAGGGCCGTTGGCTGGCGACCTCAAAGGCCTTATCCGAGATAAGGGAATACCCTTTCAGTTTGTGCCTGTAGAGAAGTTGAACCGTATGGCCAGGGGTAACCACCAAGGGGTGGCGGCTCTGATAGCCCCTATCAAGTTTCACGATTCGATGGAGTTGATACCCAGGATGGTGGAGGAGAAAGAGTCTCCGTTTATCCTGTTGCTTGACCATGTGACAGATGTGCGGAATTTCGGTGCCATAGTGCGTACGGCCGAATGTGCAGGAGTGGATGCCGTTGTCATACCGGAACATGGGAGTGCGCAGGTGGGCGACGATGCCGTCAAGACCTCTTCAGGGGCGTTGCTGCGAGTACCTATCTGCCGCGATGGCAACCTGAAGACGACCCTTAATTTGGCACGGCAATGTGGGTTGCAGATAGTGGCGGCTACGGAGAAAGGGGGTACCGAATATCTTGAAGTCGATTTCCGCCGTCCCACACTCTTGATAATGGGGGCAGAAGAAACTGGCATCAGTCCTGAGCTGCTCAAGATGGCGGATGTGAGGGCTAAACTGCCGATATTAGGGCAGATACAGTCGCTCAATGTCAGCGTGGCCGCCGCCATATTCATGTACGAAGCCTTACGCCAAAGGAGATAACTGTCCGCACCAAACAAAGGGTTTCCTGCCGGACGGAGCAGATTCTTTCAGTGGGGTAGGGAGGCGGTAGTTGTGACAAGAACTGTAACTTTTCCTATCGGTGAAAACTGATAGCCCCACTTTGATTTTTTTTATCGTGGGGAAGGGGTGTAGTGTGTTGCCGGCAGAGTGTCTGGCGAGATGAAGCCATGGCATCATCCCGAAAGGTCGGCGACTCATAAAAAAACATAAATAAATGCTGAGAGGGGTGACGATTTTGGCCATTTGGGGAGTATATAGTGTGATGGAATAGAGCCAGTCATGCTTGCTGCCATGTTAGGGCGAAATGAGGAAGGGAGAGTACAATTTATAACTATAAGAGTAAAAAATGTTGATGATTCATTTTTTCTTCGTATATTTGTACGCTCAAAAAGTGTCCAATTTTACATTGTAAAAAGGCTTCTTTTTGTGCGTAATGTGTTGTATATAAATAAGTAATTGATAATACAAATGAAAAAAAGATTCTTGCTTTTTGGGCTGATATTTGCAATTGCGGCATTATCTTCCCAGGCCCAAATCTACGAAATGTATTCGCAGGATTTTGAGGCAGGCTCTGCAATTAACTATTCGGTTTCGGATGCGGCGTGTGCCACACAAACCACGTTGCATTTGGGTGGTTCGAGCGCTATGAAGATGCTTCACACCGCCCATACCCAGATGGTGTTGACGCTTGATACGATAGATTTTTCAACACCTCTGTCGTTGCAATTCTACAAATTGGAGTTTTCTCACATAGCCTGGGTGCAACCTCTGCGGTGTGAGCCGTCGCGTCAGGAAGTATGTATGATAGAAGCTAAGCGTCCAGACCAGACTTCGTGGGTTCGTCTCAGCGATTCGCATTACGACATTTCTGAGGGTGGGGATCCGGACTTTGGTTCTCTGTCCTCATTTAGTATTGAGTCTTACAATGGAGAGTGGCAAAACTCTGGTTCCACTCCGACCAACGCGATGTGGAAACACGAGCGGTTTAACTTGGACCAATTCTTCTATACCGCCGGTTCTCCTGAAAATAAGAAGTTGATTATACGTTTTATCGTGGGTGCGAGAGATGGTAACAACACGACTGGCGATGCCTGGTATCTTGACGACATCACGGTATCGGCCTCCAGTCAACAGATGGTGACACCCACCATTAATATGATATCCTTCCCTGACCATTTGAATTATCCGAGTAGCCGAGGGGCTAAAGTTATTGCTGATGTGAGTACAACCGTTATCCAAGGGATGAACGATGACTCGATCTATATCGCCTATCGCGTGGGCAACAACCCAACGATTTATACAGCCCCCATGGTGCGGCAGGGTACGACAAGCCGTTATGAGGGACGCATTCCTTTCTATGGATATGACACCATGATGCACTATCATATAGTGGCCAAAGACGCTACAGTAAACTTCAATACTGTCTATTATCCAAGGTCTTCAGATGCGTGGATTACTTATCGGTGTGTACGTGGTAAGACTCATTCAGCCACCCCGCCAGGAAACCAGGTGAACGTATCGGACTTCCCCTTCCCCGCATTGGCGGACAACCGTTCGGAGTTTGTGTATGACAGTGCCACGATGGCAGGAATGGGTTATGGGCCAGGAGCTATAACAGACTTCCGATTCATCCTTGCCACATCAAATGTGACCCAAGTGAGGCCGAGAGTTCAGTTCCGAATGGCTAATTTCTTCACAAGCGATTATACCCGTTCTCCATCCTCCAATGATCAGGCTTCTTTTACATCCACTGCAATGCAGATTCCATTTGACACAGCTCTTGTGATACCTCAGGCAGCCCCTAACTCCATCTTTGAGGTTCACTTGCAGGACACCTTTTTCTATGCGGGTTCCGACCTATTGGTGCAGGTCTTTTACGAGGGCACAACCGACCCGGCTGCCCGTCTTGCCAAGCATATCCCAACTGCCAACAACAAACTGTCGGTGTACACCACTGTTGGAGCTGCATCTGACCATTATCTCCATCCAATGACTACTGACATTAGCCCATTTACCACAGGTACGACTACCAACACGCGTCCTTGGGTGACCTTTCTTGCATCGAAGAATATGCCGTTGATATATGACTGTGGCATTAGCGCGATGTCATACCCCAGTTTTGACACTCCCTGCAATGTGGGGAACGATTCCGTAGTGGTATGGCTGAAGAACTATGGTGTAAGCCCCATGGATTCCGTCCGCATCTGGTATCGCGTCGATAACCAGGCTCCCGTATATTATGATTGGGTGGGCAGCCTTAATGGTGGTGACAGTGTTCGCGTGATGCTCAACAGCAGCCAGCCTTTCACTGTAGGCTATCATACCATTCGTGCTTGGGTGGACGACACCATAAGGGTCGGGAACCTCTACTATAGGGACCACGAGCCGTACAACGACACTGTATTTACTCCATTTTCAGCATGTGACGGGCCTTACAGCGGTACACGTATGGTAGGTACTGGCTCTGGGGCTCATTTCAGCTCGTTGGAGAATTGCCTGTATGCGTTGAGCCGTTGCGGTATTGATGGACCTTTGACCATTAAGTTGCCCGCCGGAGTGTACGATGTGACCAAGTTCCCCTTCATCCCCGGTACGTCGGAAAGCAACTATGTTGTTTTCGAACCGGCTACAGCCACTGGACAGGTCACCTTCCGGTGTTCACGCAATGGAGAGAATATCATTGTGCCAAATTTGGTCGATCTCACCGAGGCTCGTAGCATCCGGTTCAACAACATCACATTCAGTAATGGACATTACGCCGATAATCGTTGTGCCGTATTAGCCCAATTGGGTAGTGGAAGTTCCAATTGCCAGTTCATCAACTGTAACTTCATTGACAGCAACACCATCGTCTTCGCTGCCCAGTCCTTGATTAATTCAGGTGATGCCGACTCTTTGTTAGTGACTGACTGCTATTTCTACGGTGGTACAATAGGTGTTGACCTCACGGGTGCAGCACCTGATGTTCGCTCGGTAGGCAATACAGTGCAGTTTTGCGAATTCAACAATCAAGTGAACACAGCAGTCCGAATGGTGAACCAGTCAGCTGCCACCATTGACAGTATCTTCGCCAACGATGTGCAGACCAATACGAGTTACATCATCCTGGCACAGTACTGTTACGATGGAAGCCGTATCACTCGCAACAAAGTATTTTCTTCAAAGGGCACATGCTGTATAGGTGTCTCCGACATGCATGGTACAGCCACCAACTACTGTATTGTGGCCAACAACATGTTGGTGTCGCTGGATGATGGCACAAGCAATATGCTCACTACCCCGCTGAATATTATCAAGGGTTCGTATATCAAGACCGTGTTTAACTCGGTACGCATGAACGCGCCCACTCGTGTCAACGTGGCAGCAGCCACACTTGGTGGTGATGTGATTAGCAACTGCTATTTCCAGAACAACGTCATTGCGACCTTCGACACTTCTAACTACGCATTCTCCTTTATACCAGGCGACAATACCTCCACCCTACATGTTGACCACAATTGCTATTACTCGGTTAGCGGTGTGTTGAACAAACTCAGCGGTACAAACTACAACAACCTCAACACATGGCGGCTCGCTGTGCCTGTTGATGTAGGTTCGGTTTCTGGTAACCCCAACTATACAAATAGTTCTATCTCGCGTGTTGACCTCCGTTCTTTTAATGCCCTGCTGCGTAATGTGGGTACACCGGTGCCCGAGGTGACTATTGACATTTTCGGTTCTGCCCGTTCGGCCACGGCACCCAGCTTAGGTGCTTATGAAGTGGTGCCACTCGCTATCGACTTCCGTCCCTATGAGTTTGTCACACCTCTCGAAGACTATTGTGGCGCACCTTCCAGCATCCCTGTTGAGGTAGCCATCTACAATATGGGTAACGGCACCTATACCTATAGCGCAGCCACTCCTATCACTGTATTCTATAGTATTGATAATGGCCCTGTGCAGTCGTTCCAGGTGACCCGCAGCTGTGGTCCGGGCGACACTATCCACTTCCTCTCCAACCGTACCATGTCGCTGCCCAGCGGTGCCGGCAATACCGACCGCACCTATAACATTAGATGGTGGGTGAAGTGTAGCCTTGACCCGGATGACCTGAATGATACCCTCGTGTGGACCGTGGTCTCTCGCTATGCAGCCCCTGCTCCTACCGTCATCAATCAGAATGTTCCCTACAACACTGTGGCTACTGTGACACCCACTGGCGGCATCAATATCTGGCCGGTCAGTTACTACACTTCGGGTAATGGCCGTCAGCAACGTTCGGGCATCTCCTGGTATCATGGTATAGACGATACTGCCCGCTTCTTCTACGGTCCGACGCTCGTCACAACACCGCTCTATGCCGACACTACTTTCTATATCTCACAAAAGCGCAACCTCCCCTTGGTGAAGATTACCGAGGTGCAGGTGAACCGCACTGCCCCAGGCGCCACCTACCCTATGCCGTCGTGGATGAATACCCAGACCGCTTTTGCCGTTGAGCTGACCAACTGTGGCGACTATCCTGCTAACCTTGAAGGTGACTCCATTATTGTTGTGCAGCCCACTACCGCTGCCAAGATATGGGTACTACCCAATGTCACCATTGAGCCGGGTGCCAACTTGGTGCTCCAGTTCCGAAGTATGTCCACGGGCAGTGACTCTACACGCACCATTTATGCCCCAAGTGCCGCAGTGGTGTCTCCTGCTTTCACTGCCAACTTCGGTATCATCTACCGCGATGGTCACGGAATAGCGGATGCCGTAGCCTTCAACAATGTTATCACCACGTCGTCCACTCAGCCCATCAACTGGAACAACCAAGGTGTCCCCGCCTCCGTATGGCAGGGTAACGCCATCGACTTGGCAAAGAACGGCAACACTGCCAACACACCCACCGCTGGAGCCCGACGTATCAGCTGGCCTACCAATGCGACCAACGCCTCCCCCACCGCCACGGCATCACTTTGGCAAGTGAGTACCGACTCGCTGCGGATGCATTTGGGTGAGACCGAGACCAATCTCATCCGCTACTACGATAATGGTTGCGAAGGCTTCCGCTCGGCTGTCAATCTGCATGTGACGGGCATCCCCAATACCGACCTTTCTGTTGACGTACCTGTAGTTGATACAGGATGTAACCTCACCAATGCCGAAGACGTGTCGGTTGTCATTCACAACTATGGTGCCAATGCAGTGCCTTCGGTTGTAGTAAAGTACAGTGTTGATGGAGGTGCTACCACCGTCTGTGCCGACACCATTACGGGTGGCCTCGGAGTGCGTTCCAGCGTCAACCACACTTTCTCCGTACCGCTTAATATGCTGGTATCCCACGACACAGTCTTCCATATCAAAGCATGGGTTGATGCCGTAAGTACCGATGTTTCCCATAACAATGATACCAACGAAGGCACCTTCCCAGCCTACTACACACCCCTCCCCCCAGTCATTTCCTCTAACCAGGTTGTCAGCTATGGTGAGCGGCTCACCATGACTGTTCCTGGTCTTTCGTCCATGGTCCATACCATCTGGTACGACATTAACATGAACCCCGTGGACACTACACCCTCCTCATACACCACTCCCTATATCTATCGTCGTGACACCATGTTTGTCAACACTATCGCCCTAAAAGACGTGGCTACAACCCATGTCGGCACTCTTGCCTTGGTGATGAGCAACAACTATCCGTCGCCCTATAATCCTAAGACCCGATATGTGAAGGAACAGTATCTCTTCACAGCCCAGCAAATTCAGGATGCGGGCCATGGTGCTGGCGAAATCAGTTCTCTCTCCTTCTATCTTGAGTCCCTGGGTACAAATGTCAACTCCTTCACTTTCTCTGATTATACTATTAAGATGGGTACCACCACACAGGCCAACTTTGCCAACACTACCTTCCTCACAGGTCTGACGCAGGTCTATAATCGTACCAATCTCACCTTTACGGCCAACAATATCGGGTGGGTGAAGCACGAGCTTGACAATACTTTCAGTTGGGATGGCACCTCCAGCATCGTCATTGAAATCACTCGTGCTTTGAGTACCGCGGGTATCACGAATGGTGCCAACACTCGTTACACGGCTCAAGCTAATACCGTTATTACCAAGCAGAATAACACCGCAGACCAGTCAACCCAGACTACTGGTACCCGTGGCAACAACCGTCCCGACATCATCTTTGGATTCATGGAAGCTGTCGGCTGTCAAAGTGCCGCAGTCCCGATCTATATTGATGTGACCAACGTGCCCGACTATGATGCCACCATCAACTGGCCTGAATCGCTTGACACCACTGTCATCGCATCTTGCGATACCACTAACCTCGATGTCGTCCTCTTCAATCATGGACTCAACGATATAACTAACTACACCCTCCGATATAAAATTGACAACGGCTCATGGCAGCAAGTGAGTGGCGATGCCAATAACCTGCCCTTAGGTTATTCCCGCACCATACCGCTGCTGAGCACCCACCTCACTCCTGGTCGCCATACCATCACCGCTGTCATCGGTGTCACGGGCGACACGGTGCCTACCAACGACACCATTTTCCGCACCTTCAATGTCCGCTTCTGTACTGGCAGCTACCTCATTGGCTCATGCCCGAACAGTGACTATCCCACCCTCGCCATCGCCCTCGACACCCTGCATAATGCAGGTGTTGCCGGCCCTGTGGTCTTCCACCTCTGTGAGCAGACCTTTAACGAGCAGATCTCTATCAGCAACATCAATGGTGCCAGCTACGACAACACTATTACTTTCAAGACTATCCCTGGTGCTGGCGAGATGGCCAAGCTGACCTATACCCCCACCAGTGCTGCTAATCATGTGATAGAGATACAGGATGCCCAGTACATCATATTCGACAGCATCCTCTTCTACGCCAACTACACCACTGGCTCTGCCAATAACATCTATGCCAATGTGGTCAAGGTCACCCAGTCTCAGTTTATCACCTTCCGCAACTGCACCCTGCGTTCCAAGAAGACCGCGGCCTCTTCGACCAATGCCAATCTGCTGCTCTTGGGTGATGGCAACAGATATATCACCGTCAACAACTGTATGCTCGACAGTGGTTACTATGCCGTCCGCTCATTGGCTAACATGGCCAGTGACAATATAGCTATCACCAACAGCGACATCCTTAACTTCTGGTATCAGGGTATCTATCTCCGCAACACTGACTCGGTCAACGTCTCTGGCGACAGCATTGCTTCGGGTGTCACCGTGAACAGTAAGCCCCTTACGGGTATCTATATCGCCAACTGCAACCACCTGAGCATCCAGCGCAACTATATCAACCTTATCGATGATCGCTCTGGCGGCAAACGCGGTATTGCGCTCTACAGATGCCGTGGTACCAATATCGATCGTGTGACAGTGTATAATAATATGATTTCACTATACGGTACTGCCATAGCCTCCCTTGCTTCATCAGGTATTTGGATCGACTCCCTCTGCCGTCATGTCAGCGTTTACTACAACACTGCGAACTTATATGCTGGTATCAACCAGTCCACCACCCGTACCTTCAGTTGCCAAAACTCTTCCTACGTCCATGCCCTCAATAATATCTTCAAGAACGAGAGTAAGGGCTACGCCTACTATGTGGCCATCGACACGTGCATGTCCAGTTCCAACTATAACGTTTACTGGACCAATGCCGACACCAATGCGAACACAGGCCTCATCAAGTTCGGATACTGGGGGGTAAACTGCAACAATCTTGATTCTTTGCGTCTGCTCAATCATCAGGACGTCAACTCCTTCCAGACATATCCCTACTTTGTCGATAGCGTTTACAATCTTTCGACACTCCTCTCGCAGTTCTCCGACAGGGCACAGTATAATCCCGATGTCATCACCGACGTGAATGGCTGCATCCGACCGCAGATTCCTAAACCCACCATCGGTGCCTACGAATTTAACTGTATCCGTGAGACCCACGATATTGCCATTGCCGAAATCATGGAGCCCCGCGTACCGGCCATCACCACAGGTGCCAATGCGCAGGTTCTCAATATCGAGACCGATTCCATAATGGTGCGTGTCAAATTCTTCAACAACGGTACTGCTGTTGAGAACAACGTCTCTTGGTACTGCTACATGGCCGATATATCCCCCGAAGTCCGTTCAGTGACTCGTAATCTGGGTCGTATTACTGCTCAGAGTTTTGTTGAAGACTCGGTACTCTTGCCTTCTCCCTTGGGAATTGTTGATACCCAGAGGGTCGTTGTAGTGCTAAATATGGGCAGCACCTCGATTGACGCCCGTCCGTGGGACAATATCGACACCGCTGAAGTGTTCATCTATCCCGCCTACGACCTGCAGGTCGTCTCGGTGGCTGTTGACAGTATTTGCGACCCCAACCGCTGCCGCATGTACAATGTGCCCTTGCGCTATATCTTAAAGAATGCTGGTAAGAAAGACTTCCCGGGCGACTACACCTTCACCCTCGGCTACGACTACTATTGCTACCAGCCCGCCAACCAGAGCTTCCCCAATTTCCCAGGAAGCAGCAGCCAGGATGTTCAGACTTTCGGTGGCGTGGCACTGCCAGTAGGTACCCAGCGCGAAGTGACCGTCAATGCACCCTACCGCCCCAACCTCTACCCGACAGGAACCCTGTTAGACATCACGGTCAAACTGAGGGCTTTCGTCACGGCACAATACGATATCAAGCAGTTTAACGACACCACCAACTACATCAACATCACCTCCAACCACACACCCGACGTACCCATAGCGCATGACACTATGCTAGACTACGGCACCTACGGCAACTTCTGGGCCACCCAGGGCGAGTCCCGTGTCATTCGTTGGACCCGCGACACCACCGATGGCTCCTTCTTCTATAATGGCAACAACAACTACACCCGTTCCACCCACTGGAGCTCCACGCCACAATACTTCCACGACTCTACCTACTACCTATATTGCCTTAGCTCTCGCAACTGTACCAGCTACTATTCCAACATCAATATCGGCATTAACAACCCGCTGGCCTACGATGTATCCATCTCTGAGGTGCGCTCGCCCCGTGGCAGTGGCCGTGTCTATCTTGAAAAAGACACCGTCACCCTCCGCATCGTCAACTACGGCAGCCAGCCCATCTCCAACATTCCCGTCGCATTCAAATTCATGAATGCCAATGGGCGTGTCACCTATCTTGAGGTGCATGATACGGCAAGGGTCACCATTCCGGGTCGCGTGGGCGACAACGTGTCCTACTACGACCACACCTTTGGCGGCTGTCTGGATGACACAGCCATGCTGCTCATCAACCAGCCCCTCTCCAACACCACCTTTACCCTCAACGCCTGGGTCTATCATCCCGACGATATGCAGCGAGGCAACGACACCCTTCGTTCCCTCCACACCTTCCGTTCGATAGCTGAGAACATCTACGACACTATCAATTCCATGGCTCCCACCAGTGCCGAAGGCTTCGACATTACACGTGTATCCTTTAACGAGTTGGATAACGTTATGCCCGACATGATTGGATACACCAACCTCAAGCTGGGTTCCTACAATCCGCTCAATGCCGAAGTACCCACTCTCTTCATACGCCGTGGAACTACCGACACCCTTACCGTTGTCGTGGCCAACAATCAGGATGAGAACGACACTTCCACCGAAGCCACGCTTTGTGTGGTCATCGACTACAACCGTGACGGAGTCTATGACTTCGATGGCAATATTGAGAATATCACTAAAACAGCCATAGCCAACTGCGTCAAGGTCAAGAGTCGTAAACCATTCAAAAAGGAAATCACCATACCTGAGAGTGCCCACTATGGATACATGCGTATGCTGGTATGGGTCGATGGCGATGATTCCAGATATGTCGATGGCCCCCACACCTTCAGCACTCACGAAAACGGTCAAATGCAGCAGTACCTCATCTATGTTCAAGAAGACTGTATGCTCGACTCCTTTGATGCTGCACTCACCCGTGTGGTTGACCCCATCAATCATATTGTCACCGACACTGATCACCATATATCCATCATGTTGGCAAACAAGGGTTCTGAACCCCTCAACCAAGCCACCATCACCCTCCGTATGCAAAATGTGAATACTGGAATATACCACGACACCATCAATTGGGGTGGCAATTTGGCTCCGGGAGAAAGCCAGGTGGTCACCTTCGACAACATCAACTTCGACGAAGGTACCTCTGACCTCATCTTTAGCGTCAACGTCCCCAACGACACCATCCACGTCCAAAACAACACCCTCTGGTATCAGTATCATCGCTACTTCTACGTGGTACCGCGCGTGATTGACAGTTTCGACCTCCAGATTGACCGATGGTATGCCCCAGTCGGCTACAATAACTTTACCCGCAACTACTTTGAACGTGGCACACCGGCCAAGAGCCATATTTCTACCGCACTCTCTCAGCCCAACACCTGGGTCACCAGCACTACTGAGCAGGTGGTCTCTGGCACCCACGGCAACCGCAGCGTTCTCTACTCCCCCATCATCAATACACAGCAGATTCGTACCGACACCATCCGCTTCCGTCTTTGCATGGACATGGCCGCTGGCAGCTACTTGAAGATGGAATATTTGGACTATGTCGGTACCTGGCAAACCGTCGATGACATAGGCGCCACCTGGCGTGAGGGTGATGAGAATCCCAGTTGGTACACTGAACAAGACGGTTGGACTGGCTCCTCCAACGGTGCTTATATGGAGCTGGAGATGCCCACCCAGCCTCTCAGTGGCGAATTTGGTCAGCTGCTCCAATTCCGATTCGTCTATACCACTCCGGTGACCACTAACCCTGCCAGCAACTTTGGCGACGGTGTTGCTATCGACAACTTGGTCATTGACCGTGCACGTAGAGCTGTTGATGTTGGTGTATGCGAAATCACCTACCCCACCGAACCTCAATTTGGCCAGACCATTTTCCCCCGTGTGCGTATCCACAACTTCGGCTTCGACTCCATCTCCGAATTCATGGTTTGCTACCGCCCGTATGGCACCCACCTGGCTCACGAAGCCATCTGCCACGACATCATTCCGCCAGATGGCGACTTAGAGTTCGAATTCCCAACCCCGTTTGTTATCACCAACGCCTTCCCCGACACCTTTGAAATCTGTGCCTTCACCAAAGTGCTTTCTGACTACTACAGCGATAACGACACCACCTGCTCCATGTTCGGACTGGTACCGCTGGTCAACGACCTCTACCTCTATTCCATTATCTCGCCGCTCAACAGCACGGTGGCAGGCGACAGCCTCAATATCACCGTCCGGCTGCGTAACTTCGGGCAGAACGAAATCTCCGACTGCGAAGTTTTCTACCTCTACAACGACAACGACACTGTGGTTGAGCATATCCACTTTGCCGACTACCTCGGCCACGACTTGCCATCCACCGAATTCTTCAACTACACCTTCCGCCACCGTGAGCGTGCCACCATGGGTACTATGAGACTTGTCACCTGGTGCCATTACGACCAGGATGTCTATCCCTACAACGATACCATTTACAAGAACATCAACGGCATGACAGCCATCACCGATGTGCAGGCCACAGCCGGACTTATTGACCAGCGCTACCAGCTCGGTATCCGCATGGGCATAGTGCTCGACAATGTGGGTGCACGTGCCGTCAACAACTTCGTGGTCGGCTACTACTACGACCGCGACACCAACACCCGCCACGAGGAAATCTTCTCCCGTGATATCCCGCTTGCCGCAGGCGAACACGCTGTCCACATGTTTGAAGCCATTGATACCCGTCAGGCTCCTTGGGAGTACCTCACCGTTTACTGCTCCATGCAGGGCGACACCAACCAGATGAACGACACTTCCGACTATGTCCAGCCATACATCACCGACCTTGAGATACTCAGGCTCGAAGTAGAGGAGAACATGTCCGACTCATGCCGCGTCCGTATGGTTGTCCGCAACAATGGTAACATCACCTACTACATGGGCTTTACCAGCAGCCACCTCATCAATGATGTCAGAATCAACCGCAGCTATGTAAACTACGAAATCTCCATCGAGCCCGGACAGGTGCGCCATCTCATGATGACGAGGGCCAACAATCCCATCAAGATTCCGAAGAGTCCCAATAGGGAATACATTGGCAGCGGCTCTATCGGCTTGTCCGATGCCAATATGGAAAACAACCAGACTACTCAGATCGTAGTCCTTAACTACTTCGAAGACATCCCCAATGTTTACGAACCCGACTTCGTGCTTGAACAGAACTACCCCAACCCCTACGACGGCACCACCCGCATCGAGTTCTCGCTGCCCTACAACGGCACCACCCGATTCTTTGTCACCGACGTGGTCGGACGTGTGGTCCACGAGGAAGTCAAGGCCTACGGCAACGGCCGTCACGTCATCTCCTTCGACAAAGGCAGCCTGCCCTCCGGAGTTTACTACTACGGGCTTGAATTCGGTGGCGAACGCCGGATGCACAAGATGATTATCAAGTAGTGCTACACTCCTTTATAGCTCACATTCAGCAGCAGCACCTCTTCCCCACGGGGCAGCAGGTGCTGCTTGCTGTTAGTGGCGGGGTTGACTCGGTCGTGCTGGCACATTTGAT
>CAJOLD010000014.1 GCA_905235435.1 uncultured Lachnospiraceae bacterium
AGGCGCTGCGCTTCGAGACATTTCATGGGAATCTCCATCCGGGGCACCCGGCCCCTGCATACTATGTTCTATTTTAATGCCGAAAGGCGCTGCGCGCAAGTTTTGATTCCCCCCGCCGGCCTGCAGGCCGAAAAAGAGGGCCTCCGCGCTGCGGAAAGCCCTCAAAGTACAAGCTTTATACTGCATTCAGCACCTGCTTTACATCGGTGACCGGGATGATCTTCAGCGCATCCTTCACCTCCTGCGGCACCTCGTCCAGGTCGCGCACATTATCCTTCGGGATAAAGACCTGTTTGACCCCTGCCCGCACCGCGGCCATCAGCTTCTCCGGAAGTCCGCCGATGGGCATGACGCGGCCCGTCAGGGAGACTTCGCCGGTCATGGCAGTATCCGGTGCTACCGGATGGTCCGTGAGCAGGGAAGTCAGCGCCGTCACCAGCGTGATCCCCGCGGAGGGTCCGTCTTTCGGCACCGCTCCTGCCGGAACATGGATATGAAGATCGTGGTCCTCAAGGACCGCAGCCTCATCCGGGAACATGTTCTTTACGAGGCTCAGCGCGATCTGCGCGGATTCCTTCATGACGTCGCCCAGCTGGCCCGTGAGCGTAAGCTTCCCGGTCCCTTTCGCCAGGGAGGTCTCGATAAAGAGGATCTCCCCGCCGGCTGCCGTCCAGGCAAGACCCGTGACGATGCCGCTTCTCGCCTTATCCGGCACTTTTTCATGATAGATCTCATTGATGCCGAGATACTTTCCGACGCTCCTCTCACTGACCGAGATGCTCTTCTGCTCGCCCTTTACGAGCCTGACGGCAGCTGCCCTGCAGAGGTTGTCGATCTGTTTCTTCAGCCCGCGGACGCCCGCCTCAGCGGTATATCCGCTGATGATCCTGGCGATCGCGCCGTCCGAGACCTTCAGGTTCCTGGACCGGATGCCCATGCTGTTCATCGCCTTCGGCAGCAGATGACGTTTCGCGATCTGAAGCTTTTCTGACGAAGTATACCCCGGGAACTGAATGACCTCCATCCTGTTGAGCAGCGGCTCCGGAATGGAATCCACGGTGTTCGCGGTGCAGACAAAGAGCACGTTGGACAGGTCGTAGGGCACATTCAGGTAGTGGTCTGTAAAGTTATTGTTCTGCTCCGGGTCGAGCACCTCCAGAAGGGCGCTGGCCGGATCGCCCGCGTAATCCCTCGCGAGCTTGTCGACCTCATCGAGGACCATGACCGGATTCATGGTCCCGGCGCGGTTCATTCCCTGCATGATCCTTCCGGGCATCGCGCCGATATAGGTCCTCCTGTGGCCGCGGATCTCCGCTTCGTCGCGGACGCCGCCCAGGCTGATCCTGACATATTCGCGGCGCAGCGCTCTTGCGATGCTCTGCCCGATACTCGTCTTTCCGGTTCCGGGCGCGCCGACAAACAGAAGCACCGATCCGGACTGTTTATTGTTCAGGGCCATGATGGCGAGCTGCTCGATCACACGCTGCTTCACCTTGCCAAGACCGTAGTGATCCTCGTCGAGGATCTTCTCGGCCTCCCGAAGATCGATCGGCTCCGGCTGATCCACCTGCCAGGCGAGACCCGTCGTAAAGTCAAGATAATCGTAGAGCATGCCGTATTCATGCCCGTCCTGCCCCTCCTGTTTCATGCGGTTTAAAACTTTCTCCGCTTCCTTTTTCGCTTCGCCCCTCATCCCGGATTCCGCGATCTTCACCTCAAAGCGGCGGGCATCGGATACGCTCTCCGGGTGCATCTCATCGAGCTGCCTCTGGAGGATCTCGATCTGTTTCCGGATGGCGTTCTCGCGGTACAGAGCCTCGTTGTGCTCCTTCTGCTCGTTCTCCGCCTCCTCGCTGACTTTATTGATCTCAATGGCTTCGCGGATGACCGCATCGATCAGATGCAGCCTCTCCTTTTTCGAATCGGTCTCGATGATCCGGTATTTGTCCTCCCAGCTGATCCCGAGATAGCCGGAGACAGCGCAGAGGATCTCGCTCGCGCTCTTCCAGTGCGTAAAATAGCTCCGGGCGATCGCGGCCCACGAGAATCCGTTCACATAGCTTACGAGGACCTGCTTGATACTGGCAGTGATCTCCGCTTCCTCTTCGCTGCTTACATCATCGATATCCACACGCACGGATGCCTCCGCGCGGATCTCGTCCTCATCGATCTCCACAGAATCGATCGTCACGCGGTCTCCCGTGCGAATGCTGTATTCGCCCTCGGCATCCACCGATTCGATCCTGCCGGAAACGCCCACGGGAAGAATGTCCTCCGGCGTAAGATCTTCCCTGTCCACCGGCTCTTTCGTCAAAAGGAAAAGGACCTCGTCGCCGACAGAGATATCCGTATATCCCGACTTCTCGAAAAGATCAGTTTTGAAATAGAAGGAGATTCCCGGAAGCATGATCATATCATGGACCGGTACGGTCATTAACATATACAGTCCTCCTCTTAAAAATTACTGTTAGCACTCAATAATATTGAGTGCTAACATCATTCTACACTCCTCTTTTTAAAAATGCAAGAAAAATATTACAGGATATGATATGCTGAAAACAGACAGGAGGGAAAGACATTGGATAACATCAGGATAAACGGCGTACCCATAAAATCTCTGATCTTTGACGTCGGCGGCGTGCTTCTGGGCTACCGCTGGCGCGAGCTGATGATGGAGACCGGTCTTTCATCGGAAGAATGCGGAAAGGTCGCGGAGCTCATCTTCCGCGATCCGCTGTGGACGGAGCTGGACCGCGGCTATTTTCCCGAGGAGGATGTCTGCGGCTTCTACTGTGATAAATACCCGGAATACACCGGCGTCATCTCCCATTTTCTGACCAATATACGCCGGATGCCCGTCGACCGCCCCGCGGTCTGGGACCGCCTGGGGAAGCTTCGGGAGATCGGCTACAGGACCTATATCCTCTCCAACTATCCCGAAAAGCTCTACGACATCCACACCGAAGGAAGGCCCTTCCTTCATATGATGGACGGCTCGGTCGTCTCCTGGACCATCCACGAGATCAAGCCGGAGCCCGGGATCTACCGTCATCTGCTTGATACCTACGATCTTGATCCCTCGGAGTGTCTCTTCTTCGACGACCGCGCGGACAACACACAGGGGGCGCGGGATCTCGGAATAAACGCGATCACGGTCACCAGCGAAGAATACCTGCTGGGCATTCTGGACACGATCATCGAGCTTTCCGGGCAATGACCGGTCAAATAAAAAAAAGGCACCCGCGGGTGCCTTTTTTTCATTTCTTAAATTATTTGCCGGTGTGATGGAAAGCTGCCATTCCCGGATATACGGGCTTCGCAAGGTCTTCCTCGATGCGGAGCAGCTGGTTGTACTTCGCGACACGCTCGGATCTGGACGGAGCACCGGTCTTGATCTGGTCGGTGTTCAGAGCGACAGCGAGGTCAGCGATGGTGGTGTCAGCGGTCTCACCGGAACGATGAGAGGTGACTGCCGTGTAGCCGGCATTGTGCGCCATCTTGATGGCGTCGAGGGTCTCGGAAACGGAACCGATCTGGTTGAGCTTGATCAGGATGGAGTTGCCGCAGCCGAGCTTGATGCCCTTCTCAAGGCGCTCAACGTTCGTTACGAACAGGTCGTCGCCGACGAGCTGGACCTTGTTGCCGAGCTGTGCGGTCATCTTCTGCCAGCCTTCCCAGTCCTCTTCATCCAGACCATCCTCGATGGAGTAGATCGGATACTTGTCGATCAGGGAAGCCCAGTGCGCGATCAGCTCATCAGAGGTGAAGTCTTTGCCGGACTTCGGCTGATGATAGAAGCCTTTACCCTTCGGGCTCTTCCACTCGGAGGAAGCAGCATCCATTGCAAGGACGAAATCTTTTCCGGGCTCATAGCCGGCATCCCTGATGGCCTGAAGGATATGCTCGATGGTATCTTCGTCGTCCTTGAGGTTCGGAGCAAAGCCGCCCTCATCACCGACTGCCGTGGTGTTGCCCTCTTTCTTCAGCAGAGCCTGAAGAGCATGGAACACCTCCGTGCACCAGCGCAGACCTTCCTTGAAGGAGGGAGCGCCTGCCGGCATGATCATGAATTCCTGGGTATCAACGGAGTTGGTCGCATGAGCGCCGCCGTTCAGGATGTTCATCATCGGGACCGGAAGATGATTGCCGTTTACGCCGCCGAGGAAGCGGTAAAGCGGGATCTCAAGAGCGTTTGCAGCCGCGCGGCATACAGCGATGGAAACAGCCAGGATGGCGTTCGCGCCGAGGTTGGACTTATCCTTTGTGCCGTCAGCCTTGAGCATAGCAGCATCAACAGCGTAGATGTCGGAAGCATCCAGACCTACGATCGCGTCAGCGATGACGGTGTTGATGTTGTTGACAGCCTTGAGGGTACCCTTGCCGCCAAATCTGCTCTTGTCGCCGTCGCGAAGCTCGAGGGCTTCGAATTCACCGGTAGAAGCACCGCTGGGAGCGCAGCCTCTTCCGACAGAACCGTCAACGAGCGTGACTTCTGCTTCAACCGTGGGGTTGCCGCGGGAGTCGATAATTTCTCTTCCGATGACTTTCTCGATCTCTAAATAGTTCATGATATTGGTCCTTTCTCATGCGTGATACAGGCACATCCTGCCTGGGCATGTATAAAAGTGGGTCAACAGCAACAGCTGGCTAAGCCATGCCGGCAGTGGGACTTGAACCCACACGCGGTCACCCGCAACAGATTTTGAGTCTGCATCGTCTGCCATTCCGACATGCCGGCCTTTTCCGGGCATGCAAATTAAACACTCCGGAAAGCAATGGTATTGTAACATGAAAGTTTTTCAGATTCAAGATGAAAGGTTCGCATACTCGGGGAAGCAGTCGAGCGTCGCGAAATAGTCCTGCGGTTTCTCCGCGCGGCGGATCAGCTGGGCGGTTCCGTCCGTGCGCAGGAGGATCTCCGCGGAGCGGAGCTTCCCGTTATAGTTATAGCCCATCGAATATCCGTGCGCGCCGGTGTCGTGGATGATCAGCAGGTCGCCCGGATCGATCTTCGGCAGGCTCCGGTCGATCGCGAACTTATCATTGTTCTCGCAGAGAGAACCGGAAACATCATAGGTGTGATCGAGCGGCGCGTCCTCCTTGCCGGCGACCGTAATGTGATGATAAGCGCCGTACATGGCAGGCCTCATCAGATCGACGGCGCAGGCATCCACGCCGATATACTCCTTGTAGATGTGCTTCTCGTTGATCGCCTTGGTGACGAGGCAGCCGTAAGGGCCCGTCATATAACGGCCGAGCTCCGTGAAGATGCTGATATCGCCCATTCCCTCGGGGGTCAGGATGCTCTCATAGGCGTAACGGACGCCCTCTCCGATCGCCAGGATATCGTTCGCCTTGTCCTCCGGACGGTACGGAATGCCGATGCCGCCGGAAAGGTTGATGAAGCTGATATGCGCGCCGGTCTCTTTTTTCACGCGGACGGCAAGCTCAAAGAGAATGCCCGCGAGCTTCGGATAGTACTCATCCGTGACCGTGTTGCTGGCGAGGAAGGCATGGATGCCGAAATGCTTGACGCCCTTGCGTAAAAGGATGCGGAAGGCTTCCTTGAGCTGCTGCTCCGTCATGCCGTATTTTGCCTCGCCGGGGTTGTCCATGATCCCGTTGCTCATGCGGAACACGCCGCCGGGATTGAAGCGGCAGCACATGGTCTCCGGGAGCTGGCCCAGCACCTTCTCGATCTTCGGGATCTGCGTGATATCGTCGATATTGATATAGCCGCCGAGATCTCTCGCCTTCACGAACTCCTGCACGGGCGTATCGTTGGACGAGAACATGATCCTGTCGCCGCTCATCCCCACTGCCTCGGAGAGCATCAGCTCCGTCATGGAGGAACAGTCGCATCCAAAGCCCTCATCCTTGAAGATCTCAAGGATAAAAGGGTTCGGCTCCGCCTTTACGGCAAAGTATTCGCGGAAACCCGGATTCCAGGAGAAGGCCTCCTTGAGCGCGCGCGCGTTTGCGCGGATGCCCTTCTCATCATAGAGGTGGAACGGCGTGGGGTACTGCTTTTCGATCTCACGCAGCTGATCCTCTGTTACAAAAGTCTTTTTCATAGGTCTACTCCTCTCTTGCTCCTTCCGGGGAGGCGGCAGCAGAAAACAGCGCCTCATCCCTGTGTTTGTAATCGGTCAGATGATTATACTGAAGGATCCGGTAAGCGTGCAGGAATTCTCCCGCTCTCCCTTCTCCGGCATCTGTGATCTGATGCATGCTGCCGCCTGAATCGATCCAGCAGCCGGCGCAGATCACGGGGACCTCCTCCCGCATCTTCAGCAGGAAATCCTGGTACGGGCTGGTTTTAAGTCCTGCCTCTCTCGTGATCCATGCGGAAAGATAGTTCACACTGCAAAGATCCATGGACGGGTCGGCCTTCATCCCGAAGTTGTTCCAGACGACATACGGGACCAGGTAGGATCGCTGCCTCTCCTCAAGGGAGACTTCCGGATCGTAGCCGGTGATCCTCTCGACCACATGCGTAATATAATCGGAGGGCTCATGGTCGCCGAACATCACGACGATGGTGGGATCCTCCTGCTCCGCAAAATAAGCGGTAAGCTTCTCAAAAGCGTCATCCGATGCCCTGATCAGCGTCAGATACTTCTCCGCGGCCCTTGTGTTTGTCGCCTCGCCGGCGCCCACAAGATCGATCGACGCGGAAAATCCCGGGGACTCCTTGCTGTAGCCGCCGTGGTTCTGCATCGTCACCTCAAAGATGAACTGCGGACCGTCCGCTCTGTTCTTTTCATAAGTCTCGGTGATCTTCTCGAAGGCGGACTGATCGCTCACATATCCTCTCATGAGGATGGGGTCATAGAAGTCGCCGATGTCCAGGAAGTCTTTGAACCCGAACAGGCTGTACACGCGGTCTCTCTCCCACCCTGAGGCAAGGTAGGGATGGATGGCCGTCGCCTCGTAGCCCTGCTCATTCAAAACGCTCACGATGCCCGGAACGGCGTCGTGCACATACTGCTGGTAGGGGACGCTCCCGTCCGGAAGGAAGGCCATCGTATCGCCGCTCAAAAACTCATATTCCGTGTTCGCGGTATTGCCGCCCTTCACAGAGACCATCAGATGCCCGGCCGTGTAATCTCCGCTCTCCATCAGCGAGTGGAAATACGGCATCGCGTCTTCGCTGACCGGCAGGTCCCCGAGGACCGACAGATCCGCGAAAGCCTCATTCATGACGATGATGATGTTCGGCGCCTTTTTGGCAGTCTTCTGATCCCCCGCGTCTTTCTGATCTTCCCCAGGGACGAGCTCGCTTTGAACAGCGGCCGCCCGCGCGGGCGAATAGCCGTCCGGCTCCTCGATGCGGATGAGATACAGGTCGCCCACAAAGGTGGCGATAAAGCCGTTGTTCCTGCAGCGCACCTTGGGCGTAAACAGGGTCTCGTCCATGCCGAGCTTCTGTCTTACCTCTTCATTCTGAAGGCGGACACCGCAGAAGATCATAGCGGCGGCGCAGAGGATCCCCGCCGCAAGGCGGACAGGGAGTTTCCCCGGGCGGATCGAGGCAAACGCCGCGAGGATGATCAGCAGGGCAAAGCCCAGCAGAATCCAGATGACCCGCGGGGTGAGCGTATAGGAATAATTTCCGGCCACCGAAACCGCTGTCCTGATGGAGTACAGGTCCCAGGGCACGATCGGCGAGCCGCGGAAATCCATGACAAAATAATTGACCATGCCGACAAGCAGCGTGATCAGGTGGCAGATGATAAACCCTGCCCGGAAGCTTCCGATCAGAAAAGCGGCCGCGAAATAGAACGTATAAAACAGCACCGCGTTCACAGCCAGCATGGACGGATACATCCGCCAGGGATCAAAAGAGATCCACTGCTGGAGCCAGAGGGCAAGGAACGGGGATGCGGCAAGGATCACCGCGGACACCGGTTTCGGAAACTTTTTATGAAACAATTTCTGCCGCATGGCAGCTCAATCCTTTCGGGCCCGTCAGGAGGGCTTTTTGATATGTACGTGCGAGAAAAGGTGATCCTGACAGTATTCGTAATTGCCGTCGCACTTGGAACAATACCGGAACTCAAGGTCCGGGGAGTCAAACTCTGTCCTGCCGCAGACAGCGCATCTGTGGCGCGGCTGATTCGGGGAGGCCTGCGCCTCATTCACCTTCTTTTTATACTCCTGCTTCCGGTGGATCTCCTTCGGGGAGACCCGGCGCGTATTGTGATTCAGCAGGAAATAGATGAAGAAGTTCATCAGGGACGAGATGATGACGATCCTGGTAGCCCAGTTTCCCTGCACGAACTCGATCACGATGAAAACGCCGTACAAAAGCCCCATCCACTTCATTTTGACGGGGATGATGAAGTACAGCAGCACGGTCACGTCCGGATAGCTGCACGCGAAAGCCAGGAAGATCGACATATTAATATAGTATGTCGAAAACAGGGCCCCGAAACCGACGGCATGGGTCAGCAGGTAAAGGATAAAGGCCCCGACGACCGTAAATAAGATGCCGCCGAAAATATAGAGGTTAAAGCGGAACGCGCCCCAGGTCCGCTCAAGCGCTTTTCCGATCGAATAATAGAAAAACAGCATGATGACCGTAAAAATACTGAGGCTGCTCGGCGGAACGATGACCCATGTGATCAGCCTCCACACCTCGCCGCGCAGGATAAAATAAGGCTCCAGCGTCATGTAGCCCAGGATCTTCGGGCTTGCCAGATAGAACATATATCCCGCGGCATACAGAGCGATCATGATCGCCGGCAGATTGCGGATCGCGTGTTTTCCGTGTTTTCTTTCGAGCTTATCGATAAAATTCATTATAAGGCTTCCTCTCCTTGGCGGGCAGATCCTGCAGGATTGCCCTTAGTGCATAATTATAATTTTCCGGCCGCTATTTGTCAACGACACAGACAAACGTTGCATTCGGTCTTTTCGCCCTGTATAATGCAACAGAAGGAGGTATCAGAATGGCAGGATCTACCTTTGGGACCATGTTCCGGATCACGACCTGGGGAGAATCCCACGGCGAGGGCGTTGGCGTAGTGATCGACGGCGTTCCGGCGGGGCTTCCTCTTTCCGGGCAGCAGATACAGGATTATCTTGACCGGCGAAGACCCGGCAGAAACAAATACGCGACCGCCAGGTCGGAGGCCGACGAGGCCCATATCCTCTCCGGTCTCTTCGAGGGGCGCACCACCGGCACCCCCATCAGCATCGCCGTCTATAATAAAGACCAGCGCTCCCGCGATTACAGCGAGATCGCGTCCTACTACCGCCCCGGTCACGCGGACTATACGTTTGATCAGAAATACGGTTTTCGGGATTACCGCGGAGGCGGACGTTCCTCCGGGAGGGAAACGATCGGCAGAGTCGCGGGAGGCGCAGTCGCCGCCGCCGTCCTCGCTAAGCTCGGGATCTCCCTCACGGCTTATACGGCCTCCATCGGCCCTGCATCCTGCAGCCCGGAGCGCTTTGACCGCGCGCGGATCCTGGAGAGCCCCCTCTATATGCCGGATGAAGATGCCGAAAAGGAGGCCCTCGCTTTCCTGGATGAATGCATAGAGAACCAGACCTCCGCCGGCGGCACGGTGGAATGTCTGATCGAAGGGCTTCCGGCCGGGATCGGCGAGCCTGTCTTTGACAAGCTTGACGCGGAGCTCGGAAAAGCGCTTCTCTCTGTCGGCGCCGTCAAATCGGTGGAGATCGGCGACGGCATCGCCGCCTCCCTCGCCCTCGGGCATGAGAACAACGATGCGTACAAAGCGGCCCCGGACGGGAGCCCCGTCAAGCTTTCCAATCACGCGGGCGGCATCTACGGCGGCATCAGCGACGGCAGCACCATCCTTGTGCGCGCAGGGATCAAGCCGACACCCTCCGTCTCCCGGGAGCAGGAAGCGCTCTTTGCGGACGGGCATGTGGACACCATCCGCATAAAGGGACGCCACGACCCGGTCATCGTCCCCCGCGCTGTTGTGGTCGCGGAATCCATGTGCGCCGTCACCGTGCTCGATCTGCTTCTCCGGAACGCGGCAGCCACGATGGATCATCTGCGCAAGATCTACGAATAAGTACAGAAACGCCCGGCATCCTTTAAAAATGCGGATGCCGGGCGGTTTATATTTTCTTTTGCGAAGCTGCTCTTACTCTTCCACCTCGGTGATCACGATGCAGTTGGGCGTCTCAACGGGGAGCTGCTTTCCCTTCATGATCAGGGTGCCCTTCTTGTAATCGACCGAGAAGAAGCGGATGTAGTTGGAGTCGTGGCAGAGAACGACCATCGTCTTCCCTCCGGGGAGGATCGCGATATCCTTGGGATAACCGCCGCTGATCGGAAGAATGCAGATCTTTGAGAGCTCTCCGGTCTCCGGGTCGATCCGGAAGATCCCGCAGGTATTCTCGCCGGCACTGGAGCAGTAGAGATACTGTCCGTCCTCGGAGATGCGCAGGGAACAGCTTGCGCTGCTGACGTCCTCCGTATCCATAATGCTGCTGATCTCCTGGATCAGCTCGAACTTCGGCCCGAGGCTCTCGCCGTCCTCTGAATAGGAATAGACCGCGATCTTGTTTGCCATCTCGAAATTCAGGTAGGCGTAGCGCCCCTTCGGGTCAAAGACCATCCAGCGCGGCGCCGTCTCCAGGCCGCAGTGAATAATGTCATAAAGCTGCAGCTTTCCCGTGTGCTCCGTGACTCTGTAGATCTTGACCTGGTCAAGACCGCTGTCGACCGCGCAGACATATTTTCCGTCCGGCGTTGGGATCACACAGCTTACATGCGGGCGGTAGTTGCGCTCCGCGATACTGCCGATCCCCTTGTGGAAGACGCCGCAGCGGATATCGCCGATACTTCCGTCGCTGTGCGTCTCCAGCATGGTCACTTTTCCGTCGTGATAGCCGCCCACGTAGAGGTAGTGTCCCTCCGGGTCCACGGAGAGATAGCATCCCCGCATGCCGTCGATGCCGACCTTGTTGATGGCGGTCAGATCTCCGTTCTTCTCGATGCGCAGAACCTCGACGCCTTCGTCCGCGATGGAATACAGGTATTTCCCGTTCGCGGATTTTGTCATGTACGAGGCATTATGCACAGGTACGACCGTTCTCTCTTTCATGGAGCCGTTTTCCACATCGATGTCGTAGACATGGATGCCGATGCTGCTCCCGTTCGTATATGTGCCCACATAAGCCACATATTTTTTCTCAGATCTCGTAGAGCGTGCCATATTTCTCCTCCAAATAATCAAGGAAATCGTCGGGGGTAAGATCCCTTCCGGTGATGTCCCGGATCCATTCCTTCGGCGTTTGGCGGTCCGCCTTCAGGTAGACGTGTTCCTTCATCCAGTTCCCGATGCGGGAAAGATCTCCGCTTCGGATCTCCGCCTCCGGATCGAGATCTTCCTTCATACGATTATAATACATGGCATTATAAATATTGCCAAGTGCATATCCGGGAAAATACCCGAAATCCCTCGTCCAGTGCACATCCTGCAAAACGCCCTCGCGGTCGTTTGCGGGACGGATGCCGAGGTACTTTTCATACAGATCGTTCCACACGGCGGGAATCTCATCCCGTGAGATCTGGCCCGCGATCATCTTCTTTTCCATCTCATAGCGGATGATGACATGCATCGTGTAGGTCAGCTCGTCGGCATCGACCCGGATGAGGGAAGGTCCCGCGGCGTTGATCCCTTCATAAAACTGCTCCGGAGAGACGCCGTCCATCGCTTCCGGGAAAAGCTCTGCCGTCTTCGGATAGATCAGATCCGTGAAAGCTCTGGACCTTCCGATCCTGTTTTCATAAAACCGCGAGACGGATTCGTGCATGCCGGTGGTCTTGCCCGGACGGAGGAAATACGCGTAACTGATCTCCGGCTGATTCTGTTCAAACAGCGCGTGCCCGCCCTCGTGCAGGACGGTGGAGATATTCCGGCAGAACCCATCCTCGAAGTAATGCGTCGTGATACGCACGTCCCTGGCGGTAAACCCGTCGGTAAACGGATGCTCCACTTCCCCGATGGTGCCGCGCCGCCGGTCAAAGCCGATCAGGCAAAGAAGGTATTCGGACATCTCCTTCTGTGCGGGAACCGTAACCTTCCGGGAGAGGAAATCCGTCCGGATGACCTTTTTACTTTTGCCCACTTTTTCGATCAGGGGAACAAGGCGCTCCCTGCAGGCACCGAATATCTCGTCAAGCTGCGCCCGGTCCATTCCCCGCTCATATTCGTCCAGCATCGTATCATACGGATCTTTATCCTCCCCGCCCTTTAAGACGGCGATGCGCCGGTTCTCATCGATGAGGGCCGAAAGGGAATCGGAAAAGAGGGAATAATCTTCTTTTTCCCTGGCCTGCAGCCAGTCCGCGAAAGCTTTCCCGGATACCTTTGAAAAATGCTCCGCCATCTCGGGCGTGACCT
The DNA here is from genome assembly GCA_905235435.1 of uncultured Lachnospiraceae bacterium. GTDB lineage: Bacteria > Bacillota > Clostridia > Lachnospirales > Lachnospiraceae > CAMOKZ01. Next base: position 12,396 of record CAJOLD010000014.1, read on the forward strand.
TCTCATCCTCTGTCATCAGCCTGTACCAGAGGCGGATCATATCCCGGTCCGGTCCCTCGGGAACGCTCTCCTCGTGCTCTTTAAGCGCAAGATGCAGGCGTGTAAGAGCCTCCGTGTAAGCAGGGGATTTCCGGATCTCAAAGGCTTTCCTCTCAAGAAATGCCATAAGATCGCCCTTCTCCTCCAGCGCGTCGGGCGGGCAGACGGTCTCACGGTCATAACTCACGATCGATTCGGCGTGCCAGTAGTTTTCCGCTTCTCCAAGCAGCTTTTTGATCAGCGCAAGGTCTTCCTGCACCTGCATGTTGATTTTATCTTCCATTTTTGTCCTCCTGTTAAGTCTTTTATTCATCATATCATAACCGGCGCGGCAGTGCTATAATGGACAAAGAAAGGCAGGAGAAACGCATGTACCGGAGATTTGATTACACAATTGAAGAGGACGCGGCCGGGATGACCGCGGCTTCCTATCTCCGGTCCCGCGGCTGGTCCCACCGCACGCTCGCCTATGTCAAGCGCCTGGAGGGCGGCATCCTTCTGAAAGGGGAAAGCATCCCAGCCTCCGCGCTCCTTCGCGCCGGGGATCTTCTCAGCGTCTGTCTTTTGGAAGAATCGTCTTCCAGCGGCGTTTCGCCGTGCGAACTTCCTCTCGATATCCTCTATGAGGATGAGGACCTTCTCATCGCAAATAAACCCGCCGGAATCCCCGTCCCGCCCTCCGCGGGGCACAGGGAGCAGTGCATGGCCGGTGCAGTCCTTCATTATTATGAGGAGCAGGGCATCCCGTTTACGGTCCGGTGCATCAGCCGGCTGGATGCCGATACCAGCGGTGCCATGCTCGTCGGCAAGAATATGCACGCAGCCTCTCTCCTCTCGGAGATGTTAAAGCGCCGCGAGATCACGCGGATCTATCTGGGGATCGCGGAGGGAGAGATCCTTCGCCCCTGCACCGTCAGCGTCCCCATTGCCCGTCTGGAAGGCTCCGCCATCGCGCGCTGCGCGGATCCCGCCCGCGGGGAGGAAGCGGTGACGCAGCTTACGCCCCTTTGCTATAGCGCGGACCTTGGCCTTACGCTGGTCCGCTTTAAGCTGCTCACGGGAAGGACCCATCAGATCCGTGTCCACATGCAGTACCTGGGCCATCCGCTGACCGGCGATTTCCTCTATCCTTCCAGGCACGACCTGATCGGAAGGCAGGCGCTCCACGCGGCCTCTCTCTCCTTTGTCCATCCCCTCACCGGAAAGGAGATCTCTGTGACGGCGCCGCTCCCGGAGGATATGAAGGCGCTGATCCCGGATCTGCCCCTGTCATGATGAAGAAGACCGCGGTGACGCTTCCCGTCCCGCGGCCTTCTGTTTATCCATATCTTTTCTGTCTTATCTGATCCTCTCGGGGAAGCCCACCTTTTTCTGCACCTTGCGCAGCGTCTTTGAGGACGCATAGGCGGCTCTCTCCGCGTTGTCATGGATCACCTTATCGATGTACGCCTTATCCTTCTCCAGATCACGCACTCTCTCCTGAAGCGGCGCAAGGACACTGATGACCGCCTCGGAGACCGCCTCTTTCAGCTGTCCGTATCCGCAGCTTTCGAACTCCCGGACGGCTTCGTCCGGCGTCTTTGACGTGCATGCGCAGTAGATATCCAGAAGGTTCTTCACGCCGGGCTGCTCGTCGCGGTAGAGGATGACGCCCTCTGAATCGGTGACTGCTCTCTTGCATTTGCGGCGGATGGTATCCGGGTCGTCCATCAGGTAGATGCTGGCGTTCGGATTCTCATCCGACTTGCTCATCTTCTTCGCGGGATCCTGCAGGCTCATGATCTTGGCGCCGATCTTGCCGATGTAGGGCTCCGGAACAGTAAACACATCCCCGTAGATCGAATTGAAGCGCTGCGCGATATCCCTGGTCAGCTCCAGATGCTGCATCTGGTCGATGCCCACCGGCACGACGTCCGCCTGGTAGAGCAGGATGTCCGCCGCCATCAGGACGGGGTAGGTGAACAGTCCCGCGTTGATATTGTCGGCATGCTTGGCGGATTTATCCTTGAACTGGGTCATGCGGTTGAGCTCGCCCATGTAGGTAAAGCAGCTGAGGATCCACGCCAGTTCGGCATGCCCCGATACGTGGGACTGGAAATAGATGCAGCTCTTCTCGGGATCGAGACCGGCCGCGATATAGAGGGTGAGCAATGCGCGGGCCCTGCGGCGCAGCTCGGCCGGATCCTGGCGGACCGTGATGGAGTGCATGTCTACGACACTGTAGTAGCACTCATACTCGTCGGCGAGCGCGACCCAGTTTTTTAACGCGCCGAGATAATTCCCGAGGGTCAGGTTCCCTGTTGCCTGCATTCCGCTGAATAACACTTTGTTCCCATTTAACATTGCTCTTCTCTCTCCTTCTTTTTCTTCCGGCTCTCCATCGGAAAGCCTTTCAGGTAATAATCCTTCACAAAGCGGATCAGCTCTTTCTCTCCCCGCTCATCAAGGATCTTCAGCATGATCTCCAGTTCTCTGTAGGTCTCCGGATCCATCAGCTTCCTGCCGCGCCCGTTCTGCAGATACTGCAGAGGTCCGTGCTGGGTATAATTTTCTTTCTGGTAGGTCTTGGAGGCGGCGATCCTGTCCATCAGCATCTCGGCGACATACTTTCTGGGCATGCGGACCGTGGTGACCGGGAAAAGATCTTCTCCGCCGCCGGGAAGACGGTAATCATTCCAGTACTCGTAATGATGCCGGTTCCTCCCCTTGTGATGCATCCAGGCCTCGGAGTATCCCTTTGACTCACGCTCCCCGTTGTTCGGGCTGCGGCGTCCCTCCTGATAATAAAGGCATCCCTCGATGAACTCCGTCGGCGAATATTTTGAAAGATCATGCATGAGCCCCTGACGATAGAGCCCTATTTTGAAGCAGCCTTTCATGACTTCCCACTTGTGCGCATTGATCGTCTTTAAGTGTCCCGCCGCCTTGTGCAGCGAGAATACCCCGTCGGGCGCCTCCTGTCTGGTCTTGGTCATTTCTTTGTCCCACTACTCTTTTTTGTTTTGCGATCGTGGTTCTTTACGGGAACCTTTACCGCCGTCAGGACCCTCGCGGACCTTGGCTCAAGGCGGATCTCCTTGGCCTTATCCTCCGGCGAAGCCAAAACGCCTGCCGTATCCAGGGCCGTCTCCCAGCGCATCCCCTCGGGAAGGAGCGGCAGCGCGAGCTCCTGCGGTTCCCAGTACATATTGTAGGCTGTATAGATAAAGCTTTCTTCTCCCGCGTACATGCCGCAGTACAAAAAGCCGATATGCCGGTTCTCGTATTCAAAGCCGCCGTACCAGGCCCTGCTCCCGTGGCACGAAAAGTCTGGATATCCGCAGGAACGCGAATCCGCGCCGGCCAGCGGCCGCGGCATATGCAGGATCCGGTTCGCTTTGCGCAGCGCGATCAGTTCCTTTACGAAGGCATAGAGTTCCTTCGACTGCGTGTTCGCGCGCCAGTCGACCCAGGTGACGGCGCTGTCGATGCAGTAGGGGTTGCTGTTCCCCTTCTGCGTATTCCCGCGCTCATCTCCGGCGCGGATCACCGGCGTTCCCTGCGACAGAAGCAGCATTGCCATGGCATTTTTCATCTGTTTGAGCCGCAGCGCCTGTATATTTCTTTTCCGGGTGGGGCCTTCCTCACCGCAGTTCCAGCTGTATTCCGTGGGGGCGCCGTCCCGGTTCTGCTCTCCGTTCTCCTCATTGTGCTTTCTGTCATAGGAGACGAGATCTAAAAGCGTCATGCCCTCATGGCCGGTAATGCAGTTGTAAATACCGATCTCCTCATAATTGGTCCGCACGGCTTCGCAGAAACCGCCGAGCTGGTCCCCGTCGCCCTTCAGCAGACGGCGCGCGCGGTAGCGCAGAGCTCCGTCCTTTCTCGCGATATGTCGGAAACCGTTTCCGTTTCCGGGGGCGGCATCCGGCGTAAAGCTTTCGCAGATGATTTTCGCGCGTCCGAGCGCCGGATCGGCGGCGGCGGCGCGGGCAGCCTGGTCGCTCATCAGGAGCGAGAAGCCGTCGACATGACAGCCGATATGCCACCAGCGCAGGCATCTGCAGAGCAGGTTCACGTCCACGGGATCCGGCATGCTGATCTCCATGATCACCTCGATCCCGGCCTCGTGCAGCCCGCGCACCATGGTCCGGAACTCGCGAACGGGGTCCGCAGTCGCGCAGTAGGCAAGCTTCGGCGCGAACCAGCTGGCTTTGGTGTCCCCGTAGCCCCAGTAATTGATCTTGTAAGGCAGCGCTTTCTCATCGCCGGCGATCTTAGGCGGCGCGCCGATCCCCCGCATGTCGGGCAGAAGGATCTCATCAAATTCATAGGCCGGCATCAGGATGACCTGATTGACGCCGAGGTCTTTCAGGTAGTCCGTCTTTTCTTTCAGCCCCAGGAAGGTGCCTCTGTGGCGGACGCCGGAACCGGCAGCCTTTGTAAAACCGCGCACATGCAGATGATAGGCGATCACATCCTCAAACGGGATCTCAAGAGGCGCCGTATCATCCTGCCAGTCGAAGTCCTCCTCCGCAAGGCCGCAGAGCAGTTCTTCGCAGTCTGCGTCTCTTTCGCCGAAGCGTTCTCTTCCGTAGACCGCATGCGCGGAAGGATCTGTAAGGAATTTTCCGTCGATCATCAGCCTGTAGCGGCTGGTCTTCGGCGAAAGCCCGGATACCCGCGCGCAGCGCAGCGTCCCGTGCCAGGGGATCTCCTCAAGAGGGATCTCACGGGCGGGCGCGTCCGGCTTCCTTTTATCATAGACCAGGAGACTGGCCACCGCGCCGGCCGGAACATTGACGCAGAACTGCGTGTCTTTCCCGCTTCGGTGCGTTCCCGGTATCAGTGTCTCCGGTTCCGGAGAATAGATCATATAGTTCCTCCTTGTCTATCGGACATCAATGTCCAGCTCGACCGGACAATGATCTGATCCGAATACCTCATTATGTATCCCGGCATCCTGCAGTTTCTCCCGCAGACTGTCCGACACAACAAAATAGTCGATGCGCCAGCCGGCGTTCTTCTCTCTGGCTCTGAAGCGGTAGGACCACCAGCTGTAGATGCTCTCACGATCCGGATAGAAATACCGGAAGGTGTCTGTAAAGCCCGCATCCAGCAGTGCCTGGAACTTGCCTCTCTCCTCGTCCGTAAAGCCCGCGTTCTTATGATTCGTCTTCGGATTCTTAAGATCGATCTCTTTGTGCGCCACATTCAGATCGCCGCAGAAAACGACGGGCTTTTTCTCCTCAAGCCCTTTCAGATAGGCGAGGAACGCGTCCTCCCACCGCATGCGGTAATCGAGACGGCGAAGCTCGTCCTGCGAGTTGGGCGTGTAGACCGTGACGAGATAGAAGGTCTCGTACTCGAGCGTGATGACTCTTCCCTCGTGGTCATGCTCCTCCTGGCCGATTCCGTAAGTCACCGCAAGGGGATGGACTTTTGTAAAGACAGCGGTCCCGGAATAGCCTTTCTTTTCGGCATAGTTCCAGTACTGTTCGTAGCCGGGCGTTTCCAGCTCGATCTGTCCCTCCTGCAGCTTGCTTTCCTGGATGCAGAGGACATCCGGCTCATATCCGTAGAGGAAATCGAGAAATCCCTTCTGGACACAGGCCCGAAGTCCGTTGACGTTCCATGACATCAGTTTCATAAAACTGCTCCTTTTATGTGTTTTGTTCTTCATCGCGAAGGACCGAAAGGAAACGGGAAGGAGCACACTTCCTTCCGTATCGCTCCGCGGCCCAGCACAGATGCAGCGAGCGCTTTGCGCGGGTCATTCCGACATAGAGCAGTCTTCTCTCCTCCTCGATGTCGGCGGCCAGCTGCGATTTGCGGTGCGGGATGGTCCCTTCGTTCAAGTCCGGAAGAAAGACCTCCTCAAATTCAAGTCCCTTGGACCCGTGCAGCGTCGACAGAACTACGGCGGGGGAAGGGGTTTTCTCCCTCTCTGCTCCCGTCGCGGAGCGTCTCTTCGCCTCTTCCTTTGCCCTGGCGCGGCGGTCCGCGATCTGCAGCTCCCACGTCTCCAGATCCGGCTGGCTTTTCGCCTCCTCCTGCACCTCCAGCACAACGTCCGTAAGCTCCTGCAGCTGCATGCCGTGGGCTCTCGCGTACTCCGCAAGATACCGGTCATAGCCGATGCCGAGATAGACGTAGTTGACGGCGGCATACGGACGCATTTTCGCGATCCGGTCCAGATCCGCCGTGAGCGCCCTTACCCTCTCAGCCATCCAGGGGCTGTCCTCGTAAAACTTTTCAAGCTCCGCGGCGTCCACCGTCTCGCCCGGCAGGGCGTTCCTCCCGATATACCGCAGCGGCTTGTTCATCACACGCAGCAGATCCCTGCGCGGAAGCGCGCGCCGGTCGGCGGCGGCAAGGCGCAGGTAGGAAAGAAGATCCTGCGCGATCCAGTGATCGAAAAGATCCGGGATCTCATCCCCTATCCTGTACGGGATATTCATCCGGTCAAGGTGGCGCAGGGCTGCGCGGCCCCCGGCGTTCGTGCGGAAAAGCACCGCGATCTCATCGGCGCTTCGGCCTTCGCCCAGCGCGTCCTTTATCCGTCCGCAGATCCAGTCATATTCTCTGTCCGGATCCGGAAATTCCGTGAGCGTGACCTCCCCGGAGGAAGGACCCGCGCAGACGGTCTTTTTTTCAAAACGATTCTCATTGCAGCCGATCACGCGCCGTGCGGCATCCACGATCTGCGGCGCCGAGCGGTAATTTTCCTTCAGCTCGATCACGGCAGCCTCCGGATGATCCTTTTTAAACCTCTGCATGATCTCCGGCTTCGCGCCCCGGAACCTGTAGATGGACTGATCGTCGTCGCCGACCGCAAAGATGTTATTCTGCGGCGCGGCCAGCAGACACAGGATCTCATACTGCAGGGCGTTGATATCCTGGAATTCGTCGACCAGGACCCAGGCAAAGCGCTCCTGCCAGCCTTTCAGAATGTCAGGCCGTGCCAGAAGCAGCTCCCTGCAGCGCACGAGAATATCATCAAAATCCAGAAGGCCGGCGTCCCGGAGCATCCTGTCATACCTGCGGCAGAGCGTCCGGAAGGCCTCGTCCGGCAGGACCGGTGAGTAATAATGCTCGAGCGGGATCTGCTCGTTCTTTACAAGGCTGATCTGCGCGGCGGCCTCAAGCGCGAGGTCCTTCTCGTCCTCGCCCGAGACATTCAGCTCGCGGAGGATCTGAATGACCAGGTGCAGCTTTTTGTCCTCGGTGATGATATCTTCCGTCCGGCATGCCCCGGAGGTCCGAAGGATCTTCAGGAACACCGAGTGGAAGGTCCCGAAGGCAACGGGCAGCCGCTCTTTCGCGAGGGCAAAATACCGCTCTCGCATCTCCAGAGCCGCAGCCCTTGTGAAGGTGATGACCAGGATCTGCCGGGGATCCGCGCCCCGCCCCCTGATCAGCTCGTCCACGCGCCGCGTGATCGTCAGGGTCTTTCCCGAACCGGGGCCCGCAAGCACAAGGGCCGGCCCCTCTCCGAAGGTGATCGCCTCCTGCTGGGAGGGATTAACGGGCATCCGCTTCCCTCAGCATTTCGATGCCCTTCTTAAAGCGCGCAAGCGTCTCCTCTTTGCCGAGCACCTCCATGATCTCCGTGGCGCCGGCAGGCGTGACCTGCTTTCCGGACACCGCGATCCGCACGGGCCAGATGACGAAGCCGGTCTTCAGGCCCTTTTCCTCCGCGTAACCGCAGAGCACCTGGTACAGGGCATCATTGGAATAATCCTCCTGCGCCTCAAGACGCGGGAGAAGATCCTCCAGCACCTGCAGTGACTTTTCCTGGTCCGTCTTCCACTTTTTGTTCTTATAAAGAGCAGCGTCGTATTCCGGCAGTGCTTCGAAGAAATCCACCATTTCCGCGGCATCCGGGAAGACCTCGATGCGGGTCTTGACCATCTGCGCGATCTTTTCAAGATCGAGCGGCTTTTTGATCACACTCTGCAGAACAGGCAGCACTCTCTCAAAGTAGGGCGCGAAATCCATCGCCTTAATATATTCGCCGTTCATCCAGCGGAGCTTCTGAATATCAAAGACAGCCGGCGACTTGCTGATATGCTTGTAATCAAACGCTTCCACGAGCTCCTTAAGAGAATAGATCTCGCGGTTCTCGGCCGGGCTCCATCCGAGCAGCGCCACATAGTTGACGACTGCTTCCGTCACAAAGCCCTGCCCGATCAGATCCTCAAAGGAGGAATGTCCGCTGCGCTTGCTCAGTTTCTGATGATTCTCATCGGTGATCAGCGGGCAGTGGATATAGACCGGCACCTCCCAGCCAAAGGCCTCATAGAGGAGGTTGTATTTTGGCGCGGAGGAGAGGTACTCATTGCCGCGCACCACGTGCGTGATCCCCATCAGGTGATCGTCCACGACGTTGGCAAAGTTGTAGGTCGGGAAGCCGTCGGACTTGATCAGGATCATATCGTCCAGCTCCTCGTTGGGCACCTCGATCCTTCCGTAGATCTCGTCGTCAAAGACCGTGGTCCCCTCCCGCGGCACATTCTGGCGGATGACCCAGGGCTCCCCGGCGGCGATCTTCGCCTCCACCTCTTCCTTTGAAAGGCTAAGGCAGTGCTTGTCATAGACGATGATATCCTTGCCGGCGACATTCTGCCGCAGGGACTCCAGCCTCTCCTTCGTGCAGAAGCAGTAATAGGCTTTCCCCTTTTCCACCAGCTCCTTCGCGTATTTCATATAGATCCCGGCAGCCTGTCTCTCACTCTGCACATAGGGACCCACACCGCCGTCCTTGTCGGGGCCTTCATCATGCACAAGGCCCGTCTCGGCGAGCGTGCGGTAGATGATGTCCACGGCGCCTTCCACATAGCGCTCCTGGTCGGTATCCTCAATGCGCAGCATAAAGGTGCCGCCCTCGTGTTTCGCGATCAGGTAAGCGTAAAGCGCGGTGCGCAGGTTTCCAACGTGCATGCGTCCCGTAGGGCTGGGCGCAAATCTTGTCTTCACTTGAGTCATAAGGTCCTCCGTTCGTTTTCAGTTCTATTTCAGGCGTATCTGCCTGGATATGCTCAGCGCCAGCATCATCTCCATCATCAAAAACAGGATGGATGTGCCGCCGTAGCTTACAAAGGGAAGCGTAACACCGGTCGTCGGGATCATGTTGCTGACGACCGCGATATTCAGGATCACCTGAAGCGCGATATGGATGAAGATTCCGGATGCGATCAGCGACCCCAGAAGGTCCGGCGCGTTCGTCGCGATAAAGAACAGCCGGTACAGCAGGAAAAGGAAAAGAAGGATGACCAGCGCGGCACCGAACACGCCGAGCTCTTCGCAGATGATCGAAAAGATCATGTCGTTCTGCGCCTCAGGCAGCGCTCCGAGCTTCTGTGTACTGTTCCCGAGACCCTTTCCGAACCAGCCGCCGGAGCCGATCGCGTACAGTCCCTGCAGCACCTGGTAACCGCCCTCTTTCGCAAAGCCCTCCGGATCGCGCCATACCGCGATTCGGCGCAGTCTGAAGCTCGAGCTGTCCGCGTTGTGCGTCGCGTATACAACGATCACGGAGCCGAGAAGCAGAATGATGCAGGCGCCGATGATAAACGGGCGAAGCTTCCTGTGTACGATGAAGATCAGCAGGACCGTGATGCCGGCGATGATCAGCGCTGTGCTCAGGTTGTCCGTAAAGAAGAACGTGCAGAAGGAGGCAATGCCGCCCCAAACCAGGACGATCAAAGTATCCCTCCATTTGCTCAGCTGCCCGCCTCTTTTTACGATCTCGACCGGAAGGAAAAGGATGACGGCAAGCTTTGCCATCTCTGCGGGCTGGAAAGAGATACCGCCGATGTAGATCCACCGCGTCGCGCCGTTGATCTCGCGGCCCACAAATTTGGTCGCGACCAGCAGGAGGACGGATACGATATAAAGAGGAAATGCGAATCTCGCAAAGAAATGGTAATCCATCTGCGACAAAACGACCATCAGGATCATGGAAACAACGCCGATCACTGCCTGCTTGGCAAAGAAAAACGCGTCGTCCTGATAGACCACTGACGCCTCGTAGGCGCTGGTACTGTAGAGCATGACAAGGCCGAAGCAGGTCAGCAGGATGACCGCCGCGAGCAGATTATAATCATAGTAATCGCTGCGAACGGAAACTCTTCCCGTCCCCCGCTTCCCGGTGCCGCCGGCTTTTACTTTTCGCCCGTAACCGGAGGTCCCGGCCGGATGCCGTATGCGATCTGCCATACAAATATCCCCCATTAATGCATTTGGGAAAATTATACCATAGTTCAATATAAATGTCAGTAAGAATCACTAAAGGCCGCCGCGGTTTCCCGCTGGCGGCCCAAATGCGCAAACAGATGAAATATCAGTTGTTGATGAGCTTGTCCTCGTCGCTCCAGCTGTACATCTTGCGGATCTCCGCGCCGATCTTCTCTGACGGATGTTCCGCGGCCAGTCTCTTCATGGCTCTGAAGTGTACCTGCTTGCCGGCAGGAGACATATCCAGAAGGAATTCCTTCGCGAAGGTACCGTCCTGGATGTCGCTCAGGATCTTTTTCATGGCCTTCCTGGTATCGTCGGTGATGATCTTCGGGCCGGTGACATAATCGCCGTACTCGGCCGTGTTGGAGATGGAATAACGCATTCCCGCAAAACCGGACTGATAGATCAGGTCAACGATCAGCTTCATCTCATGGACGCATTCGAAATAGGCGTTTCTCGGATCGTACCCTGCCTCGACAAGGGTGTCAAATCCGGCCTGCATCAGAGCGCAGACACCGCCGCAGAGAACAGCCTGCTCACCGAACAGGTCGGTCTCGGTCTCGGTGCGGAAGGTGGTCTCAAGGACGCCGGCCCTTGCGCCGCCGATCGCTGCCGCATATGCAAGCGCGACATCCAGTGCCTTGCCGGTGTGATCCTGCTGAACGGCAACGAGCATCGGAACGCCCTTGCCTGCCTGGTATTCGCTTCTGACCGTGTGGCCCGGAGCCTTCGGCGCGATCATCGTTACGTCAACGAATTCGGGCGGAACGATGCAGCCGAAATGGATATTGAAGCCGTGCGCGAACATCAGCATGTTGCCTTCCTCAAGGTTCGGCTCGATGTCGTCTTTGTAAAGCTGCGCCTGCTTCTCATCATTGATCAGGATCATGATGATATCCGCTTTCTTTGCGGCTTCAGCAGCAGTGAATACTTCAAAACCCTGCTCCTCGGCTCTCTTCCAGGAACGGGAACCCTTATAGAGGCCGATGATGACGTTGCATCCGGATTCCTTGAGGTTCAGCGCATGCGCGTGGCCCTGGCTGCCGTAGCCGATGATGGCGATCGTCTTGCCGTCAAGAAAAGCAAGATTACAATCTTCCTGATAATAGATCTTCGCATCCATTTTTGCGTCCATGTTCTTTTTCTCCTTATCGTTAAACTATGAGTTAATATAGAGCAAATACCTTCTGCCTCCGCGGCCCCTGATCAAAGGAACCGGACGTCATCCGAGCCGCGGCTCAGCCCCGTGATGCCGGTCCTTGCAAGCTCCAGGATCTCGTAATCCTTCAGAAGCCTGAGGAAAGCATCCAGCTTCTGCTGCTGTCCCGTAAGCTCGATGATCATCGAATCGGTCCCTACGTCCACGACCTTGCCGCGGAACACGTCCGCCATGGTGATCACACTCTGGCGCTGCTCGCCCTCGACGCGGATCTTTACGAGCACCAGTTCCCTGTTCACGCTCTCTTCCGGTTCGAGCACCTTGATGTCAACAACGTCGACAAGTTTTGCGAGCTGCTTCGTGATCTGCTCCAGGATCTGTTCGTCCCCGAGCGCCACAATGGTCATTCTTGAATATTTCGGATTGGTCGTCTCCCCGACCGTAAGGCTTTCAATGTTGTAGCCCCTGCGGCTGAAAAGACCGGAGACCCGGCTGAGGACGCCTGATGTATTTTCGACCAGCAGAGATAAGATTCTTTTTTTCATATGCATTCAACTCCCTGTAAACTTTTCCTATCCTATCACGCGCGGGTCCCATTGTCAACTTGAGCGGATCAGCGGCTTTCGGCGATATTTACTTATAGTAAGCGGCGATCGAATTTGCCACGGCGGCCGCCATCTTGTTTTTGTTGTTCTTATAGAAGGTCATGTCATCGCCGTCATCGATGAAGGCAGTCTCCAGCAGTCCGTAGCTGACGCCCAGCTCCTGGCAGACGCGGGCGTTCAGGAGTTCGTAGGACGGGACGACGCCTGCCCAGATCTTAAACCCGAGCCTCTGCACGCTGTTTAAGATGTTCCTCTCCAGCGTGACCTTACTCTTATAACCGTTAACATAAAAGCCGATGCCCGTGTAGCTTCCGTCTCCGCCCGGGTCCTTGGCAACTTTCGCGTTAAAATGGACCTCCAGGACATAATCAAAATCCGTAAAGTCCGGAATGTTCGGATTAGCGGCGATCGCCCTTTTAACGCTTGCCTTTAAGGCGCCCGTTCCCGTGATCCGGCTGGAGATATTCGCTCCGCCGCTTCCGAGCGTCGCCCTCTGCTGCTGGTAGCAGTCATAGCTCAGGCTGCCGTTTTTGTAGAATTCGACGTAGAGGTTCTTATTTTTCTTTAAATTCGAATAGATCAGTTTCGCGAATTCCCTGGTGTAGTTTGCCTCCTGGCCCCAGGAAGAATAGGCGCCCGGATCGCCCTGGCCGTGTCCCGCAATGATCAGGATGCGCGGCTTATCTCCTCCGACGCGCGTGCAGACGCCTTTGCTGTCGACATCATATTTTCCGTCCGGCGTCTTCGTATTATACTGCAGTCTTCCGTGATAGCCCAGATAGTAAAGCTTGGCGCCTACGGCGATCACGCCCTTCTGGCGCACGCCGTTCTCATCAAAATAGTAGCGGTAGCTTCCGACGTCCTTCCACCCTGTCACCCGCACGCCGTCCGCGTCCAGGTAGTAGACCTTTCCGTCCACCTTTTTCCACTTCGATTTCTGGAATGAATTCGTCGAAAGATCATAAAAGTAGGTCTTTCCGTCCAGCGTTACAAAACCGTTGACCTTGGACGTGCCGACCTTTTTGCCGTCGGAGCCCACAAGATATCCGTCCGGGGTGATCGTATCTTTCAGCATCGCGCCGTCCGGACCGACATACCATGTCTTCCTGACCCAGCGGTTCTTAAGCATTCTGCCCTTGCTGCCGTAATAATACTTCACGCCCCTGTACTTGACCCACTTGTTCGTGATCATCGAGCCGCGCTCTCTGATCTTCGTGGACCGGTTGAAATAATAGTATTTTCCGTCGATCTTATGCCGTCCGACTCTTACGACGCCGGTTTTGTTGTCAAAATAGTACTGCGTGCCGTTTACTTTTCTGAAGCCTGTATACATGCGGCCGGCGATCCCGGGCTTTCCGGTCCTGCGGAAATACCGGTAGCCTTCCTTCGTCGTCTGCCAGCCTTTCAGGAGCACGCCCTGCTCGTCGAAAAGATAATAGTAACGGCCGATCTGTGTAAGGCCGGTCGCGGGCTCGAGCGTCCCCGCCTCATCAGCCGCAAAATAGCGGATAACGTCTCCGTCCTGCTGCCACCCCGGAACCTGGGCGGCCTGCGCAGAAAGACCAATCATAAAGCAAAGAAGGATCATCAAAAAAGAAAAAACAAACGTCTTTTTACTCATAAAAAACCTCTCACCCCTGAATTGTTACGCATTCATGACAGAATAATTAACACACGTTAAAATGTATTTTATCACGTAACAACCATCAGGGCAAGAGGTCTTCCCGCCGCAGGACGCTGATCTTATTGTTCTTTTTCCGTTTCGCTGCCGGGGGCCGTAAAGCCCGAAAGCTCCGCGCAGTAGGTCATAATGCTTTTCCTGGTCACGATGCCGATAAAGGTGCCGTCATCATCGGTGACCGGAATATAATTCTGCCGCATGGCAGTGGGGATGAGATCCTCCATATCACAATTGATATTGACGGCCTCATTGTGACGGTTCCGCTTCAGCTGCCGGACCGGGACCGTTTCCGGAGAAGGCCTTCCGCTCTCCCGCAGTTCCTCAAGTCCCCAGAGGAGGTCGCCCTCCGTGATGCTTCCGACATACTTTCCCTTGCGGTTCAAGATGGGGACCGACATGAATCTGGAAGGCTTCATGGCTTCCATCGTCCGGGCGATCGTATAGTCATCATAGATATAGACAACGTCGCTTTTCGGTACAAGATAAAATAAAATATTCATTTTTGTCTCCGCTGTAAATGGTGGTCTTCACCCGGTGTCTCATCTATACTTTGATTATAGTTTACCGCGGAAACAGGGTCAATCGATCCGGCGTGGGTTTAAGGGAATCTTAACTCTTTTCAGGGACGTCCCCGAGGATATACGAGCGGAGAAAATCCGCCATCTGCGTTTCCGTCGGCGGGCATCCGGCAAGCGTATGCTCAAAGCATCTGGTGCAGTTTCCGAGCCCCAGCTTTCCGGTCTTTCCCCGGTATCCCTGGCCGATGCAGATCTTTTCCGTAAGCCGCTCCAGCAGCCCCTCCTCCTCCAGCATTTTAAGCGCCGGAATCAGATACCCGTAGCAGGCGCTGCAGGTCTCGACCGCCTGCGTCTTCTCAAAGAGATGCAAAAGCTCCTCATAGCCGGCCGGCGTCCGCCGGATCAGCTCACTGTCCGGCACAAATCCGGGCGCCTCTTCCTCTCCGGCTGTTTCGCGCCACGCGCGGATCTTTGCGCTCTCCAGATCGGTGCTCCCTGCGCCCAGCTCCCCGGCATAACGGATGTAAGGGACGTCATCGATGGGAAGGCCCATGACGCTGCAGCCGTAGGCATCGCAGAGGACAGGATCGCAGGCGGCGATCAGCCTGTCCTGCCGCACCGGATTGCCGCCGTCCTCCAGGGTCAGATCCCCGCAGATGCTGTCCACCAGGATGAAGTCCTGGCGGATCCCGCAGGCCAGATGCCCGATCGGCTCATGGAGCCCCATGCGGTGGAACCGCCTCTTTTCCGCGGCCGGGATGAGTCCCTTCATGTTTTTGTTCGCGCAGGTCATCCTGGTCTGGCAGTGCCCTTTAAGGACCGGGACGTTGATCAGAAACCCGATCTCTTTAACGCGGCTGCAGACCTGGATCTCCATACCCCCGCAGTCTCTTGCGATCCCGCGGTCCTTCTGAAGATCC
>CAJOLD010000015.1 GCA_905235435.1 uncultured Lachnospiraceae bacterium
GGGGGCGCTGTTCCGCCGGACATTATCTTCGGCAGCCTTGCCACGCTCATCGGCGCAGCCGGCTCCTACGCCCTGCGCAAAAATAAATATCTTGTCCCGCTGCCGCCCATCGCCGCGAACACGATCATTGTTCCCCTGATCCTCCGCTATGCCTACGGCATCCCGGAGCCCATCCCGTTCATGATGCTTACCGTCGGGATCGGCGAGGTCATCTCCTGCGGCGTGATCGGGCTCATCTTCCTGAACGCGCTTTATCCGTTCCGTACAAAGATCTTCGGACCGGAGAACGCATAAGGCGCTCTCCCTTATTCGGGAGCGTATGTCAGGAAGCGGTTCCCTGCCTTTTCAAACATTTCCGTGCTGTCACCCAGACCGCTATAGTACCACTCTTCTTCACCCGGATCAAGCAGGTATACGTTGTATCCGTCATACCCCACGATCGTCACCGGACCTTCCGGCGTCATCGCGGCTACCGGGCTTCCGTGAGAAACGAAATACAGCATCTGGTCCATGGTGCAGCCGCCCATATCAAGAATTTCCTTCCCTGTGTCCGCGGAGAGCTGCGCGGCGTCAAAGACGCCCGCGGTCATCCCGGACGGGATATTTCCTTTCCTCAGTTCCTTCGACACGGCTCTGTCGCCGCGCACCCAGATATACCGGTGATCCGTATCGATCACCACACCCACGTTCTCGTCCGCGAGCATCACAGCCTCGTTCGGATAGGTGCATGCGCGGTACAGTCCTCCGTGGGCATAGACAAGATAGAGCTTTTCACGCTCCGACGCCACCGGGACGTCAAGGCGGCGCGCACTGCCGGATAAGAGGAACTTGCTCCGGATGATCTGCGGCGTATCCGTGGAGATGGTCGTGCCGACACGCAGGTAGACCTGCGTCTGCTTGCGGTCCGTCGTTGCCGTCGCCGTGCCCATTGAAACACTGGCGGAGGTATCCATGCTCACGATCTGATCCTCGGGGCCTTCCGCATATCCGTCTCCGGCCCTGCTCACCCGCGTGAGCGTCAGGAGATTGTCTGAAAGCTGTGCCCCGGTCACAAAGTACCCGTCCGACTGATAGGTCTTTTTCTCATTTCCATCCGGATCCTCGATCTTAAGGCAGAACATCGGGAAGATCCCGCCGCCGCTCACCGGCGTGCTGATGTCCGTCCTGCGCGCAAGGCCGTAGACCAGGTCCCCGCCCATATAGCAGAGCGGGCGGATCCGCTCATTGCCGCCGCAGGTGATCTCGCGCACCGTGCCTTTCTCGAGATCCATCACCGAGAGCTTTGAGGAGTCGTAGATCAGCCCCTCCTCAAGCCACGCGAAACTCCCGTCATCACAGGAGCCCGTATAGCAGTCATTGCGCACGCCCTCGACCAGCGCCGTCATCTGCTGCGTCGAAAGGTCCACTCTCCAGAGCGTTTCTCCCAGGAAAACGAAGAAGCGTCCCCCGTCCCTGGAAATATAAGTGAGCGCGCCCGTATCGAGGGCGATCTGCTCCGGATTCTCCATGCACTGCAGGAAGGTCTTCTCCTCCACCATCGACGTGACCCCGTCAAAGCGGTAGAGCGCCACGCCGTTATCTCCCTCGTGACTTCCCCGGTTCATATATCCGCATACGGCAAACCATACGCTGCCATCCTGGTCGACCCTGAGGATCCGGATGGTGTTCGCGTCATAGAAATCCCGGTAATCGCGGTTCTCCTGCTGCGGGAAGCTGAACACCTGCGTCAGCAGTTCCTTCCTTGTATCAAAGGTCCAGAGCTCGTTCTCCTGCACGAAGGCGATCATCGTCCCCTTCGCGTCGCTCTTGTAATTGATCTGCTTGCCCGTGATCCCGAGCCGGATCCCGAGATCTCCCACCGGATCGTTCTCCGGATCGAAGACCTCGTCCGTCGTCCGCTCAAAGTTGAGCAGGAAGACACGGCTGTCCGTAAAGCGCACCCGGTAGAACTCGTGGACATTGTAAAGCTCCGCGGTGCCCCTCTCGCTGACCGCCGCGATGCGGTAATCCAGCGTCAGGGAGCCGGTGTTGGCATTGATCTCCTTGATCTGCGGCACGGGTTTGTAATAGATCTGCGGATTCATGTTGCCCCAGGTGAGCTGCGAAACGCTGTCGTGGATGTCCATGTAGGCGAGCGTCTGCTCCTCGTCCGTCGTGGCATCCGGCTCCACGGCCGCGCCGACGGTATCCAGGTCCGTCCTGTTCACGCACTTTTCATAGAAGCCGGAGACAAAGCGCAGATAATCATCCGTGTGCAGTCCGTCCGCCAGAAGGATGTGGGTATAGTAGTAGATGCTTCGTCCGCCCGAAACAAGGCGGATGCAGAGAACATACTCATGATTCATGAGCATCCCGCTCTGCAGCTCCAGATTTGCATGAAGATAATCGTCCTCCCGGTCCAGCTGGATCACCTTCGTATTCTCCAGCGTCGTGGAGCCGTCGAGGTTCATGACCTCATAGGAAACGCTGTCCACGGAGGTGCTGAAGGTACGGATGCGGACGCCGATGCTGCGGTCCGACTGCAGCGGCGTGATGCAGTCCCGGAGAAAAGAGACGTCCATCTCCTGGGAATAGCCGTGCAGGCAGTTGAAATCCACGCCGTCCCTCTCCATATAGACAAGGGGGAAGGTAGATTCCGCCATGCGCTCCGCCGCGTCCGGCGCAGTCTGGTTGATTCTGCGGGAAAACAGAAGTACCGATCCGATAAAAAGAACGATCAGGAAGAGAACGTGAAGAACCACGTTTCCGACTTTTTTCAGCTTAGCTTTCATTCTGTATATGATCTCCGCCGCCTTCCCGCATCCGGGACGGGCGGCAACTGTACTGCAAGGTCCATAAAGGGTATTGTAACAGACCGCATCATTTATTTCCAGTAGATCGTGATGATTCGGAAATCATCATCGGTATTGTAGCGGTAATTCCAGCTCCGGACGCCGTTGATCTCCATCAGATACTGGCCCGCGTCGTCGATCAGGCCGTTCTCAAAGATCTCGTGCCGCGCCGCGTCATAGGCGTCCCGGGAGCCGAACTTCGCGATAAAGAAGTCCTCATCCGCCCAGACGGATTCCATCATGGCCGAATAGATGGCGTCCGCGTCAAAGTAATCGTAGTACATCCCGCAGAGCCGGTAGTAATCATAGCTCGTATCCGCGCAGACGGGAAGCGGCACATCCGCCTCCGGGATGTGGCGGATATAGATGTCGTCGTCCGTGCAGCACAGGTAAGTATAGTTCATCGCGTTCGTCTGCATGCCCTCCATCCGGTTCAGGAAGACAGGATCCCCCCAGGTGACGTCCACGTGATAATAGTTTTCCCCGATGCGGACGATGTTCCATCCGTGGTCCCCGCCGTCCGTCGTTTTCCCGGTCACATAGGTGCAGAACATGCCCATGCGGTGAAGGATATACTGGAAGGCCTTCGCGTACCCCGCGCAGACGGACTTATGGCCCAGAAGAACGCTCTGTATGTTCTGATTGTTCGGGCTTTCCGTATCGTAGTCGGTGTTGTCGATCAGATACTCATAGACATATTTGATCTTCTGATAGTCCGTGGCCCCCTCGGGGATGCCGGCGATGCACCGGTCCGCGGCCTCTTCCAGCATGGCCTGAAGAGCGTCGCGGTTCTGCGGCTCCACGGTCGTTGTGATGGAGTAGCTGACCACATTTCCGCTCAGCCCGGATTCCTGCACCTGGATAGAATCCCCTATCCAGAAGAATTCCGGGTGGTCATTGAGCACGGCATAGTAGGCCGTCCAGAACTGCTCGGTCGGCACCCGCGCGTAAAGCTCGCTGCTGTCCTCGTAATTCTTGATCCTGGAATAGAGCTCCCGGTAGATCTCATTGAGCTCGCTCGGGATATTGTTAAAATAGTACTCCTCGATCCCGCCGTGATCCCACTCGGTATCTCCGAGCTGATAGTACGGGCTCTGGACCGTTCCTGTGCTGACCAGCGTCTTCGTTCCGCATCCGCCGAGCAGGACCGCGCCGCAAAGAAGAACGGCGAAGATCAGGATCCGTCCCCTCATATTTCTCATTGCTGCCTCCCCTGTATTCAAGAACGCTTTTGGCGTTTGAAGATATTCTTTCCTGCGCTTTCCTATTGTAAGCCAGTTTCAGGGAAACCGCAACCGCCCCGGCCCTCCGGCGCGCGCAGGCCCATTCCCATCCGGGCCGATTCATGCTATACTCAGGAAATGACGGCCCCCTCCTTAAAAGGCAGGGCGGGGGAAACAGCATTTTTTAGTCAGCCTTTTACGGAGGTCCTATGAAAAAGATCGTTCTGACCGGCGGCGGAACTGCCGGCCATGTAACTCCGAACATCGCGCTCCTTCCGAGACTGAGGGAGCTTGGTTATGAGATCCGCTATATCGGTTCCTACGACGGGATGGAAAAGCAGCTCATCGAAGCGCAGGGGATCCCCTATGACGGGATCGATTCCGGAAAACTCCGCAGGTATTTCTCCCTGCAGAATTTTACCGACCCCCTGCGGGTCGCGCACGGCTACGGCGAGGCCCGCAAACTGCTGCGCAGCTACTCGCCGGACGTCGTCTTCTCGAAGGGAGGCTTTGTCTCCGTTCCTGTCGTGCAGGCCGCGAAGAGCCTTCACATACCGACCATCATCCATGAGTCGGACATGACGCCCGGGCTCGCAAACCGTCTGGCCATCCCGGCGGCGACCTGGGTCTGCTGCAATTTCCCGGAGACGATGGAATATCTTCCGAAAGAGAAAGCCGTCCTCTCCGGATCGCCCATCCGCCAGGAGCTCCTGAGCGGAGATCCCGCGGCGGCGCGCGCCTTCTGCGGCTTCGCGGGCGATAAGCCGGTCCTTCTGGTCATCGGGGGCAGCCTCGGCTCCGTCGCGGTAAACGGCGCCGTCCGCAGCATCCTTCCGCGACTGCTCGCGCGCTTTGATGTGATCCACCTCTGCGGAAAGGGCAACCTGGACGCCTCCCTGGAGGGGACGGCGGGCTATGTGCAGTACGAGTATATCCACGACGAGCTGGCCGACATGTTCGCCCTCGCGGACATCGTCATATCGAGGGCCGGCGCCAACGCGATCTGCGAGCTGCTCGCTCTCAGAAAGCCTTCCATCCTGATCCCGCTCCCCGCCTCCGCGAGCCGCGGCGACCAGATCCTCAACGCCGGATCCTTTGAAAAGCAGGGCTTTTCCGTGATGCTGGAGGAGGAAAACATCACCGACGACGTTCTCTTTGACGCGGTGACGGGCCTCTTCGAAAAGCGGGAGGATTACATAGCGGCCATGGAGAAGAGCTCGCAGAGCGACGCCATCTCCATCATTACAGACCTGATCGAAAAAGAAGCCTCCGGGAAGTGATCCCGGAGGCCTTGTTTTTATTCTGTTTATTTGAACAGAGAGGTGATCTCGTCCCTGTCCTCCGGCGTCAGCGTGCCGGGATCCCAGGTCATATGAAGCGTCTTCTCGTCTCCCTTGTAACGCGGGATCAGGTGCATATGGAAATGAAAGACGGTCTGTCCCGCCTGCTCCCCGTTGTTCTGGAGCACATTCAGTCCGTCGCAGCCAAGTCCGGCCGAGAGCACCGTGCCGACCTTCTTTGCAACGCCCATGGCCTTTTCGGCGAGATCCGCCGGCAGCTCATAGAGGTTGGCCGCGTGTTCCTTGGGAAGGATCAGGGCATGCCCCTTCGAAGCCGGGTTGAGGTCCAGGATGACTCTGAAATCATCATCCTCGTAAAGGGTCGCGGAAGGGATCTCCCCGTTCGCGATCCTGCAGAAAATACAATTGTCGTCTTTCATATCTCTCTCCTTCTCTTTTTGCTTTTGCCGCCGAAAGACGCGGCAGCCGAAAGCAGGGCCGCCAGAACAAAGCCCCCTGCCAGCCCGCCGATGTGGGCAGCGTTGTCTGTTCCTGTCTCCATAAATCCCTGCGCGACGGATAATACGGCCAGCAGGCCGAACCTTCGCAGCAGGCTGTCTCTCTCCTCGGATCTGTGCGAGCGGATGATCATCAGGAGGGCCGCGCCGATCAGCGCGAACACGCAGCCGGACGCGCCCGCGGATACCGCGCACGTGCCGGTGCGAAGATCCCACCACAGGGAACACAGATTGCCGATGAGGCCGCCGCCGAGGCAGATCACCAGATAGCGCCACGGGCCGGCCGCCGTCTCCACCATGTCCCCGATGAACAGCATGCAGATCATGTTGTTCGCCAGGTGCATAAAGCTAAAGTGCAGGAACATTGCCGTAAACAGCCTGTAGTACTCCCCTTCCAGGATGAGGGGCGTGTACGCTCCGCCGTGCTGCGCCATAAAGGAGGCGCTGCCCGGATCTCCCAGAATGCAGAGGACAATGAATACCGCGATATTGACCGTTGCGACGGCAAGGTTCGCCTTTTTTCTGGTCCTGATAAAATCCGCAAATTCCTGTGCCATTTTTCCTCCCCGGAAACGCCGCGGGTCAGCGCGCCGCCCCGGCGTTCGCCGGGCGCAGGATAATGACCTGCTCCGCGGGAAGACTGTCCGTATCGATCTGGGACGTCCCGGTGCGGACTACGCTCTTTTCAGCCTCCGCAAACGCATCCACCTGCGCGATAACGTCGAATCCGAAGCCAATGGCGTCATCCCGGTAGTGCATGGGAATGATGTGCTTCGGTCCGATCTCTCCCGCCAGCGCGGCGGCCTGCGCCCCGTCGATCGTAAAGAAGCCTCCGACGGGAACGAGCATGATATCCAGACCCTTCAGCTCCTGTTTCTGTCCGGGGGTAAGTTCACAGCCCAGGTCTCCCATATGCGCGATCCTGAGCCCTCCGGCCTCCATCAGGAAAATGGCGTTCGGGCCGCGCTTCGCGCCCTTCACCTCGTCATGCCAGGTATCGATCTTCGTGACCTTAAACGGGGAAGCGGATCCTCCCGCCTGCTCCCTGATCGTGATCAGATTCCTTGCGTTATGGTCATAATGGTCGTGGCTGCACAGGACCAGGTCCGCCGTTTCTCTCACCGGCGCAAGTCCCGGCACACTGCCATCCTCATAGGGATCTGTAACGATCACATATCCGTCCTGCTCCAGACGAAAGCAGGAATGTCCGATCCATTTGATCTTCATGGCAGCCTCCTTTCACATGGAACAATATTAGCACAGATCCTCCTTTCAGGCAAACTCTCCCGTGTCCGCCGCCTCCCCTGTCCGGTAGGTAAAGATGAGTCTTACGGCGCCCCCGCCTTCCCCGGCTTCCAGGCAGAATCCGGCGCCGTCCCCGGGGAGTCGGATCCTCCTCCTGGTCCTGCCCTCAAAGTCGGCGATCCGAAGAGAGGACGACGCGTTCCTGCACGTGATCCCTCCTCCCGTGCGGCCAAAGCGCACCTTTTTCAGTTCCTCCCGGTCCAGCTCCGGGGCGGCGACCACCTCGTCCATCCCGAAGCGGCGCTCCTCAAGGCCGGTCTCAAAGACCGCCTCCTGCCCGGGGTCCTCATCCTCGTAGCGCCAGCAGAGCAGCCCGCCGCCGCCCGCGCCTTTTCTTCTTCTGCCCGCAAGAGCAAAAAGAGCGAGAACGAGGGCTGCCGCGCAGGCACCGGCCGCGATCCCGGCAAGCCGCAGGGAACTTCCGAGAACGGAATCCACTATGATCTCCAGCTTCTGCTCTGCCATAGCGCCGGATGCTTCATCGCGGGCAGTGACGGTAAGCGCCAGGCTGCCGTCTCTTTTTCCGGAGAGCTTAAGAACGCCGCCCTCCTCCGCGTAGTCCGCGCATTCCGCGAGTGGGTCGTCCGCCTTTACTTCGTAGGTCAGCGTCCCGCACGCTTCCGACGCATCGAATAATTCCGAAATGTCCGCCTGTCCGCGAAGCCTGTCCGCAAACAGGCCGGTAAGCTTTACAGTCCGGGCCCCGCCCCGCGCATCGATCCCCGCCGGCTCCGGCGCCGCGGCGGGCTCCTGTTCGCCCGCCGCCTGCAGGACGGCGGAAGTCCTGCGGATGGTCCCGCTGTCGGCAAAGACCTGCAGAGACATGATCTCCCCGGGGATCAGAGGGACCTCGCAGCTAAATTCGGAATCCAAAAGCTCCATGTCGTACTGCGCTGCATTTCCGTCCGCGTTCGTCGCTTCGACATACATCGATGTGAACTGTTCATACAGCGCGGGGTCTGTCAGCGGCTCGCCGTCATGAGAAAACCATGCCCGCACCCGGGCGCCGGTCTCCCCGCCCTTCCCGCTGACGCTGACGGCTGCCTCCAGATCGATCTCATAATTATAAACAAGGCTCAGGAGAAGGCGGCAGGGACGGTCCGTCCGCACACCCGCCTTCCAGATCCCCGGCGCGGGTGAGGAAAGCTTCAGCACATGCCACGCGCCGGATGAGCGCAGCAGGGCGCTCCCGTCTTTGCCCGGAAGGATGGTATTTCCCGACGGGTCCGTCAGGGTCAGCTGCGGGGCCTCCTCGCCAAAGTCTCCGGCCCGCGCCAGTCCTTCTCCTTCGCTCTCCGGATCCGTGCATACGATCACCGCGTCCGCCTCCAGCACGCTCCCGTCCGGGATGCGGATCTCAAAGACAGCCTCCTCCCCGTCTCCCGCCGTATCAAGATCGGGAAGCCTCTTTACCGAGGAGTCGATGTGCTCGGCAAAGAGGAGCTGGAAGGCGTCCGGGAGCGTTCCGACGTCTGATGTCTCCAGGTATCCGCCGCCGCCCGCGGAGGAGATCTCGCGGAGCAATTCCGCGTCTGGTCCCTCCTCGCTGCCGTCAAGGCCGATGCAGGAGATCACGATCCCTTCATCCGCCGCCCTTTCGGCTGCCGAGAGGGCAAGCTGCCGGTTCTCTTTCTCCTCCGGGTCCTCCGTGCCGTTATTGTCAAGGTCGATCTTCCCGTCGGTAAAAAAGACGATCATTCGGCTCCTCTCCGGAGCTTTATCGGCCTCTCTCTCCAGCATCCCGACTGCAAGGTCCAGGGCCTGCCCGATGTTGGTCTCGCCGCCAAACCCGTCCGGGCCCTCCTCCTTCCGCTCCGCGAGCGCGGCAAGGATCTGCTCCCGGTCTCCGGTGAGCGGGAGGTCCTCCCTGGCCTCAGAGGAAAAGGTAACAAGGCCAACCCCTGCATCCTCTTCCGGAAGCATGGCGGCAAACAGGGACGCCCCGTCCACCGAGGCGAGCATGGGATCCGCCGACCGCATGGATCCGCTGGTATCCAGGGCGATCACCACGTCCGCACCGCTCTTCTTTTCATCAGCGATCTCCGCAGTCTCCGTAACTTCTGCGTCTTCCGCAGCCTCCGCGATCTCCGCGGCGGGCGCCGGAAAAGCGCCCAGGATCAACACAGCGGCTGCAGCCGCTGCGCCCTTTCTTATTCTCCTGCGTCTGTCCAATATCCGACCTCTCCTTTCCCCGTCCCGGCCGTTTCGCGCGGGCCCCGGCTAAGCTGGTATTCCGCATCGGCGAAGGTCACCCTGTCGCCGTTTGTAAGCTTCATCTCCCTGTTCGCGGGCAGCCTCTCGCCGTTGACAAAGGTCCCGTTCAGGGAATTTAAGTCCGTCAGAAGGACCTCTCCGCCGGCGTACCGGATTCTTGCGTGCAGTCTGCTGACCGCCCTGCCGGGCAGGATATGATCCGCCTTGCTGCCGGCACCGACCAGGATCGTCTCCGCGTCGATCTCGATATCCTCCGCGTGCCCGAGGCTGACCAGCCTGCACCGCATCTCATCCGCGCCGCTCTCCGGCATGTACAGAAGCCTTGTGTAATTCTCCGTCTCCGGCTCTGTTCGCAGGGCCCCTGCCGGCGGCGCGGGCGGCGGCGCCGCTCTCCTATCCGGGCTTCGAAGCCCCGCCTCACTGCGGGGAGCAGAGCTCCCGCAGGGCGGTCCCGCGCTCTGCGAAATGACCGCTGCAGACACAGCCGCTGCCTCGGGGCGCGGGTCCGTATCCGGCCCGGCGAGCAGGCTCCTGCTGCAGACGCTCACAACGACGACAACGAGGAAGGATAGGCAGCCGACCTGCACGGGGTCCGGATCCCCCAGGAGCAGGGCCAGGATAAAGCCCGCTGCCGAGACCGTGCAAAGGAGCATGAGTCCCAGAATCCTTCCGAAGCCTGCCGTCTTTCTTTCCCGCGCGCCTGCCGCCGGGCGGGGGAGCCTTTGCTTTTTAGGAGGCGCCTCCCCATACCTCCGCTCTGTCGTCTTCACTCTTTCTTTAACCTCATTCTCCGGAGCCGGTTCTGCCTCTTCTTCCGCGGGCGGCTCCGGATCCAGGAGTCTTTCCGCTTCCCGCAGGGAGGCCGCCAGCGTGCTGTTTTCGGAGGAGACCCGGGAGAAGAACTCATAGCCCGCTCTTACCGCGGCCTCATCCGAATGATCGATCCGCCGCAGGAGATATTCGGCAAGCAGAAGACCGCCGCTTCCGCTCTCCTCCTCCCGTCCTCCTCCGGGAAGAAGGCAGAATGACCATCCGCCCTTTTCCCTGTCCGTAAAAATAAATTCCGGGGCAAGGAGCAGATCCCCGGGCTCCAGCAGATACACCCTGCAGAGAGTGAGCACGCCAAGCAGGTCTTTAAACAGTTCCCGCAGCTCCTCCGCGCCCATCCGGCGCTTTTCATAAACAACATTCAGCGCGGTAAGGAACGAGATATCATACGAAAAGACCGGCCCCCGGGCGCTGCTCTCCACTGTGGGAGAAAGAAGCCCCCTGACCGGGTTTTCCTGCATCATCCTGATCTCATAGCTGTCTCCCCGCGCGCGGGTCTGCTTCAGCTGAAGATAACTTTTCTCAAACGCCCTCCGGTACGAAACCTCCATGCCTTCTCCTCATTCTCCGATGCGCAAAAGAGCCTTGATGCCCCGCCCCCTGCGGATCAGGTCCGCGGGTTTTAAAATACTCCGGCTCCTTGACTTTGTGATGGACAGATCTCCTTCCCCCAGGAAGGGAGCGGCGCCGGGGACCCTGACGCTCCCGGTAAAGGAAGCGCTCACGGCGTCCCTTCCGGCCGAAAGAGAGAGCGATCTTGCTTCGGCCGCGGTCCATCCGTTTTTTTCCAGGTCCCCGCGAAGCCTCATGAGCGCCGCTTCCCCGTCCTTTTCCGGCCAGTGGTTTGAGGCGGCGGCGGCAAGCTCGCAGACGGCGGCCTGCGCGGCGGCGCTGTCGTGAAGATAGAAGCCCTCATAGATCAGGGAGACCAGTACAAAGAGGATGATCCCCATGAGCAGGGACGCCTCTACGGTAAAGCTCGCGCCAAGCCGCCCTCCCTTTTTTTCTCCATTTTTTTCTCCGCTCTTTTTCCTGCTGCTCAACTTTTCTCCTTTCATTCCCGCGCGCCCGCTCCTTTCACGCGGCAAAGGTCTGCGCCAGCCGCAGCAGATACGCGCCGAGCAGGAAGGGCATAAAGGGGATGCTGTCGGTCACCCTGCACTTTCCCGCCGCCATCCCGAGAAGGCTCCACGCTCCCGCAAGAAGGCAGCCCAGAAAAAAGACAGAGAAAGCACCGTCAAAGCCCATGGCAAGCCCCAGGGCCATGACCGTGATCCCGTCCCCCGCCCCCACCTTCTCCTTCCCGATCAGAGAAAGGAGGCAGAGGACGGCGCCGGGCAAAAGCCCGGCCGCAAGCTGCAGGGGTGCGGCGCCGTCCCGCGCGATGCGCAGGATAAGGACGATCCCCGCGTAGAGTGCGGATACCGGTACGGAGATCTCACGGGACCTGAGATCCAGAACTGTATTCGCGGTCAGATAGGCCGTCCCCAGGACCGCGTCCAGGGCCATTGCCGCGCCCTGCATATCAGCCTCCCGCGCACCGGGAGCAGGGCGGCAGGCCGGCGGCTTCTTCGGGCGTCAGCTCCCGGACGGTACGCTTTAGGCCGCTGCAGCCAAGAGACGAATGGTATCGGTCTCCGTCCGTCGTGATGTACACGGTTCCGCTTCCACCGCCGCAGTGCTCGCAGGGCTTATACTTTCCCCCGTATTCATTCCGCAGGCTCCCGACCTGCCCGCTGTCCGTCGTAATGATGTGAAGGCGGATGTGGGAGCAGTCGGGATCCGTGTGGTAGACCGTCCCGAACTCTGTCACGTAGACGTGCTCCGTCTCCTCCCCGCCTTCTTCGCCGGCGGAGGACGCTCCCTGCTCCCTTCCTGTCCAGGTCCGCACCCTCCCCCTCTGCACAAAGACGATAAAGGGGAGCGTGATCCCTCCCGCCGCGGGCTTCGCGCGGTAAGTCAGCACCAGGTCCACCGCGCCACGGTCGTCCGGGATGGATGAGAGGAGCAGGTTCCGGTTCTGTACATTCCCGGTCTTTCCGGCCAGCGCGGAGAATCTCATCTCGGCAAAGCCAAGGCTTAGCGCACTGCCGAGAAAACCGTCCGTCTCACCGGCACTTGTGAAGTAGGCGCCCGCCGCCATCTCCTCCGCGGTCTGCGCGAGGGCCGACCCCATTGCCGAGGCGCTGCCCATAACGGAGATGAACTGAAGAAGCGTGCAGATACAGATGACAAAAACGGGAACGGCCACGGCAGCCTCCACCGTGAGGCTGCCGCGCAGCGGGGCAAAAAAGGAAGTCCCGGCTCCCCCCTCTTTGCCGCCTTTGTGGGATGACGGGCGGCCTTTGTGGTCC
Organism: uncultured Lachnospiraceae bacterium; assembly: GCA_905235435.1. Lineage (GTDB taxonomy): Bacteria > Bacillota > Clostridia > Lachnospirales > Lachnospiraceae > CAMOKZ01. Next base: position 12,554 of record CAJOLD010000015.1, read on the forward strand.
CCGCCGGGAGAGAGCTTTTCCTTTCTGAAGATTTTTGTGTGTAATGGATCACCGCGCAAAACTGCGCCAAATGATTTGTGCAAGAGATGAGATGATCTTTGTTTCATTTGACCGGACCATTTCCCGGGGGCAGACGGGGCCCCCTTTTTTGCCCCGCTCCGCGGAGAGGGCGCGGGCCCTTCCGCGGATGGTTTTTCAGTACATAAAAGTTCCGCTTGTCTCAAAGGAGACCGCATCGGCCCCGCTGCCGGTAAATGCCGCGCTGATTCCCGAAAAGAGCGGAGGCACGGACCAGGAGGAGACCGTCCTGGCGGCGGCGATGCAGTTGTCGGCACGAAAGCTGTCCTCTCCTTTGCCGCGGATATTCAGTTCCGTGAGCTCCAGCCCTCTCTTGATCTGCGCGGAGACCGGCTGCAGATAGAGAATAAGCCGGAGATGCTGCCTGTAATCAAGACCTTCGCTTCGGCCGCCGAGATCCTGTCCGAGAAGAGATCCAAGGTCCCCGAGGGAGGACAGATCGAGAAGAAACGATTCGTCTGTCTTGTCCAGGGGAATCCTTCCCCCGTCCAGGAGCGTCTTTACGTCCAGCAGGCTCTCCCCGAAGGCCCAGCCGAGGAGCAGGCCGTGCATTAAAGCCGCGTGCAGGCCCGGGACCCCGTCAAAGACCGTCAGTATGGCGGCGGCCAGAAGGCTCGCCGCGCCGTTTTTTTCGGGTGAACCGAGAAGATACGCGTAGTTTACGCCCTCCCGCAGAAACAGCAGCTTGATGACGGCCCACCGGAGGTTTGCCCTGTCGGACTTTGCGCCGTGCAGGATGTACTCAAGCTCGCAGGTCAGGGGAAAAGAGCTGTCATGATCCCCGTAGCAGGGGAAATGATCCATCAGGTATTCCCTGAACAGAAGATCCCCCGAAAGCCTGCCGAGAAGTCCCGGGCCGTCCCCGGGAAGAGCCATGTTTCCGCGGTTCCTGAACCTGTGATAACAAAGCTCGGAAGCGCTGACCCTGTTTTCGGGGACCCCGTATTTTCCCGCAAGGAGGGTGAGCGGATCCGCCCGCTGCAGCCTGCTCACCTGTTTGAGGGGATTATCGGCGGGCACTTCGGCTTCTCCTTCGCCTTCGGCCGCAAGATCCGCCGCTTCATCGGCAGCCTCCCCGGCCGCGGAAACAGCGTCCCCGGATGATTTTTCCGCTTCCTCAAAGGCCTCCCCGGCTCCCTCCAGCCGCTCCGCGTCTTCGAGCGTGTCATAGAGCTTTCCGACAGCCTGCGCCGCAGCCGTCTTCTGCATATACTCCACGATCTGGCGGTAGTAGGCCTCCCCGCCGTTGTCGGTAAGAAGCGTATACCCTGTGACCTCCTGCCCCTGCAGCCTGAGCTTCCAGGGGTCAAAACCGAACCCGGCGGTCACCTCTCCGGAGGGAGAAGCATTGGGGAGAAGATAGCCGCGCAGCGCATCCTCAATGCGTCCGACGGCAAAATCGCCGGTGCCGCGGCCCCCGTCCAGCCCGAAGACCTCGTACTCCTCCAGCAGGGTGTTCTCAAACTCCCCGAAGATCGAATAATTGCCCATCTCCTCGATCACGGCGGCCTGCGCCATCGCGCCGCGCATCCTCGCGGAGTCGATCAGCGCTCCCGCGAGGGACATGAAAAGTACGCTGATAAGGGCCATAAAAACAGTAATGACGGCCTTCGCTCTTTTCATATCCCCTTGCTCTGGCTCGTGATCTTCTGGAGAATATCCGTCACCAGGCTTGTCAGCTGTTTCTTAAAAATGACCACGAGAGAGATCAGGACGACCAGGATCAGGATGACTTCCACGACGCCGACTCCATCCTCTTCGCGCAGAAAAGCTTTCAAGTGCATTGCTCCACCTCCTTTTTCCCGGCGCGTGGGTGGGATCCGCCTCCTCCCCGCGGCCCCGCGCCATCTGTGATAGTGCAATTATAACAGTTGGCACTGGAAAGTAAAGTTTCATTTCGTTGCGCCTTATCCGCAGAATCAACAAGACCCGCCAGGGCCTTTCGGCCCCGGCGGGTCCCGGAGTGCATCCTCCCGCGGAATGTGCTATAATAATCAGACAGCCTCCCGGCGGGCGGCTGCGATAGTAAGATCAAAAGGATTTTTCAGCTATGTCACGAGATCCAGGAAAAAAGAAAAAAAGCTCAGGGAATACGCTCGGGATCGCGATCTTCTGTTCCATCCTGACGGTCACGGTCATCGCGGGGCTGGTCGTCGCGGGCATCGCGATGCGAAAGAACGGAACGCTTCCGGATCTCTTCAGCGAACTGGTCCGTCAGCTCGAGACCGAAGAGACGGAGAGTGAATCCGCGAAGCCGGAAACGCAGGCGGAGTCAGAAACCGAAACGGAGACCGAGGCCGCGGCGGAGCCTGCTTTTCCCGATCTGCAGGAAGAAGATATCTACACCTTCATGCAGGGGCCCAAGGCATGGTCGACAAAAGTGGACTGGGGCGGCTCCTGGTGCGACGTGGAGCTCTACGACCAGAACTTCAGTGTCTTCGGCTGCGGTCTCTGCTGCCTTGCCAATATCTACAGCACCCTGACAGACTGCGACTGCTCTCCCCTCGATATGTTCTACTACGCAAGGGAGGCGTCCGCATACAAGCCTGTCAGCTACTTCGGCTCCATCGACTGGCCCGAGATGAAACAGACGCTCGCGACGGTCGGCATTACGGCAAAGCTCAGAAAGAAAGATAAGACCTACGAAAAATTCCAGGAAACGTTAAAGAGCGGAATCACCGCCACCGTGCTCGTCGCCAGCAGATACGACTCCACCTACTGGAAGGATGTCGAAGGGCACTATGTCAATATCTGGCTCTACGACGAGAGCGACGATACCGTATTCCTGGCCGATTCCGGCAATCCGGACCACAACCGCCAGCGCGTCCCGCTGCGTTATCTCTACGATGCCATGAAGCTTTCGGGCACCTACCAGTACATGCTCGTCACCGGCGTGGATAAGGACGGGAACACCTGGGGCCATGACGGCGTGGAGATCCGATGGAACGTTCCGGATTATTACAAGGGGACCATCTACGAATTCCCGGAGGAAGAGACCGCCGGGGAACCGGAAGAGCTCTCCTGACCCGTCAGACCGGGCTTTTAAACACAGCGATCAGCCTGTCCGCGATCCGGTCCGCCATGTACAGCTTGTACGCCAGCCTGGAGGGCTGCGGCGGCACCGTGCTGTGGAAGCCTATCGTGCCTTCCCGGCTGTCGATCGCGAACCAGACCTCTCCGGGGATACTGTCCTCGTTCTCCGGGTCCGCGTTCCCGAAGCTTCCCGTTATGCCGATCCCGATATCGGCGTCAAAGGCCTCGCGGCAGGCTTCCGCCATGGCGGCGGCCGTCTCCTGCGAGTAGACGCCGCAGCGGGCGATCAGATCCGCGGGAACGCCCTGACGGATCTTGGCCTCATTGCTGTAGGTGATGAACGCGCCCTTGAAGACCGCCGAAGCGCCCTCCGTATCTGTCAGCAGGGAGGCGATCTGCCCCGAGGTGCAGCTCTCCATGGTCGTCACCGTAATGTTCTTTTCAATCAGATAGCGAGTCAGCCGTGCGTATTTTTCACGCACGGCTTTTTCATTGACTGTCTCCATGCCGTATCCTTTCCGGGAGACCGTGCCGGCTCAGGCGAGCCCGGTCACGGTATAGTCCTTATCTTCGATCGCTTTTTTGATCTGTTCAAGATCCACGTCCCCGTTAAACGTTACCGTCACGGTACCGGCGTTATGGTCGGCGGCGGCGCTCTCCACGCCCGGGACGGCTTCCACGGCCGCCTTCACCGTCGCTTCGCAGTGTCCGCACATCATTCCTTCTACCTTGAGTGTCTTCGTCATTTTTGTCTCCTCCTTTTCTTTTGCGAGACTTTTCTGCAGCATGGCCGCCGTCTCTTTCACCTTATTTTTGTCCGCGCCCTTCTTCATGGGCCTGTCCCTTCGCGCGCTGTGGATATCAACGAGGTTCAGCCGCAGCGCGTTCATGCAGACGCAGAAGCTGGACAGGCTCATCGCGGCCGCTCCGTACATCGGCTTCATCGCGAATCCGAAAAGGCCGATCGCCATCGGGATGCAGATGGCGTTGTAGAAGAAGGCCCAGAACAGATTCTCGTGAATGTTGCTGATCGTCCTCCGGCTCAGCCGGATGGCCGCCGAGGCGTCCGTCAGCCGGCTCTTCATCAGGACGATATCCGCCGCGCTTACCGCGACGTCGGTCCCGGCGCCGATCGCGATGCCGGTGTCCGCCCGCGTGAGGGCCGGGGCATCGTTGATTCCGTCTCCGACCATCGTCACCTTTCCGCACGCGGAAAGAGCGCGGATGACCTCATCCTTCCCTTCCGGCAGGACGCCGGCGATGACCGTGTCAACGCCCGCCTGCTCCCCGATGGCCTTCGCGGTGCGGGCGTTGTCGCCGGTGAGCATGACCACATGGATGCCCATGCCGCGAAGCTCTCTCACCGCCTGCGCGGAGTCCTCACGGATGGTATCCGCCACGGCGATCATGCCGAGCAGGCGTTCGTCCTCCATAAAGAGAAGCGGCGTTTTGCCCTCTTCGGAGAGCGCCCGGACCTGCGCCGCGGCCTCCTCCGGCAGAGCCCCCTTTGAGGAGATGAACCGGCTGCTTCCGCCGGTCAGCACATGGCCCCCCAGCTTTGCCGAAAGCCCGCTCCCGGGCAGGGCAAGAAAGTCTGTGACCGCATACTGCGCATCTTCCCCTTCCTCCTGCAGCTTTGCCGTCACGGCGCGGGCCAGCGGGTGTTCGCTTCTCGCCTCCAGCGCGCCTGCCTTCTGCAGCAGTTCTTCTTTCGTCACGCCCGCCGCGGGCAGGATGTCCGTCACCACCGGTTCTCCCCTGGTGATCGTCCCCGTCTTGTCGAGCACAGCGATCTGTGTCCTGCCTGCTCCCTCCAGGGCCGCGGCAGTCTTATAGAGGATCCCGGATCGGGCGCCGACGCCGCTGCCCACCATGATCGCCACCGGCGTGGCCAGGCCCAGCGCGCAGGGGCAGCTGATGACCAGCACCGAGATGGCTCTGGCGATGGCAAAGCCGGCATCCTTCCCGGCGATCAGCCACCCGGCAAGCGTCAGCAGCGCGATGCAGATCACGGCCGGCACAAAGATCCCGGAGACCCTGTCTGCGATCCGCCCGATGGGCGCCTTGGTCGCGGCGGCATCGCTCACCATCCGGATGATCTGCGCGAGCGTCGTATCTTCGCCGACGCGGACCGCGCGGCACCGGATATAGCCGGACCGGTTGATGGTCGCGGCCGTGACCGGATCCCCCGCGCTCTTATCGACGGGGATGCTCTCTCCCGTCAGCGCGGATTCGTCGATGGCTGTCACCCCCTCCAGGATAACGCCGTCCACGGGGATGCTCTCCCCGGGGCGGACCGCAAAGATCTCTCCGCAGGCGACTTCGTCTATGGGGACCTCCTGCTCTTTCCCGTCCCGCACAAGGACGGCCGTCTTCGGTGCCAGGTCCATCAGGTCCCGCAGGGCATTCGTTGTCCTGCCCTTCGACATCGCCTCCAGCATCTTCCCGATCGTGATGAGCGTAACGATCATCGCGGCGGATTCGAAGTACAGGTTCATCGCGAACCGCATGACCGCGGCGTCATCGCCGTTCCCCATCGCCAGGATCATCTCAAAGAGCACCGCCACGGAGTAGACGAAGGCCGCCGAGCTGCCGAGCGCGACCAGCGTGTCCATGTTTGGCGCGCCGTGAAAAAGGGCCTTAAAACCGCTCGTGTAGAACCGGCCGTTGATCAGCATGATGATGATCGCCAGCAGCATCTCCACCGTGCCGAGCAGCACATGGTTCTCCAGGGCCTCCGGCACCGGCCAGTGCCACATCATGTGTCCCATGGAGATATACATGAGCGCAAGCAGGAAGACGGCGGAAACGATCAGCCTTCTCCTAAGCTTCGGGGTCTCCGTATCCCTCAGGGCCTCTTCCTCCATGCGCAGCTTTTCGGAGGCGCTCCTCCCCGCGCCTTTTACGGATGCCCCGTAGCCGGCCTCCTCCACGGCGCGGATGATCTCCCCGGATGAGGCCGTGCCCTCCACGCCCATGGAGCCCGTCAGAAGGCTCACCGAGCACTCCGTCACGCCCGGCACCTTCCGGACTGCATTCTCCACGCGGGCACTGCAGGCCGCGCAGCTCATCCCCGTCACTTTATACTGTTCCATTTCGTCCTCCCCGGATGTCACTTCATCAGCTTCTGCAGCGTCTCCACCAGCTCATCCACTGTCCCGTCCTTTCCGGCGCGGATATCGTCCGTGACGCAGCTGCGGATGTGGCCGGCGAGCAGCACCTTGTTAAAGCTCGCGAGCGCGCTGCTGATGGCCGAGACCTGGATCAGGATATCCGGGCAGTAGGCATCCTCCTCGAGCATGCGCTGGACGCCGCGGACCTGGCCCTCGATGCGTTTCAGGCGGTTCATCAGGTCCCGGTACTCCTGTTCCTCTCTCTTTTTGGTGCGGTGAGCGCAGGCCGGGCAGCCGGCCCTCTCTTCCGTCCCCGGCTCCGGTTTCATGTTCACTTCCGTTCCCATTTCCATATCCATACCCATCTTCATTTCCAATTTCAACTCCGGTTCCATCAGGTGCTCCGCGATACCCCCTGCGGGTATCTTCCTACCGAGATCTTATACCCCGCGGGGGTATCTGTCAAGTAAAAGAAAGCCGCCGTCCCGGGCACTGGCCCCATTCAAAAAAGCGGGCGGCGCCGGACTGATCTGTCCGGCACTGCCCGCTTCGTTTTTATCTCTTCGTTTTTATCTGTCTGTCTGCCTGATAAGCTTCCCGTTTTTGTATACGCGCCGGACCTCCAGGCTGCGGTCAAGGACGACCACGTCGGCCTTTCTGCCCGGGGCAAGAACGCCGCAGGTATCTTCGGCGCCGATGACTTTCGCAGGGTTGTACGCAGCGCAGCGCACGGCGCTCTCCAGCGGGATGCCCATGCCAAGCACGGCGGTCTGCATGCATTTTGTCAGGGAGGATACGCTTCCGGCGAGATTTCCGCCGTCCGCAAGGACGGCCCTGGTCCCCTCTACGATGACCTTCAATCCGCCTGTCATGATCTCTCCGTCACCCATGCCGGCTGCGCGCAGGGAGTCGCTGATCAGCACGATCCTTTCTTCGCCGAGCATGGCGAAGGCAGCCCTGACGGCGGCAGGGTGAACGTGATTGCCGTCGCAGATCAGCTCGGCCGTCACCTGCGGGCTGTCCATCACGGCACCGACAACGCCGGGCTCCCGGTGCGTCATCTCCGGCATCCCGTTGTAGAGATGCACGGCGTGGGAGGCGCCGGCGGCAAAGGCGCGCATAGCGGTCCCGTAGTCCGCGGCGGTGTGCGCGAGCGATACTTTTACTCTGCCCGCTGCGGCGCGGATGTATTCCTCAAAGCCGGGGTTTTCCTCCGGGGCGAGGCCGATGATCTTTACAAGTCCCCCCGATGCCTCCAGAAACGACCGGCAGACCGCTTCGCTGCAGGGGACGATATAGCGCCCGTTCTGGGCGCCTTTTTTTGCGTGACTGATGAAGGGACCCTCCATGTTGATGCCGATCAGGTCCGCGTCTGCCCGGTCCGCCTCCCGCGCCTGGCGCGCGGCAAAGGCGGCCGCCTCCGAGAGGATGCCGCAGAGCTCCTCTGCCGGGAGGGTCAGCGTCGCGGGGCAGATGGACGTGACGCCCTGCTCCGCCTCCCAGGCGGCGATGGTCTCCAGGGCCTCCTGCGTTCCGTCGCAGAAGTCCATGCCCATGCAGCCGTGGAAATGGATATCCACGAGCCCCGGGATGATATAGCAGGCCTCCGGGTCCGCGGACTCTTCCCCATAAACGATCTCCCGGATCCGGCCGCCCTCAAGGACGACCGTTCCGGGATGAAATCTGAAATCTTCTCCGTAAACAAGTCCATACAGTTTAGTCATATTTCCTGCCTCTCCCTTTCCGGGACGGCGCATTGCCGGCAAGGTCTACTTCCGTTCCTGCAGCGGCGCAACGCCGATCGTCATCTCCTCCAGGACGTCCAGAAGGACCCGGACCGTATCGAGCGATGTAAAGGTGGTGACTCTGTGCTCGCTGGCGCATTTACGGATGGCCGCCCCGTCCTCGTAGTGAACGCCGGACAGGATGGCGCGGGTGTTGACGACGTAGCTCACGTAGCCGGCGCTGATGGAATCCAGGATCTCGGTGCTGCCCTCCGTCAGTTTGCGGAGCGTCCTCGTCCTGATCCCGTGCTCCCGCAGCGTCTCCGCGGTCAGGGTCGTCGCCTCAATATTGAAGCCCATGTCGTAGAAGCGCTTCGCGAGCGGGACGGCTTCCTCCTTGTCCTCGTCCGCGAGGGTGAAGATCACGGTCCCGTAGTTCTGGATATTGATGCCGGACGCGACCATGGCCTTGTACATCGCCCTGTGGAGCTTCGTGTCGGAGCCGATGGCCTCCCCCGTCGACTTCATCTCCGGGGAGAGATAGGCGTCCATGCCCGAGAGCTTTGAGAAGGAGAATACCGGCACCTTGACGAACCACTTTTCTCCCGGCTCCGGACACATCTGCGTGATCCCCTGGTCCCGCAGGGACTGCCCCAGGCTGACGCGCGCCGCGATATCCGGAAGCGCAAAGCCTGTCGCCTTGGACAGGAAGGGGACCGTCCGCGAGGACCGCGGGTTGACTTCGATGATATAGACCTCCTCGTCGCTGTCCACGATGAACTGGATGTTGAAGAGGCCGCGGATCCCGATGCCGAGCCCGAGCCTGCGGGTGTAATCCCGGATCGTTTCCTTCACTTTTTCCGACACACTGAAGGTCGGATAGACACTGATGGAGTCTCCGGAGTGGATGCCCGTCCGCTCGACGAGCTCCATGATCCCGGGGATGAAGACCTCTTCCCCGTCGCAGATGGCGTCGACCTCCAGCTCCTTGCCGCTGATGTAGCGGTCCACGAGCACCGGCCTGTCTTCGTCGATCGACACTGCCGTGTGAAGGTAGCCGAGCAGGTCCTTCTCCTTCGAGACGATCTGCATGGCCCTGCCGCCGAGAACGAAGCTGGGCCGCACGAGGACCGGATAGCCGATCCCGGCGGCGGCGCGCACACCGTCCTCCACGCTGGTCACGGCGCAGCCCTTCGGCTCCGGGATGCCCAGCTCCTCAAGGAGCTTTTCAAAGCAGTCTCTGTCCTCCGCGCGCTCGATCGCCGCGCAGTCCGTGCCGACCAGCTTTACGCCCCTCTTAAAGAGCGGCTCCGCGAGGTTTACGGCGGTCTGGCCGCCGAGGGTGGCGACAACGCCGATGGGATGCTCCAGCTCTATGATATTCATCACGTCCTCCGGACACAGAGGCTCAAAGTAGAGCTTGTCGGAGGTCGTATAATCCGTTGATACCGTCTCCGGGTTGTTGTTGATGACGATCGCTTCGTACCCGGCCTCCCGGATCGCGCCGACCGCGTGCACCGTGGAGTAGTCGAACTCAACGCCCTGCCCGATTCGGATGGGTCCGGCGCCGAGCACGATCACGGACTGCCGCCCGGATACGATCGATTCGTTTTCCCCCTCGTAGGTGGAATAGAAATACGGAACATAGCTCGAAAATTCCGAGGCGCAGGTGTCGATCATCTTATAGACCGGGAACAGGCCGATGTCCTTGCGCATCGCAAAGACCTCCTCCTCGGTGATCCCCCAGAACTGCGCGACCGCCTCGTCGGAAAAGCCCATCTTCTTCGCTTCCGGAAGAAGGGCTGCGTCTCCCTTTCCGGCCTTCAGGATCTTCTCCTCCTCAATGATGTTTCCGATCTTGTCAAGGAAGAACATGTCGATCCCGGAGACGGCTGCGATCTTTTCGCCCTCCGTTCCTCTGCGCATCAGCTCCGCGACCGCGTAGATCCGGTCGCCGGTGCCCCTGCGGACGGCATCGAAAAGCTCTTCCTCCGATGCTTCGTCATATTTGCCCATCTGCAGATGGATGGTCCCGTTCTCCAGGGAGCGCACGGCCTTCAGCAGGCTCTCCTCAAAGGTCCTGCCGACGCTCATGGTCTCGCCGGTGGCCTTCATCTGCGTCCCCAGCGTCTGGTTCGCGTCCGTGAACTTGTCAAACGGGAACCTGGGCATCTTGGTGACGATATAATCGAGGGCCGGCTCAAAGCAGGCCGGCGTGTTCGCCAGCGGGATCTCATCCAGCCTGTACCCCGCGGAGATCTTTGCGGAGACCCTTGCGATGGGATAGCCGGAGGCCTTGGACGCGAGGGCCGAAGACCTCGAGACCCTGGGGTTGACCTCGATCAGGTAATATTTAAAGGACTTCGGATCGAGCGCGAACTGGACGTTGCAGCCGCCCTCGACCTTCAGGGCGCGGATGAGCTTCAGGGCGCTGTCGCGAAGCATATGGTACTCTCTGTCCGTCAGCGTCTGGACGGGGGCGACAACGATGGAATCGCCGGTGTGGATCCCGGCGGGGTCCAGGTTCTCCATGCTGCAGACCGTGATGGCGGTGTCTGCCGCGTCGCGCATCACCTCAAACTCGATCTCCTTGTAGCCCTTTACACTCTTTTCGACCAGGACCTCTCCGACCGGGGAGATCTCAAGGCCGGCCTCCAGCAGCACATCAAGCTCCGCCTCGTTTTCCGCGAAGCCGCCGCCGGTGCCGCCCAGTGTAAAGGCGGGGCGCAGCACGACCGGATAGCCGATCTCGCGCGCGGCCTCCCTTCCCTCCTCAAGGCTCCTCACCACGACGGAGGGCAGGACCGGCTCTCCGAGGTCCATGCACAGCTGTTTGAAGGACTCCCTGTCCTCCGCCTTCTCTATGCTGGCGGAATCGGTCCCCAGAAGCTCGCATCTGCACTCCCTGAGCACGCCCTTCTTTTCAAGCTGCATCGCCAGGTTCAGTCCCGTCTGCCCGCCGATCCCCGGAAGGATGGCGTCCGGGCGCTCCGTCCGGATGATCCTCGCGATGAACTCCAGCGTCAGCGGCTCCATGTAGATCCTGTCCGCGACGGAGGTGTCCGTCATGATCGTGGCGGGATTGGAATTGCACAGGATGACCTCGTAGCCCTCCTCTTTGAGGGCGAGACAGGCCTGCGTCCCGGCATAATCAAACTCCGCGGCCTGTCCGATGACGATCGGCCCGGAGCCTATGACCAGTATTTTTTTCAGATCCGTTCTTTTTGGCATCTTGCTTCCCTCTATTAATAAAGCCCTGCGGAAATCACTGCTCCATCAGGCTGATGAACTCACTGAACAGGTGCGCGCAGTCATGCGGACCCGGAGAGCTCTCCGGATGGAACTGGACGCTGAACATCCTGTCCTCTCTGCAGGCGACTCCCTCGACGGTGCCGTCCAGGAGGTTTTTGTGCGTCACGGTAAGCCCGGTCCCCTCCAGCGTTTTTTCATCCACCGCGTAGGAGTGGTTCTGCGAAGTGATCTCCACCTTCCCGGTCCGAAGGTCCTTCACCGGGTGATTGCCGCCGCGGTGGCCGAACTTCAGCTTATAGGTGGACGCGCCGCAGGCAAGGGAGATGATCTGGTGCCCGAGGCAGATCCCGAAGATCGGGAATTTCCCGCGCAGCTGACTCACAAGGGCGATGGCCTCGCCGGCCTGCTCCGGATCGCCGGGGCCGTTGGAGAGAAAGATCCCGTCCGGCCGCGCCGCGGCAACCTCATCCGCCGTCGCGTTCCACGGAAAGACCGTCACGCTGCAGCCCATGGCTACGAAGGACCGGATGATATTCTGCTTCATGCCGAGGTCGATCGCGGCGATGCGGTGCTTTGCGTCCGCGCAGATATAATTCTCCCGCTGCTGTCTGCTGACCATGGCAACGGGCCTTTCGATGAGCGGTGTCTCCGCGATCAGCCGCCTTGCCTCCGCTGCCGGAAGCGAGGCGTCCGCGATCAGGGCCTTCTGCGTGCCCTCGCTGCGGATCTTCCGCACGATCTCCCTCGTGTCCACACCGGTGATCCCGGGAATGCCGAGCTCCTTCATCGTCTGCGAGAGCGTCTGCGCGCTCCGGAAATTGGAGGGCTCGTCATTGTAATCCCGCACGACAAAGCCGCCGATGGACGGATGCGCCGTCTCGTAGTCGTCCCCGTTGATCCCGTAATTGCCGATCAGCGGGTAGGCCATGACGACGAACTGCCCGGTGTAGGACGGATCCGAGAGGATCTCCTGATAACCGACGGGAGACGTGTTAAAGACAAGCTCGCAGACCCGGCTCCCGGTGTCCTCACCAAAGCCGGCGCCGAAGTATTCGCTGCCGTCCCCGAGGACCAGTTTTCTTTCTTTACCTCTGTATATCATGATCTCGCTGCCTTTACAAACTCCCTGAAAAGGGGATGCGCCCTGTCGGGCCTTGACTTGAACTCGGGGTGGAACTGCACGCCCACATGGAACCTGTTCGACCGGTCCTCAACGGCCTCGACGAGCATCCCGTCCGGGGATGTCCCGCTGACCGAAAGACCCGCCTCCTCCAGAACGGAGCGGTAGTCGTTGTTGAATTCAAAGCGGTGTCTGTGCCTCTCAGAGATCTCTTCCTCCCCGTAGGCTCTCTCCATGGCCGACCCGGGAGCAATTTTGCACGGGTAGGCACCGAGGCGCATCGTGCCGCCCTTGCGGTCGATCCCGGCCTGCTCCTCCATGAGGTCGATGACGCAGTGTCTGCCGTTCTCGGCAAACTCGCGGCTGTTGGCGTCCTCGAAGCCCGGAAGGCTCCGCGCGTACTCGATGACGCTGATCTGCATGCCCAGGCAGATGCCGAGGTAGGGGATATCGTTCTCCCTCGCGTACCTGCAGGCGAGGACCATGCCCTCAATGCCGCGGATTCCGAAGCCGCCCGGCACAAGGATGCCGTCCGCCTCCCCGAGCCTTGCGGCGATATTCTCTTCGGTGAGGGTCTCGGAGTCGACCCAGAGCACCTCCACCTCGGTATCGTTCTCATATCCGCCGTGGTAGAGGGCTTCGCGCACGGAGAGGTAAGAATCGTGGAGTCCCACGTACTTTCCGACGATCGCGATCTTTGTGTGCCCGCTCAGGCTGTGGATGCGGCTGACCATGTCCTCCCACTGCGCAAGGCCGGTCATCTCGCCCTCAAGACCCAGCTCACGGCACGCCACGGTGTCCAGTCCGTTTTTGTGCAGCATCAGCGGCGCCTCGTACAGGCAGTCCATCGTATCGTTCTCGATGACGCAGTCCTTCTTCACGTTGCAGAAAAGCGCGATCTTGTCCTTGATGCCCTGGTCAAGAGGCCTGTCGACGCGGGTCACGATGATATCGGGATGGATTCCCAGCGCCTGCAGTTCCTTGACGGAGTGCTGCGTCGGCTTTGACTTGTGCTCGTTCGAACCGCTCAGATACGGGACCAGGGTCACATGGATGAACAGGCAGTTCTCCTTCCCCTGCTCGAGCGAGATCTGGCGGATGGCTTCGATAAAGGGCTGGCCCTCGATATCGCCGATCGTGCCGCCGATCTCCGTGATCAGAACATCCGCCCCGGTGCTCTGCGCGCCGGCGTAGATAAAGTTCTTGATCTCGTCCGTGATGTGGGGGATGACCTGGACGGTCTGTCCGAGGTACTCGCCCTTCCTCTCGCGGTTTAAGACGTTCCAGTAGACCTTGCCGCTGGTCAGGTTGGAGAAGCGGGTCAGGTTCTCATCGATAAATCTCTCGTAATGCCCCAGGTCCAGGTCGGTCTCGGCGCCGTCGTCGGTCACGAAGACCTCGCCGTGCTGGAAGGGGCTCATGGTCCCCGGGTCGACGTTCATGTAGGGATCAAGCTTCTGCGAAGCCACGCGCAGTCCCCGCATCTTTAAAAGCCTGCCGAGAGACGCGGCGGTAATTCCTTTTCCGAGGCCGGATACAACGCCTCCGGTCACAAAGACATATTTAGCCATGGTATTCCTCCATATTGCGGATCACAGACGGACCTTCGCGATGCGCTCCATTGCCCTGACCGAATTCTCCGGGGTGCCGAAGGCCGTCAAACGGAAATAACCTTCGCCGCAGGGGCCGAAGCCGCTGCCGGGCGTACCGACGATATTTGCCTTCTCCAGCAGCCTGTCAAAGAACTCCCAGGAGCTCATGCCGCCCGGCGTGCGCAGCCATACATAGGGCGAGTTCACGCCGCCGTAGACTTCGTAGCCGGCGCTTTTAAGGCCGTCGAGAAGGATCTTCGCGTTCGCGCGGTAGCCTTCGATCTGTTCTTTCAGCTGGGCCTTCCCCTCCGGGGAATAGACTGCTTCGCCGGCGCGCTGCACGATATAGGGCGCCCCGTTGAAGGACGAACCCTGGAATCTCGACCAGACTGCATTCAGGGATACGCCGCCGCGGACAAGCGCTTTCGGGATGACCGCGAAGCCCAGGCGAAGACCGGTAAAGCCCGCGTTCTTCGAGAAGCTGCGCAGTTCGATCGCACAGGTCCCGGCCCCCTCGCACTCATAGATCGAGTGCGGCACATCGTCCTCCTGGATGTAGGCCTCGTAGGCGGCGTCATAGAGGATGACGGCGCCGGTCCGGTTCGCGTGATCGACAAAGCGCTGCAGGGCATCCTTCTTCATCGCGACGCCGGTCGGGTTGTTCGGCGAGCAGATGTAGATCAGGTCCGCCTCCTCCTTCGGGGGCTCCGGGGAGAATCCGTTCTCCGCGGTGCAGGGCATGTAGACGACGCGGTCCCAGCGCTGTGCCTCATTGTTGTAGGAGCCGCATCTCCCGGCAAAAGCGTTCGAGTCCACGTAGACGGGATAGACCGGGTCGCTGACCGCGATCCTCGCGTCCTTCCCGAAGATCTCCTGGATATGGGCGGAGTCACTCTTTGCGCCGTCGGACACAAAGATCTCGTCCGGGCTGATGTCGCAGCCCTTTGCCCTGTAGTCATTCTCCGCGATCACCTCGCGCAGGAAAGGATAGCCGCCGTCCGGGGCGTACCCGCGGAAGGTCTCCGCCTTCCCCATCTCATCCACCGCGCTGTGCAGCGCGCTGATGATGGCGGGGGCCAGCGGTTTTGTCACATCCCCTATGCCGAGACGGATGATGTCGGCATCAGGGTTCGCCTTCCTGTATGCCTCCACCTTCTGGGCCACTGTCGAGAACAGGTAATTTCCGGGCAGTTTTGCGTAGTTTTCATTGATCGGTGCCATTGCTTTCCCTCCGTTTGTTTTACTCCGTTAGTCTTATTTTCCCTCCGGGCCGTAGATCCGCAGAATGGACTCGGCCGCTTCCTTTTTGCTCAGGCAAAGATCCATCGCCTTTTTCTGGATGTATCGGTGGGCGTCCTCCTCCGTCATCCTGCAGGCGCTGATCAGCGCCCACTTGGCCCGGTTCACAAGCCTGATCTCCTCCATTTTATCCTCGAGGGTCATCGTCTTCTTTCCGACGGTCCTCATTCGTTCCCTCACGCTGCACATCCCGTTCAGGATCTGTGCCATGGACAGCGCGTCCAGCGGTTTTTTCGCCACCAGGACGCCGCGCGGTGTCATCTGGCTGCAGATCCCGTCATACACATCGCTCCGCACGAGCAGCAGGGCGACCCGTTCACTTTCCGCGCAGACGTCGGCGGCGAATTTCCTCCCGAAATCATCGGGAAGCGGCGCGTTGACGATGACAAGGTCGTAATCCCTGTCGGAAAGCCTGCGCCTCGCCGCGGCGACGGTCCCGGCGACCGTGACCGGCTCGAACCTGTCCCCCGGGAAGAAGGACACGAGCGTGTTATTCCCTTTTTGCGCCGCCGATACCAGCAGCACGCTGTACGTACGAATGTCCGGTGTCATAAAAGCTCCCTGCCGCCGCCTTCCGCTGCATCAAGATAAGCATTCAGCATCTTCTCCGGTACACATTCCCTGATAAATCCGCTCTCCTTCGCGATCCGTGCCGCTTCCTCCAGGGATCCCGGAAGCTTTTCGCTGCCTGCGGCGCCTGCCGCGCCGGTGCGGTAGAGATTGACGCAGGTCTCCGCGGGAAGGGGCAGATCCTCTTCGATCCCCTCCATGGCCGCCCGGATCATCAGACCGTAGGCGAGATAGGGATTGGCCAGCGGATCGGGCGAGCGGAGCTCGCCGCGCTTAAATTTCCCGGACGCCGCGGGAACGCGGATGAGGACGGAACGGTTCTCCCTGCCCCAGGTGACGGTTCCCGGCGCCATCAGACCGCCGAGCCTTTTGTAGGATTCCGGTGTCCTGTTGAGGAAGATCGTCATCTCCCGGACCCGCCTCAGGATCCCGGCGATGGCCGGATCGAGAAGGGATTCGCCGCCGGGGCCGCTCACGGAGAAATTGATGTGCATCCCGTTCCCGGGCTTTCCCTCCAGAGGCTTCGGCGAAAAGTCCGCGCGCACGCCGTTCCTGCTCGCGATGGCGCTCACAACGTCCCGGAAGGTCATCGCGTCGTCCGCGGATTTGACGGGCTCGCAATACCGGAAGTCGATCTCGTTCTGCCCGGGGCCTTCCTCATGGTGGGAGCTCTCCGGACGGATTCCCATGTCCTCCAGCGTCATGCAGATCTCCCTTCGGATGTTCTCTCCCCTGTCGAACGGGCCGATGTCCATATATCCGGCGCTGTCGTAGGGGACCTCCCCGGGTCCGTCCTCTTCCTCGGAGCTGAAGAGGTAGAACTCCTGCTCGGTCCCGAACCGGAAGGTAAGTCCCTTCGCCGCGGCATCCTTCACTGCCTCCGAAAGGAAGCGGCGGCTGTCACACTCAAAGGGCGTGCCGTCCGGCCAGGTAATGTCCGAAAACATACGGACGACCCTTCCGTGCTCCGGTCTCCAGGGGAGGATCGCGAGCGTGTCAGGGTCGGGGTGAAGGAAGATATCGGATCTGTCAAAATCTTCGAAGCCGGGGATAGCCCAGGCGTCGGCGGCAATGCCGTCGCGGAAGGCCCGCTCCAGCTCGGTGGACATAATGGAGATATTCTTTGGCGTGCCGAAAACGTCGGACATGGCCAGTCTTATGAACTTGACGTCCTCCTCTTCAACGAACTGCTTCACTTCCTGCGCTGAATAATTCATGTCTCCTCCATAAGACAGGGGAGGCGCCCTCCCCTGTCAGAAACAATAAATAACAAACTTTTATCATTATGCATTACAGATAGTATTAAGTCAACTGTTTCGATAACCCATCAGATATTCATCCACTTCAGCCGCGCACTCCCTGCCCTCGGCCAGTGCCCAGACCACCAGGCTCTGCCCTCTGTGCATATCTCCTGCCGCAAAGACGCCCGGCACGTTCGTTGCGTACCTGCCCGCCTGCGTCGCGACGGCGCCGCGGGGCGTCATCTCCAGGCCGAAGCTCTTCGGGACCAGCTGCTCCGCCCCGGTAAAGCCGGCCGCGATCAGCAGCAGGTCGCATTTGAGCGTCTTTTCCGTTCCTTCGATATTGACGGGTCTTCCGCCCTCAAAGCCGACCTCGCAGGTCTCGATCTCCGAGATCCTGCCGTCTTTCGCGGTGACCTTCTTCACCGTGGTCTTAAAGACCCTCGGGTCGCTGCCGAACAGCTCCGCGGCCTCCTGATGGCCGTAATCCGTCCGCAGCGTCTTCGGCCACTCGGGCCACGGGTTATCGGGCCTTCTCTCCACCGGAGGCTTCGGCATCATCTCAAGCGCCGTCACGGACCTGCAGCCCATGCGGATGACGGTGCCGATGCAGTCGTTGCCGGTGTCGCCGCCGCCGACGATGACCACGTCCCTGTTCCGGGCGTCCATCGTCTCCGGGATATCCTCGATGCCGAGCACGTTCCTCGTAGCGGCCTTCAGAAAGTCGACGGCGAAAAAGATTCCTTCCGTCCCTTCCATGCCTTCGGCGCCGAGCGCCCTTGGCTGCTTTGCGCCGCAGCACAGGACGATGGCGTCGTATTCCTTCTTAAGACGCGGCAGCCGGAGCTTTTCGCCCACATTGACGCCGGTCTTGAAAACGATCCCTTCCTGCTCCATCAGCTTCTGCCTTCTGGCGATCACGCTCTTGTCGAGCTTCATATTCGGGATGCCGTACATGAGGAGGCCGCCGATCCGGTCCTCTCTCTCGTAGACCGTGACCGAGTGGCCGCGCCTGCGCAGCGATTCCGCGGCGGACAGCCCGGAGGGGCCGCTGCCGATCACGGCCACCTTGCGGCCGCTCTCCGCGGCGGGCGGATTCCCCGGCACCCAGCCGTTCTCATAGCCCTTCTCGATGAGATAGAGCTCGTTGTCCCTGACCGTAACAGGGTCGTCATACTGCCCGCAGATGCACGCCTTCTCGCAGAGGGCGGGGCATACACGGCCCGTAAACTCCGGGAAGCTGTTGGTCTTTAAAAGCCTTGCCAGCGCGTGCCTGTCCTCTCCCCTGTATACCGCGTCATTCCACTCGGGGATCAGGTTGTGAAGAGGACAGCCGACGACCATGCCGCTCAGCTTCATCGCCGACTGGCAGAACGGAACGCCGCAGTTCATGCAGCGCGCGCCCTGCTCCCGCCGGACCTCCTCCGGCTCCTGGACGTGGAACTCTTTGTAGCCGGTGATCCTCTCTCTTACGGGGACTTCCCTGTTCTCAGTTCTTTCATATTCAAGAAAACCTGTCTGTTTGCCCATACTCTCACCTGCCGATCACTTATTTGCCGCGGCTCTGATCATTTTTTTGTATTCTCTCGAAATGACCTTCTTGAAGCAGAGACGCTCCTTCTCGAAATTCTTCAGTATCTGCGCACCGAGCTCGGAATCCGTCGCCTTCACATAATCGGTGAGGATGCCCTTAAGCTCGTCGATATCCTCCTTTGCCGTCACATCCTCAAGCTCGACCATGTCCTTGTTGACTCTTCTGTAAAGGCTGTGGTCCCTGTCGAGGACATAGGCGATGCCGCCGCTCATACCGGCAGCGAAGTTCTTGCCCGTGTTTCCGAGGATCACCGCGCGCCCGCCGGTCATATACTCCAGACCGTGGTCTCCGCAGCCCTCGGCGACGGCCGTCGCTCCGGAATTCCGGACGCAGAAGCGCTCACCCGCGGTTCCGCAGATGTAGGCCTTGCCGGAGGTCGCTCCGTAGAGGGCGACGTTTCCGACGACAATGTTTTCGGAGGCTTCAAAGCCCCTTTCCTTCGGCGGCTTTACGGCCAGCGTGCCGCCGGAAAGTCCCTTGCCGAAGCCGTCGTTCGCGTCCCCGGTCAGGGAGATGGTCAGTCCGTGCGGGATGAAGGCGCCGAAGGACTGTCCGCCGCCTCCGCTGCACAGGATGTGGAACCTGTCCTCGGGAAGATCCGCGCACCCGCTCCCGTATTTTCTCACGATCTCAGATCCAAGGATGGTGCCGAAGGTCCTGTCGACGGAGCTGACCGCAAGTTCGATCGAAGAGGTCTTCTCCTTCTTTTCGGAGACCTTTTCAAACCACGGGAGGAGTTTTTTCTCATCCAGCGTCTTTTCAAGCTCAAAATCATAGCTGTGCGCCGGGTCGAAGCGGCACTCGTCCGCGTGAGCAAAGGCCGGATCCAGAAGCCCGTCGAAGGAGATCTTCGCTCCCTCCGGATCCTCGCTCTTTCTCAGGCAGTCCGTGCGGCCGATCATCTCGTCGACGGTCCTGAAGCCCAGCTGTGCCATGATCTCGCGAAGCTGCATCGCGATATAGGTCATAAAGTTGATCACGTGCTCCGGCTTCCCGGCGAACCGCGCCCTCAGCTTCTCGTTCTGGGTGGCGATGCCGACCGGGCAGGTATCCTTCGAACAGGCCCTCATCATCATACATCCGACGCAGACAAGAGGCGCTGTGGCAAAACCGTACTCCTCGGCTCCGAGCAGGGCGGCAATGGCCACGTCCCTGCCGGTCATCAGCTTTCCGTCGGTCTCGATCCGTACCCGCGAACGCAGCCCGTTGGCGACCAGCGACTGATGGGTCTCGGCGACGCCCAGCTCCCACGGAAGCCCGGCGAAATGGACCGAGCTGTACGGAGCCGCGCCGGTGCCTCCGTCAAATCCGGAGATGAGCACCACCTGCGCCCCGGCCTTCGCCACACCGGAAGCGATCGTGCCGACGCCGGCCTCCGAGACGAGCTTGACGGAGATTCTGGCGTCCCTGTTCGCGCACTTGAGATCGTGGATCAGCTGCGCAAGGTCCTCGATCGAGTAGATATCATGGTGCGGGGGCGGCGAGATGAGCTGTACGCCCGGGGTCGAGCACCTGGTCTTCGCGATCCAGCTATAGACCTTGTTGCCCGGAAGGTTGCCGCCTTCGCCGGGCTTCGCGCCCTGCGCCATCTTGATCTGTATCTCTTTCGCGCTCAGCAGGTAGGGTTCCGTGACGCCGAAGCGGCCGGAGGCCACCTGCTTGACCGCGCTGTTCTTCTCTGTTCCGAAGCGTTCCGTCGACTCGCCGCCCTCACCGGTGTTGGAGCGGCCGCCCAGCCGGTTCATCGCGATCGCGAGCGTCTCATGGGCCTCCTGCGAGAGGGAGCCGTAGCTCATCGCGCCGGTCTGGAAGCGCTTTACGATCTCCTCCACGGGCTCGACCTCGCTGATATCCACGGGATCCCCCGCGGGCACGAATTCGAGGAGGCCGCGCAGCGTGTGCGGATGCGCCTGATCGTCCACCAGGTCCGTGTACTGACGGAACTTATCGTAGTTTCCTTCCCTGACGGCCTGCTGCAGGAGCACGATGGCCTCCGGGCTGTAGAGGTGATCCTCCTTGCCCGCCCCGCTGCGGAGCCTGTGGAAACCGGTGCTGTCGAGGACCGGATCCACCGGCAGACCCATCGGGTCGAAGGCCCGGTCATGCCTGCCCGCGATGCCTTCCTCCAGCTCCTTCATGCCGACGCCGCCCGCTCTGCAGACAACGCCCGCGAAATAATTGTCCATCACTTCCTTCGAGAGGCCGACGGCCTCGAAGATCCTCGCGGACTGATAGGACTGGATCGTCGAGATGCCCATCTTTGCGGCGATCTTTACGACGCCGGCAAGCAGGGCCTGGTCGTAGTCGTGTACGGCCGTGTGCGGATCCTTGTCAAGAAGGCCTAAGGTGACAGCCTCCTCGATGCACTCATGGGCAAGGTACGGATACACCGCGCGGGCACCGAAGCCGAGCACGCAGGCCGTCTGATGCACGTCGCGCACCTCGCCGGTCTCGAGGATGAGCGATACCGCCGTCCGCTTCCTGGTATCCACCAGGTGCTGCTCCACGGCGGAGACCGCCAGCAGCGCCGGGATGGGCACGTGGTTCTCGTCGACGCCCCGGTCGGAGAGGATGATGATGTTGGCGCCGGCGGCCACTGCCTGGTCCACCCTCAGGTAGAGCTGGGAAACGGCTCCTGCCAGCGATGTGTGTTTATAATAGAGGAGACTCACGGTCTCGGTCCGAAAGCCCTTGTTCCGCATCGACTTGATCTTCAAAAGATCGGTGCCGGTGAGGATGGGATTGTTCACCTCGAGCATCGTGCAGTTGCTGCTCTTCTCGCAGAGAAGGTCTCCGTCGGAGCCGAGGTAGACGGTCGTATCCGTCACGATCTTCTCCCGGAGGGAGTCGATGGGCGGGTTCGTGACCTGGGCGAACTGCTGGTGGAAGAACCGGTACAGCAGGGGATGCGTGTCGGACAGCGGCGCCAGCGGGACGTCGTGCCCCATGGACACGGTGGGCTCAAGGCCGGTCTGCGCCGCCTCGAGGATGTAGTTCTTTACCTCCTCATAGCCGTAGCCGAACACCTTGTAGAGGCGGTCGCGCTCCTCCTGCGTGTGGGTCGGGACCTGCCGGTTCGGAATCGCGAGATCCTTCAGATGCACCAGGTTGGCGTCGAGCCACTCGCCGTAGGGATGAGCGGACGCGTATGCTTCCTTGCACTCCTCGTCGGAGATGATCCTCTTCGCGCGGGTGTCCACCAGGAGCATCCTGCCGGGTGTGAGCCTTGCCTTCTTAATAATATGCGCGGGATCGATATCCAGCACGCCGACCTCAGAGGAAAGGATGAGCCTGTTGTTATCCGTGACATAGTACCTGGACGGGCGCAGGCCGTTGCGGTCCAGCGTCGCGCCGAAGAGCTCGCCGTCCGTGAACATAATGGCCGCGGGGCCGTCCCACGGCTCCATCATCGTCGCATAATAATGGTAGAAATCCTTCCGGGATTCGCTCATGAACCGGTTGTGTTTCCACGGCTCCGGGATGAGCGCCATCATGGCGAGGGGCAGCTCCACGCCGTTCATATAGAGGAATTCCAGCGTATTGTCGAGCATGGCCGAGTCGGAGCCCTGCGCCGAGATGACCGGGTAGATCCTGTCCTTATCCGTATCGATCAGGCCCGAGTGCATCGTCTCCTCCCTGGCGAGCATACGGTCCTTATTGCCCCTGATGGTGTTGATCTCGCCGTTGTGGCAGATGAACCTGTAGGGATGGGCCCGCTCCCAGCTGGGCAGGGTGTTCGTTGAAAACCTCGAGTGGACGAGGGCGATGGCGGACGTGTAATCCGGGCTGCGCAGGTCGTCGTAGAATACGCGGAGCTGCCCGACCAGGAACATTCCTTTATATACGATGGTGCGCGAGGAGAGAGAACAGATGTAGGTGTCCTCCGCGCTCTGCTCGAATTCTCTGCGGACCACATAGAGTCTTCTGTCGAAGTCGATCCCCTTTTCCATATGCTCCGGTTTCTTTAGGAAGCACTGCCAGATGGAGGGCATGCAGTCGTGCGCCCTCTTTCCGAGGATATCCGGGTTCGTGGGGACCTCTCTCCAGCCGGCGGTCTCAAATCCTTCCTTGGCGGCGATCACTTCAAAGAGGCGCATCGCGAACGTGCGCTTCCTCTCATCCCGCGGCAGGAAGAACATGCCGATGCCGTATTCCCCCTCGCCTCCGATATTGATCTTCAGCTGCTTTGCCGCAGCCGAAAAGAACGAGTGGGAGATCTGGACAAGGATACCGACGCCATCGCCGACCGTCCCGCTCGCGTCCTTGCCTGCCCTGTGCTCCAGCTTTTCCACGATGGAGAGCGCGTCGTCCACCACGGAGTGCTCCCGGACACCGTCGATCTTTACGATCGCGCCGATACCGCAGGCATCATGTTCTCTGTCATATGAAAGGCTCTTATCCATTTGCGTCATCCTTCCTGTGTAAATGAAAATAAAAAGAGACAAAGGCGCCATTTATGTCTTAAAAAGACCTGAGACGCCTTTGCCTCTTATGGCATGATAGGCTTTTTGTTTTCGTTTGTCAACAAAAACAGTTCCGCATATTTTTCGGAATTTTTCAAAATCGGGTAGTTGACAAGCAGAATTCTTTGATGTACAATCCCGATTTGAAAAGGCAATGGTGTCTTTCGTTTTTCAGCGAAGGCCCATTGCCTTTTTCTATTTGGAAATACTGACGCACAGAAAGGAGATCAGCGTATGCCTACAGTACCTGAATTATTCGGAAGCCATGTCTTTGATGACCGTGTCATGCGGGCGACTCTGTCCGCGGATGTCTATGCCTCTCTTCGCAAAACGATCGATGAGGGCAGCAAACTTGATATCAGCGTCGCCAATGCGGTCGCGGAGGCCATGAAGGAATGGGCCCTCGCCCACGGCGCTACCCATTATACCCATTGGTTCCAGCCCCTTACCGGCATTACGGCTGAGAAGCACGAGGCTTTTATCTCTCCGTCGCCGGACGGCTCCGTGATCATGGAATTCTCCGGCAAGGAGCTGATCAAGGGCGAGCCGGATGCCTCCTCCTTCCCGTCAGGCGGCCTGCGCGCCACCTTTGAGGCGAGAGGCTATACAGCGTGGGATCCCACTTCCTACGCGTTTATTAAAGGAAAGACCCTCTGCATTCCCACGGCCTTCTGTTCCTACGGCGGACACGCCCTGGACAAGAAGACGCCGCTGCTGCGCTCCATGGAGGCTCTGAACAAGCAGGCCCTCCGTATCCTGCGTCTCTTCGGAAACGACACCGCAAAGCACGTCGTCTCCTCCGTAGGTCCGGAGCAGGAATATTTCCTGATCACCAGAGAGATGTACGATCAGCGCCCCGACCTGCGCTTCACCGGGCGCACGCTGTTCGGCGCAAGGCCTCCGAAGTCGCAGGAGCTTGACGATCACTACTTCGGCGTGATCAAGCCCGGCGTCGCGGCCTTCATGGAAGACCTGAACGATGAACTCTGGAAGCTCGGCGTCATGGCAAAGACCGAGCACAACGAGGTCGCTCCCGCCCAGCACGAGCTGGCGCCGATCTACACGACCACCAATATCGCCGTCGACCAGAACCAGCTGACGATGGAGATCATGCAGAGAGTCGCCGCCAAACACGGCCTCGTCTGCCTGCTCCACGAGAAACCCTTCGCGGGCGTTAACGGCAGCGGCAAGCACAACAACTGGTCCATCTCGACCGACTCCGGTCAGAACCTGCTCTCCCCGGGCGATACGCCCTATGAGAACGCCCAGTTCCTGCTGTTCCTCTGCGCCGTGATCAAGGCTGTGGATGATTATCAGGATCTGCTCAGGCTCTCCGTTTCGACCGCCGGCAACGACCACCGTCTCGGCGCCAACGAAGCGCCGCCCGCAGTCATCTCCATGTTCCTCGGCGACGAGCTGAACGCGGTGCTTGAGGCGATCGAGAACGATACCCCGTATGCGGGGACCGAGAAGACCGTCATGAAGCTGGGCGTGAACGTACTCCCGCGCTTCAACAGGGATACCACCGACCGCAACCGTACCTCACCCTTCGCCTTCACGGGCAACAAATTTGAATTCCGCATGGTCGGTTCCTCCGACAGCATCGCCTGCGCGAACATCATGCTGAACAGCTCCGTCGCGGAAAGCCTGCGCATCTATGCCGACAGGCTGGAGAAGGCCGAAGATTTCGAGACGGCCCTGCACGATATGATCAAGAAGACCATCCGGGATCACAGGCGCATCATCTTCAACGGCAACGGCTACGATGACGCCTGGGTAGAGGAGGCAACGACAAAGAGGGGCCTGCTCAACTACCGCACCACGGCGGACTGCATGCCGCACCTGCTGGATCCGAAGAACGTAAAGATGCTGACCGGACTGGGCGTATTCACCGAGGAAGAGCTGGTCTCACGCCGTGATATCATGCTCGAGAACTACTGCCGCACCGTCGTCATCGAGGCGAACACCATGGTCGACATGGCCCGCACCATGATCGCTCCGGCCATCGAAAACTACGCCAGCGACGTGGCGGAGGCAGCACAGAAAAAGAAAGCAGTCGTCCCGGGGCTGAAGTGCAGCTACGAAGAAGGAATCGTGCGCACCCTCTCCGTCCTGCTCGATGAGATCGAGGCAGCGGCGGACGAACTGGATGCGGCGCTCCTGAAGCTCCCGGATGCCGAGAACATCGTTGCCGGCTCCGAGCTGGTGCGCGACCTGGTCCTGCCGGCAATGGCAAGGCTGCGTGTGCCCTGCGATGAGGCGGAGCAGCTCACAGAAGCCAGCTACTGGCCCTTCCCGACCTACGGGGATCTGCTTTTCGGCGTTAAATAACAAACTTGCAAGGAGGTCTCGCAAATGTGTTCTATCATGAGTTACTGCGGAGCGGCCGACCCTGAAAAATTCAAACAGGGCTTTGACCGCACCATCTCAAGAGGACCGGACCAGAGCCGGATCGTCGATACCGGGCACGGTCTTCTGGGGTTCCACCGCCTTTCGATCATGGGGCTTACGCCCTCGGCCATGCAGCCTTTTGAATTAAACGGCAGCTATGTCGTCTGCAACGGGGAGCTGTACGGCTTTAAGAATCAGCGGGAAGAACTCATCCGCAGAGGATACTCCTTTGAGAGCGACTGCGACTGCGAGATCATCCTTCCGATGTACCGCGAATACGGCACGGACATGTTCGCCATGCTGGACGCGGAGTTTGCCTGCGTCATCTATGACGCGGAGAATGAAGAGTTTATCGCGGCCAGGGATCCCATCGGGATCCGGCCGCTGTACTACGGGTATGACGATAAGGGCGTGATCATTTTCGCGAGCGAAGCGAAGAACCTCGTCGGTCTTACGGACAGGATCATGCCTTTCCCGCCCGGACACTATTATAAGGGCGGAGAGTTTATCTGCTATGACAACATCTCACACGCGGAGACGGTCTGCGGGGACGACCTGGAGACGGTCTGCGAAAGCATCCGCGAAAAGCTGATCGACGGCGTGACAAAGCGCCTGGTCTCCGACGCAAAGGTCGGATTCCTTCTCTCCGGCGGCCTTGACTCCTCTCTCGTCTGCGCCATCGCGGCGAGGCAGAGCAAAGAGCCGATAAAAACGTTCGCGATCGGCATGAGCGGCGACGCCATCGATCTCAAATACGCGAAACAGGCGGCGGACTATATCGGTTCCGACCACACCGAGGTCATCATCACGCCCGAGGACGTGATCGCGAACCTCGATCCGCTCATCGAGCTTCTCGGCACCTACGATATCACGACCATCCGCGCAAGCATGGGCATGTATCTGGTGTGCAAAGCCATCCACGAGACCACCGACATCCGCGTGATCCTGACCGGGGAGATCTCGGACGAGCTCTTCGGCTACAAATACACGGATTTTGCCCCCTCCGCGCAGGCTTTCCAGGAGGAGGCGGAAAAGAGGATCCGGGAGATCCACATGTACGACGTCCTGCGGGCGGACCGCAGCATCTCCGTCAATTCCCTGGAGGCGCGCGTCCCCTTCGGAGACCTGGACTTTGTCCGGTACGTGATGAGCATCGATCCGGAGAAGAAGATCAACACCTACGGAAAAGGCAAGTATCTGCTCCGGCACGCCTTCGAGGAGGGCGGCTGGCTTCCGGAGAGCCTTCTGTGGCGTGAAAAAGCAGCATTTTCAGACGCGGTCGGTCATTCCCTCGCGGACCATCTGAAGGAGTACGCCGAGGAGACCTATACCGACGAAGAGTTCGAACGGCTCTGCAAAAAGTATGATCACGCGCGCCCCTTCACAAAGGAATCCCTGCTCTACAGGGAGATCTTCGAGAAGTATTATCCCGGGCAGTCGGAGATGGTCGTTGACTTCTGGATGCCCAACAAAAACTGGGAGGGCTGCAACGTAAACGACCCCTCCGCGCGTGTGCTCTCAAACTACGGAGCCAGCGGTATCTGAGGCCGCGGATCGCATAAAAAAGGTGGACAGATCAGCGATAACCATATATGCTATCATAAGAAAAATAAGTTTTCTGAAGGAAGGATACCGGGGAAGCAGGCCGCGGCCCGCTGCTTCGGGGAAAGGATAGTATATGTGCGGTATCGTAGGATATACAGGAAACAAACGCGCGTCCGGCATTCTGCTTGGCGGGCTGAAACAGCTTGAATACAGGGGCTATGATTCGGCGGGCATCGCCGTCATGGAC
This sequence comes from uncultured Lachnospiraceae bacterium, assembly GCA_905235435.1. Lineage (GTDB taxonomy): Bacteria > Bacillota > Clostridia > Lachnospirales > Lachnospiraceae > CAMOKZ01. The sequence continues at coordinate 39,816 of CAJOLD010000015.1, forward strand.
CAGAATAAGATCACCGTCGTGAAGGCGAGCGGCAGACTTGAGAATCTCTGCCGCCGTACAAACGACGGTGATTCTGTTCCCGGCGGCGCCGGGATCGGACATACCAGATGGGCTACGCACGGCGCTCCCACGGAGGAGAACGCGCATCCGCACCTGAGCAACGACGGCCGCTTTGCCATCGTGCACAACGGGATCATCGAGAATTACCTCTCCCTGCGCGAAGAGCTCATCGCTGAGGGCTATCACTTCGAGAGCGAGACGGACACGGAGGTCATCGTCCATCTGATCGACATGTACTATGACGGAGATATGCGCTCCGCCCTGGCAAAGGCGGCCTCCCGCCTGGAGGGCTCCTACGCGCTCGGCGTCATCTGCACCGAGGAGCCGGATAAGATCTACGCGGCGAAAGAGGCGAGCCCCCTCATCGTCGGAGCGGGCATCGGCGAAAACTTCTTCGCCTCTGACGTCACCGCCCTCGTCAGCCACACGCGCAACGTGATCTACCTTGAGGACGGCGAGTTCGCCGAACTGTCCCCGGACTCCATCCGGATCACGGACTGCTTCGGCAAAGTCATAGACAAAAAGGTCTCCCGCATCTCCTGGGACGTGCAGGCGGCGGAAAAGGGCGGCTACGAGCACTTCATGCTCAAGGAGATCATGGAGCAGCCGGCGGCCGTAAGCGCGGCCATCTCCCCCAGGATCAAAGACGGCCGGATCGTCTTTGATGAGCTTTCGATCACCGCGGAAGAATTAAAACACATTCATAAGATCGTCATTACCGCCTGCGGTTCCGCCTACTACGCGGGCTGCGCCGGAAAATACGCCATCGAGCAGCTCTGCCGCATCCCCGTGACCATGGAGCTTGCCAGCGAGCTGCGCTACAGCGACCCGCTGATCGATGATCACACGCTGCTGATCGTCATCTCCCAGTCCGGCGAGACGGCAGACACCATCGCGGCCCTCAAAGAGTGCAAGGCAAGAGGCGCAAGGACCCTCGCGGTCGTCAACGTCGTGGGCAGCGCCATCGCAAATCTGGCTGACGACTGTGTCTATACCTGGGCGGGCCCGGAGATCGCCGTCGCCACCACCAAGGGCTACACGACACAGGTCTCCGTCCTCTACATGCTGGGCGTTTACTTCGGAGAACTGCTCGGGAAAGTCGGCGATCAGTACGACTACCTGGTGGACGAGCTCCTGCTCCTGCCCCGCCGCGTCCAGGAGACCATCGACATGAACCCCGGCATCGAGGCGCTCGCGGAGAAATACCACAACAGCAAGGCGCTGTTCTTTATCGGCCGCAACACCGACTACGCGACGGCCCTTGAGGGCGCCCTGAAGATGAAGGAGATCTCCTACCTGCACGCGGAAGCCTACGCGGCCGGAGAACTCAAACACGGGACCATCGCGCTGATCGAGGAGCATCAGCCCGTGATCGCGCTCTGCTGCAATCCTCTGATCATGGAGAAGACCCTCAGCAACATCGTCGAAGTAAAGGCAAGAGGCGCCGAGGTGCTCGCCCTGACCTTCCGCAGCAACGACAAGATCGTATCCTCCGCGGATGATCTTCTCTTCATCCCCAAGACGACCGCGCTGTTCTCTGCCGTCACGGAGGTCGTGCCGCTGCAGCTGCTGGCCTACTACGTCGCCAAGGCGAACGGCTGCGACATCGACAAGCCGAAGAACCTGGCAAAATCCGTCACGGTCGAATGATTGTCACGGGGCCCGGCCGGTGATATAATAACGAAAATATCATTCAGCTTTCCAAGGGAGGTCGCACTATTATGAAAAGTGGATTTTTGGCATGGATCCTTTCTATCATTCTTGCTTTCGGCGCGGGCACCGCTGTCGGCAGCCATGAGCCGGACGGAGAGCTTGAGCAGAAGGTTTCGGATCACGTGGACGTTATCGTGGACGAGATGGCCGGGATCGTGGATGATGTGAGCGAGGCAGCCAATGAGCGCATCGACGAACTGGAATCCGAGATCACTTCGTCCGACGAGTACAAGAAGGCCGAAGAGTTTAAAGAGAATGTAAAGGAGATCGCCGACGATACCAAAGCGGATATCGAGGAACACTTCGGAGACGCGGAGGAATCCGTCGAGGCGGCAACGGAGTTCGAGACAGAGATCTAAACCATGCTTCAGATATCGAAAATATGTAAAGAATACAAGACCGGTACGCTTGTCCAGAAGGCTCTGGACAGCGTATCGCTTTCTTTTCGTGAAAATGAATTCGTTGCGATCCTGGGGCCCAGCGGCTCCGGGAAAACAACGCTGCTCAACGTCATCGGCGGCCTTGACCACTGCGACAGCGGCACGCTGTCGATCGACGGCGTCCCGACAGACCGGTTTAAGAGCAGGGACTGGGACGCCTATCGGAATCACTCCGTGGGCTTTATCTTCCAGAGCTATAACCTGATCCCCCACCAGACGCTCCTTCGCAATGTGGAGCTCGCCATGACGCTGGCGGGCGCAGGCCGGAGCGAACGGCGGCGCCGCGCGGCCGAGGAGCTTGACCGGGTCGGCCTTAAGGATCAGATGCACAAGAAGCCCTCCCAGCTCTCCGGCGGACAGATGCAGCGCGTGGCCATTGCCCGCGCGCTCGTCAACGATCCCACCATCGTGCTGGCGGACGAGCCGACAGGCGCCCTCGACAGCGAGACCGGCGAACAGGTCATGCAGCTTCTGCGGGAGGTCGCGCAGGACCATCTGGTCGTCATGGTCACCCACAATCCGGATCTGGCGGAGCGTTACGCGACGCGGATCATCCGCCTGAAGGACGGCCGGGTGATCAGTGACAGCGACCCCTTCGATCCGGAAGCATCCGCCAAAGAGGCGGCGCAGACCGATGCCGTGGGATCATCCGGCGAAGAGACATCAAAGCCCGCGAAGAAGCGCAGGCCCTCCATGTCCTTCCGGACGGCGCTCTCACTGTCCGTCTCCAATCTTCTGTCCAAGAAGACAAGGACCATCCTCGTCGCCTTCGCGGCGTCCATCGGCATCACCGGCATCGCGCTCATCCTCTCCCTCTCCACCGGCGCCCATGATTACATCCGGCGGATGGAGGAGGATGCCCTGAGCGAATACCCGCTGCAGATCGCCTCATCGTCCTTCTCCATGGATTCCGCCATGGAGGCTTTTGCGGAAATGCAGAGCGCTTCGGACGAGAGCGCGGAGGATGGCGGCGTCCGTGAGCAGCAGGTGCTGGGCGGCATGCTGGCAGGCTCCGGGACCAACGACCTGAAGACTCTGAAGCGCTGGTTCGACAGCGGAAAGAGCGGGATCGGTGAGGTGACCAACAGCGTCGACTACAGCTACGGGATCAGCCCGCAGATCTATCTTAAGGAGGACGGGGGATACCGGCAGGTGAACCCGGACCAGACGATGTCGTCCTTCGGCGTCTCTATGGACGACGACCTGACGGGCCTCATGTCGATGTGGCAGAGCAATGACGTCTTTTATATGCTCCCCGACAATGAGGATCTTTACCGGAATTCCTATACGCTGCTGGCCGGCAGCTGGCCTGAGGATTCCGGCAGCTGCGTGCTGGTCCTGATGCCCGGCGGCCAGGTCCCGGACTACCTTCTTTACACGATGGGCCTCAAGGACTTCTCAAAACTGGATCAGATGATCTATGACGTCAGGACCGGCAGCGCCGTCGATACCTCCGTGGACGAGTCGGTCGTCTACGATCCGGAGGACTTTCTGGGAATCAGCTTCCGGCTGCTCCCGGCGAACGCCCGCTTTGCGTACGACGAGTCCCTGGACGTCTGGTATGACCGCGCGGGGGACGATGATGTGATGACCGCGCTGCTTGACGAGGCGAAGGAGCTGACCATCTCCGGCGTCGTCATGCCGGGAAACAGCGACGGGATGGGCATCCTTACCTTCGGGATCAATTATCTGCCTTCGATGATGGACGAGCTGCTGGATGAAGCGGCAGAAAGTCCCGCCGTCAAAGCGCAGCTGGAAGATCCCGAAAGGGATATTCTCACCGGCAGCGCCTTCGGCGAAACAGACGCAGGCGATCCGGCGGGCATGCCGGATCTGATGGAGATCCATCCGGAGAAACTGCCGGAGGCCGTCTCCTTTGACTGGGACCGCCTGCCCGGATTCATGGATGAGTACGGATCCCTGTCCGCCAGGGATACCGTCCGGATCCTGAGGGAGCTTACCCGCACCGGCGAATCTCCCACCCTGCAGGAACTGTTCGATGAAGCGATCCCGGCTCTTATGGATCTCTTCTCGATCGATGAAAACAAGATCGGCGAAGTCATCTCCATGGAGATGGATGAGGCAAAGATGCAGGAGATGTACAGTGCCCGCGCCCAGGCCGCAAACGCGACCTTAAGCGGCAACCTGATCCGCCTCGGCTATGCCGACAGGGACGTGCCCAGCATGATCACCATCTATCCGAAGGATTTTGAGAGCAAGGACCAGGTCCTCGCCATCCTGGATGACTACAACAGCGCGATGGAGAAGAGCGGCCATCCCGATCAGGTGATCTCCTACACGGACTATGTCGGTTCTCTGATGTCTTCGGTGACGACGATCATTGACGTCATCACGTACGTGCTGATCGCGTTCGTCGCGGTCTCCCTGATCGTGTCCTCCATCATGATCGGGATCATCACCTACATCTCCGTCCTCGAGCGGAGAAAGGAGATCGGCATCCTGCGCGCGATGGGCGCTTCCCGCCGCAATGTCGCGCAGGTGTTCAACGCGGAGACCTTCATCATCGGCATCCTTGCCGGTACCTTCGGCATTCTGCTGACGCTGCTCTTCCTCATCCCGATCAACGCGGTGATCCACTCCTTTACGGATCAGCCCGTCTCGGCCTTCCTTCCGGCCGGATCGGCGGGGATCCTGATCCTCCTGTGCGTCATCCTGAACCTGATCGGCGGTTTCATCCCCGCCCGGAAGGCATCGCGTCAGGATCCGGTCGAAGCGCTGCGGAGCGAATAAAGAACGCAAAAAAGGGACCTTGAAAAAGGTCCCTTTCTCTTATCCTTATCCGGTGTCCTCAGGGCCTGCAGTTCCCGCAGGGATCGTAGCCGAGGGCGATCAGTTCTTCTCTTGTCATATCCGTATCCATGCGGTTTTTCGGATTCATGTTCCCGACGCTGTCACAGTACGGATAGTGGAATTTCATTGTGCTCGTGTTGCAGACGTAGGTGATCTCCCCGCCGCCCGCGCCGCCGGATGGGATCGACCGGACATTCTGCTCCGGCTCCCCGGATCCCGGCGTCCAGTCCTGCGACGGCTCCGCGTCAAACCAGACAGACGTCCCGTCCGAGTAAGCGGTCACCGTTCCCTGCAGATCGGTCCTGAAGAGGCCGATATCCCTCTCCCGAAGGCGCTCCAGCGTCTCCCCGGCAGGATGTCCGTAAGCGTTTCCGCTGCCGCAGCTGATCATCACAAAGGCGGGGGAAACGGCATCCAGAAACACGTCGGAGCTGGACGTTGCGCTGCCGTGGTGTCCGGCCACATATACGTCCGCCGAAAGCGGCAGATCCCCCGCTGCCATATCGGCCTCGCTCTGCGACTGGGCGTCCCCGCTGATCAGGAACGCGGTATCGCCGTAGGTGACGCGGAAGACGAGCGACAGGTCGTTTTCCGTCTCATAGCCGCTGCCGGCAGGCCCGACCACCTGCACGACGGCTCCCCCGAGTTCACAGGTCCAGCCGAGCGGCGGGTGAAAAATGACCGCGCCGTTCGAGACGGCAGCCTCCGTAAAGGATCTGTACAGATCTCCCTCCCCGGGATAGGGAGGAACCAGCACCATATCGCACCCGAAGACCTTGAGCGCGCCGATCAGGCCGCTCATGTGATCCTCGTCATAGTGCGAGACGGCCGCGTACGCAAGACGGTCCGGCACCAGTCCGCTGACCGCGCTCACAAGATAGGAGGAGGCTGCGCGTCCGCCGCCGTCGATCAGCATATACTGCCCGTCCGACTCCAGTAAAGCCTGTCCCTGGCCCACATCCAGCAGGTGCAGGGCAAACGGCTCCGCCCCCGCTTCGCACGGCAGCCATGCCAGCAGGAACGCAAACAGCAGCAGAGCCCGGATTTTTTTGCTTAGAGTATTCATACTTCGTATTATATCTCAAAAGCAACTTCAATGTCCATTCTGCTCTGCTGCCGCCCGGCGGATCTTTTTCTGGGAGAAAGAAGCGATCACCCAGCGATCGCGATCGTCTTTTTCTCAGG
>CAJOLD010000016.1 GCA_905235435.1 uncultured Lachnospiraceae bacterium
CCAACTTCGGCACCGTGAAGCGGGTCGTGGAGAACACCGACCTGTTCGTGGAGATCGGTGGCGGCATACGGGACATGTCCGTCATCGAAAAGTACCTGGCCGCGGGCGTCAGGCGGGTCATACTGGGCACGGCGGCGATCGCCGACGAGGCCTTCACCCGTGAAGCCATCCAGCGCTTCGGCGAGGGCATCGCCCTTGGCGCGGATGTAAAGAACGGCAGGATCGTAAGGCCTTCGGCGATCCTCACCTGGATCTGTCCGAAGCTGTAGGCGGCAAATAATACCGTCAGAATGACATAGATGGCCGCGATCATCGCTGCCTGGGCAATAAAGGTTACTTTTCTGTCTCTCATATTCTGTTGTCTCCTTTAGTATTTTTTTAACGAGTGGAAGGTCTCGAACACTCGACTGCGTGACAGCAAGACGCAGTATATCATATCCCGGGACCGCCCGCAAGGAGGAAGTTTTATGTTTTACGCGCTGATAGCAGCGATACCCATTATCCTGACTGTCGTCCTGATGGTCTTTTTCTCGCAGCCTGCGAAGAGAGCGATGCCTCTTGCCTGGCTCCTGACTGCCCTGATCGCCTGTTTTGTCTGGGGCATGGAGACCAGGGAGATCGGCGCACGGTCTGTCGCGGGATGCCTGGGCGCCTTTGAGACGATCTGCATCATCTTCGGGGCGATCCTTCTGATGAATATTCTGCGCCAGTCCGGCGCCATGGCGACGATCAACCGGATCTTCGCGCATGTGACGAGGGACGCGCGCATACAGACCGTGATCGTCGGCTATGTCTTCGCGGGCTTTATCGAGGGCGTGGCGGGCTTCGGATCGCCGGCGGCCCTTGCGGCCCCCATCCTGATCAGCCTCGGTTTTCCGCCGCTCGCGGCGGCTTCCGTCTGCCTCATCTACAATTCGACGCCTGTCTGCCCGGGACCGGTCGGCGTGCCGACCCTGACCTGCGCGGCGATGGTGAAGGAGGCGGTGACGGGCCTCGGCGGCGACGCGGATAAGTTTACGCACCTTCTGACTGTCTGGACCTGCATTCCGCACATGGTCGGCGGCATCGTGATCATCTTTGTCGGCGTCGCGGTCCTCTGCAAGGTGTTCGGAAAAAATCACTCCTTCCGGGACGCGCTCCCCGCGCTTCCCTTCTGTCTGTTTACGGGCCTGTTTCTGGGGACCATCTATATCCTCACCGCCATTTTTGCCGGTCCGGAGCTTGTGACGATGACGGCCTTCCTCGGGACGCTGCCGGTGGTCATTTTCGCGGCGCGCAAAGGCTTCCTGATGCCGAAAGAGGTGTGGACCTTCGAAGGAAGTGAAGAAAAAATAAGCCCCGCTGTCAGCGGGGACGGGGAGGAGAGGCGCCAGAGCCTTCTGATGAGCCTGCTTCCTTATGTTGTGATCTGCCTGATCCTTTTCGCTACAAGGCTCAACCTTTTCGGCCTCAAGGACACACTGAACGCGGACCCGTTCATCCTGCACATAGGCAATATCTTCGGCTATGAGGATATCAGCTGGAATTTCAAGTTCCTGTACAATCCGGGGATCATGCCCTTTATCGCTGTCGCGCTGGTGACGATCTTCCTGCACAGGATGAGCGCGAAGCAGGCGAAGCAGGCGCTGAAGGATTCGCTGCGCCAGGTATCCGGCGCGGCCGTCGCGCTGCTCTTCGGCGTTGCCATGATCAATATCTACCGCTACACCTCCAGCGAGGCGGTCGGCAGGCTGTTCGATCCCGGCACCGCATCCTATACCTACGCCAACAGCAGCATGCTTTACGCCATGGCCCAGGCGGTCGCCCGTCTGTTCTCCGGCGTCTATGTGCTGTTCGCGCCGCTGATCGGCGTTCTCGGAGCCTTCATGTCCGGCTCCTGCACGGTATCCAACACCCTGTTCGCCGGCCTGCAGTTTGAGGTGGCAACGGTGCTGACGCTCCCGCAGGTGCTCATCCTGGCGCTCCAGAACATGGGCGGCGCCATCGGAAACATGATCTGCATCAACAACATTGTCGCCGTATGCGCCACAGCGGGAACAAACGGGAAGGAAGGGAAACTCATCCGCACCAACATCCTTCCCTGCCTGCTCTACGCGCTGATCGTGGGCGTGATCATGGCCATTCTGATCGCGGCGGGCTTAAATCCCATGCCGGAGCTTCTGGGGTGACCGCCAGGGCGATCTTGAATGAATTACTTCTGGATGATCTCGATCTCGACTCCGTTCGGATCTTTGATGAGCATGGTGCTGCAGCCGAGCGCTTCCACCCGTCCGGGCTCTTTCGTGACCGGGACGCCGGCGGCGCGGCAGGCGGCTGCGACGCCTTCGATATCATCCGTCTCGACACAGAAATGTCTGTAAATGCCGAGGTCCGTCTCTTTGGGACGGGCCTCTTTTTCTGCCGTGAGATAGCAGATCAGCTCAAGCCGGGTCTCCGGAGTCAGCGTAAAATAGGTGAGCGTGTGGTCTCCCATGTGGATAAAGCCCGCTTCCGGCAGTCCGAGGACGCCGCCGTAGAAGGCCCGTGACGCTTCGAGGTCTTTGACATTGACAGTGATGTGGTTGACAGCGAGGATCTTCATGGCCCTTCTCCTTTCTGTGCTTCAGAACGGGATCATCCCGATCAGGGAGCGGATGTTCTCGGCGGAAGGCAGGTCGTCCATGGTCTGCGCGTCATTTTCGCAGACGGCGATGGCGATCAGCGCCTTCTTTTTTTCGTCGGGGAGAGCATTCCCGGAGCGGCGGTCGTACCACGCCCGGATCGCGCCGTTGCGGTAGGCGGTCTTTGCCTCCGGGTGTTCCTCCGCCGAATCAAGCATGGCTTCGCGCAGATTGAGCAGATGGAAGTGTTCGTCCCGAACGCTTTTCTGGCGCGGGAAGAGGGCCTTCAGGATGCCAAGCTCCCACTCCTTCTGCCCGGCGGGATCGATGGGGTAGACCTTCGCCTCAAATGCTTCCTGCTTTTTCCGCCTCTGCTCGGGGGATTCAAATCTGAACCAGGATTCAATGCCTAATCTCATATGTCATCTCCATTCCGACGATCCTCAAGAATCAGTCAAATTGTATAATGAATGATTCGGCGTGTCAAGGCGGCCGTCCGCCGCCTGCCGGCGGGGAGAAGTCTCTTCCGCGCGCGGCGCATGCATGATATTTTCGGAAAAACAGAGCGATTTTTGGTGAATTGACAATCACGGCGGCAGGGATATAAAATTAAATGCAGAGAGAGACGGAGAGCGGAACAGAGATCGTGTCTGGCAAGACAAAAAGACAAATTACATCTTAACGGGAGGTGCGTATGGGTAATTATCTTGCAGCGCTGGATCTGGGAACACAGAGTGTAAAGACTGTCGTCATGGACGCGCAGGGCCGCCTTCTGGCGGTCAGCCATGAGGGCTACGGACTGAATACACCGAAGATCGGTTTTGCGGAGCAGGACCCGGAGGAGTGGTGGCGCGCGGGCGCAAAGACCATCCGCGAGGCCGTATCGAAGGCCGGGATCGCCCCGGAGGAGATCGCGGGCTTCGGTTTTTCGGGGCAGATGCACGGCATGGTGGCCCTCGATGAGCAGGGCAGGCCGGTCTGTCCGGCGATCATCTGGATGGATCAGCGCTCCGCGGCGGAGGCGGAGGAGATCCGAGCCGCGGCCGGAGATCTGCTTGAGACCAAACTGCTGAACCGCCCGGTACCGGGCATGATGATCAGCTCGCTGCTGTGGCTTAAGAAGAATCAGCCCGCGGTCTATGACAGGATCCATACGGTGATGCTGCCCAAGGACTATATCCGCTTCCGCATGACCGGCGAGATCGGCACCGATCTTGCGGACGGGAGCGCGACCGGCGCGTTTTCCGTGGCGGAGCAGAGATGGTGCACGGAGCTTTTAGAGAGGATCGGCATCCGCACGGAACTCTTTCCGCCGGCGCGGGAGTGCACGCAGATCGCAGGCACCGTCTCCGCAAAGGGCGCGGAGGAGACCGGGCTTGCAAAGGGGACGAAGGTCGTCTTCGGATCCGGCGATGCCGCCGCGCAGCTTGTCGGAAACGCGGTCGTAAAAGAGGGGATCATCTCCTGCAATATCGGCACGGCCTCGCAGATCGCCGCCGCGGTGACGGTTCCCCATTTTGACGCGCAGATGCGCGTGCAGACCTTCTGTCACGCGGTCCCCGGAAGATGGCTCTTCCAGGGGGGCACCCTGAACGGAGGCAGCACACTGAGCTGGCTGAGGAACCGCGTTCTGCGGGACAGCCGCCCGTTCGCGGATCTGGATATGGAGGCTTCGCAGGTCCCCGCAGGCTCGGAGGGGCTCATCTTTATCCCCTATCTGGCCGGGGAGCGGACTCCCTACATGGATCCGAAGGCAAAGGGCGTTTATTTCGGCCTTTCGATGAAACATGAGCAGGGGCATATGATCCGCGCGACGATGGAGGGCGTCATCTACAATCTCCGCGAGTGCCTGCGGATCATGGATGAGAACGGCGTGCCGAAGGAAAAGATCATTTCCTCCGGCGGTGCGGCAAAGGGAAAGATCTGGAAGCAGATCCAGGCCGACGTCCTCGAGATGCCCGTCTACACCACCGCCACCGAGGAGGAGGCGTGCCAGGGCGCGGCCATTCAGGCGGCAGTCGGCGCAGGGATCTACGGGAGCATCGATGAAGCCTGCGATGCCATCGTACGGCTGGACCCGGTCCCGACGGAGCCGATCGCGGAGAATATCCCCGTATACCGGGAGATGCAGGCGCTCTTCCGGGAGGTCTACCTGGCGGGAACACCGATCTTTCAGAAGCTTCCGGGACAGGATTAAATAAGCAGACCAGGGCCATGCCTTCACGGCATGGCCTTTTTTATGTTCATTTGCGATTTTTTACGTTTATTTAACATCGAAACAAATTTAAGTACATAAAATTGCAAATAGCCCTTGCAGGCATTGTCTAAATGTACTATAATTGTCATTGCAAAGGACATATAAACAATAAAATGTCACAAAACAACTATCATCTAAAGGAGGAGCAACATGAAGAAATCACTTGTGGCACTTCTGGCTGCCGGCGCTCTGGCAGTCTCGGCATTCTCTATGGCAGCTTTCGCAGAGGCGGAGCTTCCGGAGGATATCGGCGAGTATCATCTCGGTATCTGCGTTCTTTCTCTGGACAATGAGTACTGGGCACAGGAAGCAGCGGCCGCTCAGCTTGCAGCTGAGGCTTACGGCGTTGAGTCCGAGATCCTTACCTGCAACTCTGACCCCAACGTACAGCTGCAGGGCATGAAGGATTTCATCGCGCAGTACGGCGACAAGGCATGCTTCGTTGTTGACCCGGCTACCACAGCCAACACCGCCAGCATCGCAGAGCTCTGCGAAGAGTCCGGCAACTATGTGACCATCCTTGCTCACAGGGCTGAAGGCCTGTTCCCGAAGGATTATCCGCATTTCGTCGTTTCCCTGATGCTGGATGACCTTGCAAACGGCGCTAAGACGGCAGGCGCTCTGTTCGAAGCGATCGGCGGCGAAGGCCAGGTCGTTGAGATCACCGGCCTCCTTGGCGATGACTCCGCTACGAACCGTCATGCTGCTTTCGAAGCTGCTCTGGCCGACTATCCGGACATCGAAGTCGTTGACAGCCAGACCGCTTCCTGGGATCAGTCCCAGGCTATGACCCTGACCGAGAACTGGCTGGTACAGTATCCGGATCTGAAAGCGATCTTCACCTCCGGTGACGCAATGGCTCTCGGCGCGATCGAGGCAATGGCCAACTACGGCGTTTCTCTTCCGATCGTTGGCTGCGACGGCACCAAGGCTGCTCTGGAAGCCATCCAGAACGGAACCCTGACCGCTACCATCCTGAATGACGCATACAACATCGCCGGCTACGGCGCTGCTTACGCGATCCAGGCTGCCTGCGGCATGCTTGACCCGACCTCCATCCCGGATGATGAGAGACTGATCTTCGCCGGCACCCAGCTGGTTACCGCTGACAACGTAGATGAGATCTACGAAGGCTGGATCGTAAACGGCAACCCGGGTTACGACTACTTCGATCTTGACTTCACGGTCGATCATTATCAGGATCCGTCCAAATAATCCGGATCAAAAAGAATAATGTAAAAGGACCTGTCTGTACCAGATAACGGTCCACGGATGTGGGCTTGCCTTTGGGCAAGCCCACATTTAAGATACGAACTACTGTTTATGCGAGGACTGAATATGAATAATAAATGGGAAGCGTCCATGGCCTCACTGTCTGTCGGCGAACAGTTCGCCGAAAAAGTGAAAGACAATGCGAGGAAGGACCGAATCAGGAGACTGATGCCGATCATTCTTCTGGTCGTGATGACAGCGATCGGAGCGATCACCCAGAAGAATTTCTTCAGCGCAAGAAATCTCGTTAATATTCTGTACCAGATGTCGATCCCGCTTGTGATATCGGTCAGCCTGATGTTTGTCCTTCTGCTTGGCAGCATCGATCTTTCCATCGAGGGCGTCATGGGCTTTGCCGGTTCCTTCACGGCGTTTCTTGTGCAGAACCGTACGAATAATAATAATTTTGGTATTTTCGGTATTATCCTTGTCCTTTTGATCTGTACCTGCGTGGGTGCCATCACCGGCTTTATCCATACAAAGGGAAGGATCGCTTCTTTCATCACTACGTATGCGGTGGGCCAGATCATGACCGGCGTTGCCGTCCTGGTCTACAATTCCACCCCGATCGCCGTTACGGAGCCCGCGTTCGTTACGATCTCCCAGAGCCGCCTGTTTGGCATCCCGTACCTTACCCTGATCGCTTTTGCGATCTTTGCGGTCGGCGCGATCATTTTGAATTTTACGGCGTTCGGACGCGCTGTTTATGCCATCGGTGACAATGAGACCGCGGCTGCCTCGACGGGAATCAATGTACAGAGGACCAAGATCAAGGTATTTGCCCTCTCTGCGTTAATGGCAGGCTCCGCCGGCGTCCTGATGTGCATCCGCCTGAAGCTGGGCCAGTCCAGCATCGGCCTGAACCAGATGTTCCCTGTTGTGACGGCGATCGTCCTCGGCGGCGGTTCTCTGTACGGCGGCAAGGGCGGCGCGCTCTGCTCGTTCGTCGGCGTCCTGGTCTACACAGAGCTTACGAACTGGCTGACGCTGATGGGCGTTGATACGTACCTCCGCGGCGTTATTCAGGGTATTATCATCATCGTTGCGGTCACGCTTACCATCGAGCGCACCCGCAAGACGATTTCCAAGTAAGACGGGAGGAGAATATGGCGGGACAACTTTTATTTAAAGCGAATGGCGTAGGCAAGACCTACGGAATGAACACCGTTCTCCGCAACATCGACATGGAAATCTACAGCGGTGAGGTCATCGGCCTGATCGGCGAGAACGGCGCAGGGAAATCGACCCTGATGAAACTGATCGCGGGCGTTACCAAGCCCTCCATGGGAAGCATGGAACTGATGGGACAGCCTTATTCCGTAAACTCCATTCTGGAGGCGAATAAGCACGGCATCGGCATGGTCTTCCAGGAGCAGTCGCTGGTGGCGAACCTGACGATCTCGCAGAATATCTATCTCGGCCGCGAGAAGAAGTATTCTACGATGGGATTTGTAAACTGGGCAAAGATGAATGCGGACGCGAAGAAGGCGCTGGACCGCATCGGGATCGATCTTGACGTGACGAAGAAGGTCCGCGACATCGATTTCGCGATGCGCCAGATGGTCGAGATCGCGAAGGTGCTCGACGTCGTCACGGAGACGGCGAACGGACACGCGATCATCCTCCTGGACGAGCCGACGACGGTCCTCTCGGACGATGAGATCAAGGCTCTGTTCGAACAGGTCCGCAAGATGAAGGAAGCTGGCAACGCCATCATCTTCATCTCCCACAGACTGGACGAGGTCCTGGAGATCACGGACCGCATCTATGTATTCAAGGACGGCGATGAGACGGGCGTGTTCCCGACCGAGGGCGCGGACACGAACATCCTTTACGAGCGCATGGTCGGCCGCGTCGCCACCGGTGAATTCTATATCGAGAACCGGCAGACGGTCGCGACGGACGAAGTCGTGATGCAGGTGCAGGACCTGAGCGTCTTCGGCGCGTTCAACCATGTTTCCTTCGACCTGCACAAGGGCGAAGTGCTGGGCCTCTGCGGTGTTGAGGGATCCGGCAAGGAGGATGTGTGCGCGGTGCTGATCGGCGATATCGCGCCGACCTCCGGCAAGGTGATCATCGGCGGCCAGGAGAGGACGTTCAAGAATCCCTATAAGGCCAGACACGCCGGCATCCTTTCGGTTCCGAAGGAGCGCCGCGATGAGGGCATGATCGGTATTCTCTCGATCGAGAACAATATCGTCATCTCCCATATGGAGGCCCTTCAGGACGGGCTCATCCTCTCCGGAAAGAAGACAGAGAGGATCGCGAACGAATGGGTCAAGAAGGCCGGCGTCAAGTGTGTCGGCATCAAACAGCACATCAACCAGCTCTCCGGCGGCAATGCCCAGAAGGTCATCTTCGCGCGCGCCCTTGAGAGCCAATGCCCGGTGCTGATCCTGAACCACCCGACCCGTGGCGTGGATGTGGGCTCCAAGGAAGAGATCTACACCCTGATCCGTGAAATGACAGAGGCAGGCAATTCCATCATCGTGATCGGCGATACGCTGGATGAGTGCATCGGCCTTTCCAGCCGCATCATCGTTCTGAAGGATGGTCTCGTTACCGCCGAGTTCGACTGCCCTGTCGGGAGCAAGCCGACACAGATGGACATTGTCCAGACAATGATGTAAAGGCGGGAGGTTAACATGGCAGCAGAAAACGGAAAAACGAAATTTTCATTACAGTTCTTAAGCAAGTACATGTATCTGCTCAGTATCGTGGTCGTGTTCGCGATCTTTACGATCCTGCAGCCGAATTTCCTCAGTCTGTACTCGATCCAGAATATGTGCAGCGAGATCGCGCCGAGACTGATCATGGCATGCGGCCTGACTTTCATCATTTACACGGGCGGCATTGACCTCGGCGCAGGCTACATGGTCTCCGCGACCTGCGTTCTGACCGGTCTGTATCTGCCGAAGGCCGGCAACTGGATCATCATCCTGGTCGCGCTCGCCGGCATCTGCATGGGCACCCTGAACGGCCTGATCACCACAAAGCTGAAACTGCCGTCGTTCATCGTCACGCTCTGCACGCAGAACTTCTGGAACTATATCGCGCTGACGCTCTGCCCGGACGGTTCCGTGATCGTCCCGATGAATATGAGAAACGTCACCGAATGGATGACCGCTCCCATTCTCGGGCTCCCGGCGACCTTCTGGCTGTCCCTGGTCGGACTTGCGGCACTGTATGTATTCCAGCAGTTCACCAAGAACGGCCGCGCGATCTACTCGGTCGGCGCGAACGCGCAGGCGGCGCGCGTGGCGGGCGTCAATATCGACGCCGCGCAGATCTCCGCATTTGCGGTCAGCGGCCTTTGCTGCGCCATCGCGGGCATCATGTATGCTTACAAGCTGAGAGCGGCCAACCCGACGGTCGGCTCCACGCTGCAGCTGTCCTCACTGGCGGCAGTCGCGCTGGGCGGCACCTCCATGGCCGGCGGCTTCGGCTCCGTGACCCGCACGCTCTGCGGCGTCATCACGATCACGGCGGTCACCTCCGGACTGAATATCCTGAGCGTCAACCCGCTGTGGCAGAACATTATCATCGGTATCATCCTGATCGTGGCAGTCATCCTGAACTCCGACAACGGCGACAGGAACCTGATCATCAAATAAGCTTTGCAAGTAGTGTTGAAAAGGCGGCAGCCGCCGGATCTTCGATCCGGCGGCTGCCGCCCTGTTTATTCTTATCTTTTATCCTGTCTGTTCTTTCAGAATTTGCTCAGTTCCATCTTCTTTTCAAGATACTCCATCAGAACGCCCTGGAGGTAGGTCGGGAAGTCGAGCATCCATCTGCCGTTCAGGTTGCGGGTGAATTCGCCCATCGTGTCGAGATAGAGCTGCAGGAACTCGGTGCCGACATTGAACTTGTTGATGCCGTTTACGAAGGCTTCCTCGAGCTGGTCATTCGGGATGCCGCTGCCGCCGTGGAGAACGAGGGGCGCGTCGGTCGCCGCGTTGATCTCGGCGAGGCGTTCGATCTGCAGATGCGGGGTCTCTTTGTAGAAACCGTGGGCGCTGCCGATGGCGACCGCGAGAGAGGTGCAGCCGCTGCGCTCGATGAAGTCCGCTGCGACATCCGGTTTGGTATAGAGATCCAGGTTGCTCTGCTCGGAGGCGGCGGCGAAGCCGACATGGCCGAGCTCGGCCTCGACGGTCACACCGAAGGCGTTCGCGACATCGACGACCTTGCGGGTATTGGCGATGTTCTCCTCGATCGGAAGAGAGGAGCCGTCATACATGACGCAGGAGAAACCGGCGCGGATGGCGCGGATGATGTAGTTGAAATCGTAGCAGTGATCCAGATGCATGCCGATCGGAACGCTGACGGTGGAGGCGACGTCCTTCACAGCGGCCGCGAAGCCTTCCGGATCGATCCATCTGTTGAGGGTGTGATGCTCCGGATAGAGCATGACCAGCACGGGCTTGCCGACGTTCTCGGCTGCGTGGCAGACAGAGTAGATCGTGTTGTAATCGATCGCGTTGAAAGCGATGACGGAGGTATTTTTTTCAACAGCCATATCGAGGATATCTTTTACGGGTACAAGTGACATTGTGTGATTCTCCTTTCATGTTGTGAATGTTCCCTTTGTATATATGAGACCATTTTCCGCGCGCTCCCGCAGGGGGCACCCGGAAAAGGATCAGGCAAAATAATCCGCGAGCGCCCGGAAGATCAGGCTCGTGGAGACCGCGCCGGAATCCGGATGTCCGACGGTCCGGTCACGGAAGTTTTTGGAGCGCCCGATGCGGGACTGCATGGGCTTCGTCGCTTCGGCGCCCTGCTCGGCGCCTTCCGCGCCCGCGCGGAAAAATTCGCTCACATCCGCGCCCTCGCGGGCAGCCTGTACCATTGCGTCCCTGGCGGCGGAGAGGGCGTCGTACATGGTCTTATCCCCCTTCGAGACCTTGCCGCGGCGGGCGATCGCCTGCGTGCCGAGGTCGATGTACCCGGCAAAATCCTGCACGGTGACGGGATCCTTGTCCTTCAGGGCCTGGTGCCCTCCGATGAAGAGCGTCCCGTAGATAACGCCCGAGGTGCCGCCCATGACCTTGAGCAGCATCATGCCGGTCTCCCGCATGAGGGCGTCGGCGGTCTCGAACTGTTTGTCCTGCAGCATGGTGCGGACGGCCGAGAACCCGGTCTTCATCCCGATCCCGTGATCGCCGTCGCCGATAATGGTGTCCAGGTTCGTCAGCATGCCCTCCGCGTCAATGACGACGTCGCACGCGTGCAGCAGTGCTTCCTGAAGCTGGGCGGTCGTAATCGTATTCATACGCATCTACCTCCGTTGGGGCCTGCGGGAAAGAGCGCTGCGGCATCAGAAAATATAGGATGTCGTATTGTACTTTTCCGCCAGATATTTCATCAGATCCTTCGGGCAGCACAGCATGGAGACGCCGAAACCGTAGTAATAGTAGTGGCGCCCGAAATGGCCCGGCGTCATGCGGCGGATGGGGACGATCCCTTCCGCGTGCTTCATCATGGCGTGGGCAAAGATGTAAGTATCCTCGTAATTCGTGACAAAAGGCCGGTTGACCAGTACGCACAGGACCTCGTCCTCCTTCGGGGACAGATCCTTAAGGAGGTGGTCGTAGGCCTTCGCGGCGGCGAACTCCAGGGAGAATTCCTCATCGAAGGTGATGCGCGCCGGCTCGCCGGAGATCCCGCGGCCGAGCTCGACAAGATTCTTCTCCGTGTCGAAGGAGACATTCAGGCTGGCCGTGCGGGTGCGCACCCTGCCGATCACATCGGTCAGCGTGCAAAGATCGGCACCCTCGCGCGCCATGAGCCCGGCGATGCGGATGCCGAAATGCTGCCCCAGAAGTCCCGTCCGCTCCTCGCGGGGAGCCGAAGGATCCACGGAAAGACAGTCATCATTGTAGGTGATCAGACTGCTCTTTAAGCCCTCGATCTCCATGAGCTCCCGGGCCATGTCGTTATTCAGGCAGTCTCCCATAAAGTTGTTGTAGATCAGGAGATAGCCCGGCTTTGCGTCGATATATTTAGCCGCCTCGTAGATATCATAGGCGCTGGGTGCCGCGTGAAGTCCCCCTACGACGCTGGCGTCCGCCATGGACTGGCAGGTGACCATCGAGTCCGGGAAGGGAGCTCCGGCCCCGCCGGCGCTGACGATCAGGTTGACCCGGTCGTTCTCGATGGGGACGCGCAGCAGTGCCCGGTTGTTGAAGGAACCGGGGACCGTGCAGACCCGGTCGGGATGGATGGCGGCCATTGCCTCGGTGAAATCACTGGAGATCGTATCGGAGTTGCACAGGTTTGTGATCATGGTCATATCCTCCTTGAAACAGGCAGGAAAACGAAGCATGCCTTATATTCATCATGATAGCATCCGCCCCTGTCCGCGTCAACAAAAAAACAAGAAAAAACAATTTAAAAAAATAAAATGAAATCCCAGAATTGTTGACAAAATGGGTGATTTTTAATATACTGATTTTGCATATGAACAAAAACGAAAGCATACGAAAGGACAAAAACAAGACTGTGTTTACATCGGAAAGGCAGAAACTGATAGAAGCCTACATACTTGAGCGCGGATCGGCGACCGTGCAGGAACTGTCGGGGAGGTTTCAGGTCTCGGCGGTAACGATAAGAAAAGATCTTGACGAGCTGGAGAAGGGCGATCTGGTCCAGCGCACGCACGGCGGCGCCGTATCGAAATATAAGTCTGCGCAGGGGGGACAGTTCCAGACGCTGACGGACCGGAACAGAGAAGAGAAGCAGCGGATCGGAAAGAAGGCGGTGAGTTTTATAGAGAACGGGGACACGATTTTTCTGGACGCCTCCACGACCGCCCATGTGTTTGCGTCGCTTCTTGCGGAGGCGGGCTTTACGGGACTCACGGTGATCACGACCTCCCTGTATGTCGCCCAGCTCCTCCTGGCGCAGGGCATCCGCGTCATCATGATCGGAGGGGAGATGAACCGGAACATCAACGCCGCCGAGGGGCCGGCCGCCCTGGAGCAGATCTCCGGGATGAGCGCCGACAAGGGATTCATCGGCGTAAACGGGATCGATAAGCAGTTCGGCTTTTCCGTGGACAGCCTGGAGGAGGCGGCGATCAAGCAGCGGAGCATCTGCCAGTCCTCCCGCAGGACCTTCATCCTTGCCGACTATACGAAGTTCAACCGCCGGTATATGGCCAGGATCTTCGGCACGGAAGAATGCGCCGCGGGCTGCCTGATCACAGACGGCCCGCGGGAGAATATCGATTATGGATTTCTGAAAAATAAAATGAAGCTTGTCTTTGCGGAGTGACTCTTATTCGATTCCGGGGAAGACGATCCCGAACTGGCTGCGGATCTCGTCCATCTGCCGCATGATCCTGATCGTCTCCTGATGCGGCATCTCCGGGCACTCGAGGGCGCCGGCGCGGATCGCCCTGTCACAGGCAGCCACCTCGTACTCATAGCCGGTGATCTGCTCCGGCACGCGGATCTCCTGCTGCAGGACAAGCCCCCCGGAAGTGCGCTTCCACAGGCGGACGACATCCGGGTTGTTGATATGGCTCACCTCGATATAGCCGTCCCTGCCGTAGATATAGCCGGTCTGGTCGGTCGCCGCGTAGATGGTGGTGAAAAGGGAGGCCATGCGTCCGTCTTTGTACTCGATAAAGATGCTGTCCTGCCCGTCGACACCGGTATCGGTCTTTACGCAGGAGGCGCTGATCCGCGCAATATCGTCGCCGAAGAACATGCTCGCGAAGTTCAGGGGATAGACCGAAAGGTCAAGAAGCGCGCCGCCGGCGAGCTCCGGGCGGATGATGCGCTCGTTCATATCGATCGGGTAGCCGAGGTTCGCGGTGAGCGTATGGACCTCGCCGATCTCCCCGGAGGCGAGCAGGCCGTTTACGATCTCCCGGTAAGGCATATAGCGGGTCCAGATGGCCTCCGTAAGGAGCAGCCCGCGGCTTTTTGCAAAGTCGGTCATCGTCTCCGCCTGCCCGGCGTTGACCGAGAAAGCCTTCTCACAGAGCACATTTTTCCCTGCCTGGAGGGCAGCCATCGTCCACGTAAAATGGTGAGAGTGGGGGACCGCGATGTACACCAGGTCGATATCGGGATCCGCAAGCATCTCCGCGTAGGATCCGTATGCCGCGTCAAAGCCGAATTCTTTCCGGAACGCTTCCGCGCGTCCCGCGTCCCTGGCCGCAATGACCTTTCTTGTCACCAGCGGCATCCCGTTTACCGTTAAAGCCATGGAGCGGGCAATACCGCCTGCGCCGAGAATACCGATCTTCATAAAGCCGCCTCCCCGTTCATACCTTCCCGTTCATACCTTCTCTTACTGAGCCCGTTTGAAACCGGCTCTCTTGCGGAGCGTGGGATCCAGGATCTTTTTGCGGATCCGCAGGCTCTCCGGAGTAACTTCCAGCAGTTCATCGGTATCGATGAATTCCATCGCCTGCTCCAGGCTGAGGACCTTATGCGGCGTAAGCTTCAGGGCTTCGTCCGAGCCGGACGCGCGCGTGTTGGTCAGATGCTTGGTCTTGCAGACGTTCAGTTCGATGTCCTCGCTCTTTCCGCTCTCCCCGATGACCATGCCGGCATAGACCTTTGTGCCGGGGCCGATGAAGAGGGTGCCGCGGTCCTGGGCGTTGAACAGCCCGTAGGGGACGGCCTCTCCCGCCTCAAAGGCGATGAGGGAACCCTGCGTGCGGTACTGCAGGTCGCCCCTGTAGGGGCCGTAGCCGTCAAAGATCGTATTGATCACGCCGGTTCCGCGGGTATCCGTCAGAAAATCGTTGCGGAAACCGATGAGCCCGCGGGACGGGATGGCGAACTCGAGGCGGGTGGTGCCGCCGCTGGTGCGGCTCATGCCCTGCAGCTCTCCCTTCCGGAGGCTGAGCTTCTGGATGACGGTTCCCGCGTAATCGTCCGCGACGTCAATGTAGGCCAGCTCCATGGGCTCAAGCTTGTGGTTGCGCTCGTCGTATTTATAGATGACCTCCGCCTTGCTGACGGCGAATTCATAGCCTTCCCTGCGCATGGTCTCGATCAGGATGGAGAGGTGCAGCTCACCTCTGCCGGAGACCTTGAAGGTATCCGTGTCCTCCGTGTCCTCGACGCGCAGGCTGACATCCGTGTTCAGCTCGCGGTAGAGACGGTCCCTGAGGTGGCGGGAGGTCACATAGCGTCCCTCCTTGCCGGCCAGCGGGCTGTCGTTGACGATAAAGTTCATGGAGATCGTCGGCTCCGAGATCTTCTGGAAGGGAATGGGATCCGGCGTGTCAACGGCACAGATCGTATCCCCGATGCGCAGATCCGAGACGCCGGAGATGGCGACGATGGAGCCGATGGTCGCCGACTGCACGTCCACCTTGCGCAGGCCGTCGAACTCATAGAGGCTGCTGATCCTGACCTTCGAGCGCTTGTCCGGATCGTGGTGGTTGACGATCAGGGCGTCCTGATTGACATTGATGGTGCCGCGGTCCACCTTGCCGACGCCGATGCGGCCGACGTATTCATTATAATCGATCGTGCTGATCAGGATCTGCACCGGGCCTTCCGGGTCTCCCTCGGGGGCCGGGATGTGCTGCAGGATCGTCTCGAAGAGCGGGCTCATATCCTTCGGCTCATCCGCCAGATCGAGGACGGCGTAACCGTCTTTCGCGGAGGCGTAGACGAAGGGGCAGTCAAGCTGTTCATCGGAGGCGTCGAGATCGATCAGGAGCTCGAGGACTTCGTCGATGACCGCTTCGGGGCGCGCCCCGGGACGGTCGATCTTGTTGAGGCAGACGATGACCGGCAGATCCAGGGCCAGCGCGTGCTGCAGGACGAAACGGGTCTGCGGCATGGGGCCCTCGAAGGCGTCGACGACGAGGATGACGCCGTTGACCATCTTGAGGACACGTTCCACCTCGCCGCCGAAATCGGCGTGCCCGGGAGTGTCGATGATGTTTATCTTCGTATCCTTATAATATACGGCCGTGTTCTTGGACAGGATGGTGATCCCGCGCTCCCGCTCAAGGTCGCCCGAGTCCATGACCCTCTCCGCGACTTCCTGGTTCTCCCTGAAGACGCCGCTCTGTTTGAGCAGCTCGTCGACGAGGGTGGTCTTGCCGTGATCTACGTGGGCAATGATCGCAATGTTCCGGATGTCTTCCCTTACCATATTTCTCCTTCTTTTCTGCAAGTGACCTGTTTTGCAGATCGTCTTTTCTTTCTTCCGACTGTGGACTATCTTTGCTATTTTAACACAATTTATTCGGAAAACAAGCCAAACTTGCATTTCGGCGGGCGTTGTAGTAGTATTAAAGAACTATCTGCGCCGTCGGCAGGTCCGGCGCGCCTGTCCTGAAAAGGGAAAGATGAGGGAAGAGAGAGAATGAACGGATCATATATCCACATATACTGCGGCCGCGGTTCGGGGAAATCCTCAGCGGCGATCGGAAACGCGATACGGGCAGCCTGTGCCGGGAAGTCCGTGTACGTTATCCAGTTTATGAAGGGAAAAGCGAACCAGGAGCTGGAATATCTCCGGCGGCTGGAGCCGGAGATCAAGCTGTTCCGCTTTGACAAGTATGACAAGTGCTATGAAGAGCTTACGCCGGAGGAGCAGGATGAGGAGCGGATCCACATCCGCAACGGCCTTGGCTTCGCCAAGAAGGTCGTGGATACCTCGGAATGCGAACTGATCGTCCTGGACGAAGCGCTGGAGCTTCTGGACAGCGGGATCGTGGAGCTGGAGGAGCTGACGGCCCTTTTCGACGCCATGCCGGAGGGGAGCCAGATGATCCTCACGGGCACGCACCGCTGCAGGCAGCTGTGGCCGTACGTGGACGAAGTAACAGAAGTGACAACGGATTACAAAGCAGGGGAAGAGCAGCCTGAGGAGCAGCTGTAAGAAAGGAAAGGGAAGGATGTCTGTTTTTACTGGTTCGGGCGTTGCGATCGTGACACCGATGCATGAAGATACGACGGTTAACTACGAAAAGCTGGGAGAGATGCTCGAGGAGCAGATCGAACAGGGCACGGACAGCATTATCATCTGCGGGACGACCGGTGAGGCGTCCACCTTGAGCCACGAGGAGCATCTCGAGACGATCCGCTATACCGTGGAGCGTGTCGCGGGACGCGTCCCCGTCATTGCGGGCACCGGCTCCAACAGCACGGAGACCGCCGTCTACCTCTCTGTGGAGGCGGAAAAATACGGGGCGGACGCGCTGCTTTTAGTTACTCCCTATTATAATAAGGCTACACAGAAGGGCCTGAAGCTTCACTTTGAGACGACGGCAAGGGCGGTAAACATTCCGTGCCTGCTTTACAATGTGCCCAGCCGCACAGGCTGCACGCTCCTTCCGGAGACGACGGCCTGGCTGGTCAATAACGTGGAAAACATCGTGGGCATCAAGGAGGCGAGCGGCAATTTCTCGCAGATCGCAAAGCTCATGAGCCTCTGCGGAGACAAGATCGAGCTCTACTCCGGCAATGACGACCAGATCGTGCCCCTGCTTGCGCTGGGCGGCCGCGGCGTCATCTCGGTGCTCGCCAATGTCGCGCCCAGGCAGACGCACGAGATCGTCGCCTCCTGGATGGAAGGCGATACGGAGCGGAGCAAAAAGCTGCAGCTCGAAGCCATCGACCTGATCGAGGCTCTGTTCTGCGAGGTCAATCCCATCCCCGTCAAAACGGCGCTGAACCTGATGGGCAAAGAGGCGGGACCGCTTCGCGCGCCGCTGTGCGAGATGGAAGAGAAGAATCTGGAGCGGCTTCGCCGCGCCATGACCGAATATGGTATCCTGGCCTGAAGCCGGGGGAATGGAGCGTGGACAGATGATTAATATGATCTTATGCGGATGCCGCGGACAGATGGGACAGGTGATCACACAGCTGGCGCTTGAGGATGAGGAGATCTCCATTGTGGCAGGGATCGATTCCGCGCCGGGACCCGACCCGGGCTATCCCGTTTTTGAATCCTTTGAGGCCTGCACCGTGCAGGCAGATGTTATCGTAGATTTCTCCTCGCCGAAGGTCTTTGATTCGCTCGTGGATCATGCCGTCGCGAACCGGATCCCCGCGGTGGTCTGCACCACGGGCCTTACCCCGGAGCAGACGGCGCGTCTTCAGGAGGAGAGCGCGCGCAGTGCCTTCCTGCGTTCCGCAAATATGTCCCTCGGAATCAACCTTCTGCAGAAGCTGGTCGCGGACGCGGTCCGCACGCTTGGCCCGGCGGGCTTTGACGTGGAGATCGTAGAGCAGCACCACAACCGCAAGAAGGATGCTCCCAGCGGTACGGCGCTCGCGCTGGCGGACAGCATCAACGAGGCTGCCGGCGGTCAGTACGAGTATATTTATGACCGGTCCGGGCGCAGCGCGGCAAGAGACAAGAAGGAGCTCGGCATCAGCGCAGTGCGCGGCGGCACCATCACCGGCATCCATGAGGTCATCTTCGCGGGGACCCAGGAGACGATCACCATTACGCACACCGCCTACTCGCGGACCGTTTTCGCAAAAGGCGCGCTGCAGGCCGCGAAATTCCTCGCGGGGAAGGCGCCCGGCATGTACGATATGTCCGATGTGATCGAAGCGGCCCAGTAATGACATCTTTGCATTCTGACAGCTGTTCCTGGAGGAGAGAACCGAGGAGAATATGAAAAAAGTAGTGAAATTCGGCGGCAGCTCACTGGCGAGCGCCGCACAGATCAAAAAGGCAGGGCAGATCATCCGCGAGGATGAATCCCGCAGATATGTGGTCCCGTCCGCGCCCGGAAGGAGATATTCCGACGACGTGAAGGTGACGGACCTTCTCTATCAGTGTTATGACGCCGCGATGAGCGGAGAGGATATTACGGAAAAGATCGCGGTGATCAAGGGCCGCTATGACGAGATCATCAGCGGACTGGAGCTGGACCTTGACCTTACGGAAGAGTTCGAGGTCATCCGGGATCTGTTTATGAGAAAGGCAGGGCGGGACTACGCCGCTTCCCGCGGCGAGTACCTGAACGGGCTTGTGATCGCGGAATATCTGGGTTACCGCTTTATAGACGCGGCAGAGGTGATCCTCTTTGACGAGAAGGGCGCCTTCGACAGCGAGGCGACGAACGAACTGCTGCGCCGCAGGCTGGAGAACGTGGAGCGCGCGGTCATCCCGGGCTTTTACGGCGCCATGCCTGACGGCAGCGTCAAGACCTTCTCCCGCGGAGGCTCCGACATCACCGGCTCTATCGTTGCCCGCGCCGTCCGCGCGGACGTCTATGAGAACTGGACCGACGTTTCCGGCATGCTTACAAGCGACCCGAATATCGTTGACAATCCGGAACCGATCGAGACGATCACCTACCGCGAGCTGCGCGAGCTGGCCTACATGGGGGCCACGGTCATGCACGAGGACGCCATCTTCCCGGTCCGCCGCGAGGGCATCCCGATCAACATCCGCAACACGAATCGTCCGCAGGATCCCGGGACGATGATCGTGGAGAGCACCTGCCGCCAGCCGAAGCACCTGATCACGGGCGTCGCCGGCAAGAAAGGGTTCTGCTCCATCAACATAGAAAAAGAAATGATGAACTCGGAGATCGGGTTCGGCAGGAGGGTCCTGCAGGTGATCGAGGAGAACGGGATCTCCTTTGAGCACACCCCCTCCGGCATCGACACCTTCTCCATCCTGCTGCACCAGTCGGAGTTCGCGGAAAAGGAACAGGCGGTGATCGCCGGCCTGCACCGCGCCGTGCAGCCGTCCAGCATCGATCTGGAGACGGATCTGGCGCTGATCGCGATCGTTGGCCGCGGCATGAAGGCCGCGAAGGGTACTGCCGGGCGCCTGTTTTCGGCGCTGGCACACGCGAATATCAACATCAAGATGATCGACCAGGGCTCCAGCGAGCTGAACATCATCATCGGCGTCCGCAACGACGACTTTGAGGAAGCCATCCGCGCGATCTATGCCTGCTTTATCGATTCCGATATTTAAAGAGAGACCGGCGTAAGCCGCAAAAAAATGACCTGCCGTGGCAGGTCATTTTTTTCTTGATCGTTTGAATTACTCGATGACTCTGATCCAGCCCTCGGGAGCTTCGAGGCGTCCCATCTGGATGCCGGTCAGGGTATCGTAGAGCTTCTTCGTGACAGGACCCATCTCCTCCATGCCGCTGGGGAAGCAGATCTCTTTGCCGTGATCCACGATCTTGCCGACCGGGGAAATGACGGCAGCGGTACCGCACAGGCCGCACTCCGCGAAATCTTTCACTTCGTCGAGCAGGACCTCGCGCTCCTCGACCTTCAGGCCGAGATAGTGCTCCGCGACATAAAGCAGGGAGCGGCGGGTGATGGACGGAAGGATGCTGGAGGACTTCGGCGTGACAACGGTGTTGTCCTTTGTGATGAACAGGAAGTTCGCGCCGCCGGTCTCCTCGACCTTCGTCCTTGTGCCGGGATCCAGGTACATGTTCTCATCGAAGCCCTGTCTGTGGGCATCCATGATCGCGTACAGGCTCATTGCGTAGTTCAGGCCGGCTTTGATGTGGCCGGTGCCGTGGGGTGCCGCGCGGTCATAGTCGCACACGCGGATGGTGATGGGCTTTGCGCCGCCCTTGAAGTACGGGCCGACCGGCGTGCAGAACATACGGAACTGGTATTCATCCGCGGGCTTAACGCCGATCACGGCGCTGCTTCCGAACATGTAGGGGCGGATATAGAGGGTCGCGCCGCTTCCGTAGGGAGGTACCCATGCGTCATTGGCCTTTACGACCTGATCGACCGCTTCCACCCATTTGTCGACCGGATAGACCGGCATCTCAAGGCGCTCGCAGGAATCCTTCATGCGGGCCGCGTTCATATCCGGGCGGAAGGTGACGATGTGCCCGTCCTGGGTGGTGTAGGCCTTAAGACCTTCGAAGCAGGACTGGGAATACTGCAGGACGCCTGCGCACTCGGTGATCCGGACCTGCGAATCGGAGGTCAGGACGCCTTCGTCCCAGGCTCCGTCTTTATAATTGGCTACAAAACGTTTGTCGGTCTCGAGGTAGGCAAAGCCGAGGCTCGACCAGTCGATATTTTTCTTTTCCATATCTCTTCTGGACTCCTTTTTCTCTTTTCTCAGTGCGCGAAAAGGCGCGTGTTTCCGGATGCATTGAAACAAGTTTACCACCGTGGGGAAGGGTGCGTCAAGAATGTTTGAGCGCTCCCGGAGGGTTGACATTAACGCGATGAAGTGTTAAACTAATTCCAATTTGATATATCCAAACCGTTGAGGCGGAGATAAAGGTGGATATGACCGCACAGAGAGCCCGGGAAGCTGAGAGCCGGGCGGGTCCCAGTTCATCAAATGGACCGCTGAGGGCGCAGTCAAAGGCACCGGCCCGGTGCTGAGTATTCTGCGACGTCAGGGCATACGTCAGGTGCCCGGGGTATGAACGTACCCGCAGAGTGTATGGAATTCCATAAAGCAGGGTGGCACCGCGGAAGAGATTTCGTCCCTGGCAGGATCTGAAAGTGATTCTGCCGGGGTTTTTAAGTTTATAAGGGAGGAAAAAACATGAAAGTTTCACCCGGTCTTGATGAAGTCCGCCGTACGGCGGCAGAGGGAAAGTACCGGTGCATGCCGGTGAGCACGCAGATCCTCTCGGACGTGAAAACGCCCATAGAGGTCCTGCGCATCCTGAAGAACGTCTCGGGACACTGCTATATGCTCGAGTCTGTCGGGGATGATGAGGCCTGGGGAAGGTACACCTTCCTCGGCTATGACCCGGGGCTCTGCATCTCCTGCAGGGACGGGGTCATGCGCGTCGGGAGCATGACGATCGAGACGGACGATCCGGGAAAATATATCCGCCAGGTGCTGGAAGAGCATAAAAGTCCGAAGGTCCCCGGCCTTCCGCCGTTTACCGGCGGCCTGGTCGGCTACTTCGCCTATGACTACCTCAAGTATTCCGAACCCACACTGCGGCTGGACGCGCAGGATACGGAGGGCTTCAACGATGTGGACCTGATGCTCTTCGACAAGGTGATCTGCTTTGATAATTACCGGCAGAAGATCATTCTGATCGTGAACATCTCCCTGGACGAGCCGGAGACCGGATATAACCGGGCCGTCCTGGAGCTTGAGCAGATGACCGCTCTCATCCGCGGCGGAAAGCCCTGTCCGGAAGAACCCGGCAGGTTCCTCGGCGAGGTGACGCCGCTGTTCGAAGAAAAAGAATTCTGCGGGATGGTGGAAAAGGCCAAGCACCACATCCTGGAGGGGGATATCTTCCAGATCGTCCTCTCGAACCGGCTGGAGGCTCCCTTTGAGGGCAGCCTGCTGGACACCTACCGCGTTCTGCGGACGGTCAATCCCTCCCCGTACATGTTTTATTTCTCGGGAAGTGATATGGAGGTCGCGGGCGCTTCGCCGGAGACGCTGGTGAAGCTGGAGGACGGCGTCCTGCACACCTTCCCGCTGGCGGGGACGAGGCCGCGCGGGAAGACCCCGGAGGAGGACGAGGCGCTGGAGAAGGAGCTCCTCGCGGACCCGAAGGAGCTGGCGGAGCACAGCATGCTGGTGGACCTGGGGCGGAATGACATCGGTCGGATCAGCCGCTTCGGCACCGTCGGGGTGGAGAGCGCCTATCAGATCCTGCGGTTCTCCCACGTGATGCACATCGGCTCGACGGTGCGCGGGCAGATCCGTGACGACTGCACGGCGCTGGATGCGGTGAACGCCGTACTGCCGGCGGGAACGCTCTCCGGCGCGCCGAAGCTGAAGGCCTGCCAGCTGATCAACGATTTTGAGGACAACAAGCGCGGAATCTACGGAGGTGCCATCGGCTACCTCTCCTTTACAGGGAACCTGGATACCTGCATCGCCATCCGGATCGCCTACAAAAAGAACGGAAAGGTCTTTGTCAGGAGCGGCGCCGGGATCGTGGCGGACTCTGTTCCCGAAAAGGAATACAGAGAATGCATCAATAAGGCGGCGGCCGTGATGGAATCGCTGCGGAAAGCGCAGGAGGGAGATCTATGATACTTCTGATCGATAATTACGACAGCTTTTCCTACAACCTTTACCAGATGCTCGGTACGCTGTCCCCGGATATCCGGGTCGTGCGAAACGACGCTTTAAGCGTCGATGAGATCCGCGCCCTCTCCCCGGAGGGGATCGTGCTCTCGCCGGGACCGGGACGCCCGGAGGACGCCGGTGTCTGCATGGAGGCGGCCGCGTCGCTGGGCGCGCAGATCCCGATCCTCGGCGTATGCCTGGGGCATCAGGCGATCTGCGAAGCCTTCGGAGGGACCGTGAGCTACGCGAAGACGCTGATGCACGGCAAGCAGTCCCTGACCCGGATCGATACTTCGGATCCCATCTTCCGGGGCCTTCCGGAGGAGATACCGGTCGCGAGGTACCACTCGCTGGCCCTTCTGGAGGAGACGCTGCCGGAGAGCCTTGAGGTGACCGCGAGGGCGGACGACGGAGAGGTGATGGCCGTGCGCCATAAGGAGCAGAACGTGCGCGGCCTGCAGTTTCACCCGGAATCGATACTGACGCCGGACGGCGCAGTCATATTAAAGAACTGGATGCAAATGATCGGAGAAATATCCTGAGGAGGAAAATGGAATGATCAAGGAAGCTATAGCAAAAATCGTGAACAAGCAGGACCTGACCTATGAAGAGGCCTATACGGTGATGGGCGAGATCATGAGCGGGGAGACCACGCAGACCCAGAACGCCGCCTTCCTCGCAGCCCTTTCCACGAAGAGCGCGAAGGCCGAGACGACCGATGAGATCGCGGGCTGCGCGCAGGCGATGCGCGAGCACGCTGTTCCCGTGGAGCACGGGTACGAGACCCTGGAGATCGTCGGAACGGGCGGGGATAACGCCCACAGCTTCAATATTTCCACGACAGCCGCCATCATCGCCGCCGCCGGCGGCGCGAAGGTCTCCAAGCACGGGAACCGCGCCGCGTCTTCCCTGAGCGGGGCTGCGGACTGCCTGGAAGCGCTGGGTATCAATATCGATCAGGATCCGGAGCAGGCAGTGCGCCTCCTGGGCGATCCGGGCATCTGCTTTTTCTTCGCGCAGAAATACCACACCTCGATGAAGTACGTCGGCGCCATCCGCAAGGAGCTCGGGTTCCGCACGGTCTTCAATATCCTCGGGCCGCTGACGAACCCCGGCAACCCGAAATTCTTTGTTCTCGGCGTTTATGACGAGTATCTTGTAAAGCCGATCGCCCAGGTCTTAAAGTCTTGCGGCGTAAAGCATGCTATGGTAGTCTACGGGCAGGACAGGCTCGATGAGATCAGCATCAGCGCGCCGACAACGGTCTGCGAGCTGAGGGACGGTCTGTTCATCGACTATATCATCACCCCGGAGCTCTTCGGCATGGAGAGAGGGACGAAGGAAGACCTGCTCGGCGGTACGCCGGAAGAGAACGCGCAGATCACCCGCGCCATCCTCTCCGGAGAGGAGAGAGGGCCGAAGCGCGACGCCGTCCTTCTGAACGCGGGCGCGGGCCTGTATGTGGCCGGGAAGGCACCCATCCTCTCGGACGGCATCCGTCTTGCCGCGGAGCTGATCGATAACGGATCCGCCACGCGGAAGCTGGAGGAGTACATTGAAGCCTCCAATGCGAAGGCGTAAAGGAGAACGCGGTGGAAGACAACATACTGACAAGGATCGCCGCGCGCGCCGCGGAGCGGGCGGAGGCGGCAAAGAAAGAAGTCTCCCCTGAAGAGATGGAGGAGAGGGCTCTTCGCCGTTTGGAGGAAGACGCGGCGGCCGGGACGGAGGCGTTCCGGTTTGAGAAGGCGCTTTCCGGAGGAGATATCGGCTTTATCTGCGAATGCAAGAAGGCCTCCCCGTCAAAGGGACTCATCGCGCCGGATTTTCCGTACCTGGACATTGCCCGCGACTACGAGGCGGCCGGCGCCGCCTGCATCTCCGTGCTGACGGAGCCGTACTGGTTCATGGGCTCTGACCGGTATCTCGAGGAGATCGCCGGTGCTGTGAAGATCCCCTGCATCCGCAAGGATTTTACCGTTGATCCCTATATGATCTATGAGGCAAAAACGCTGGGGGCGTCCGCGGTCCTGCTGATCTGCGCGCTGCTCCCGGAGGAGGAGCTTCGCGCCGATATTGAGATCTGCGACAGGCTGGGCCTGTCGGCGCTCGTGGAGGCCCACGACGAGGACGAGATCGCGTCCGCGCTGAGGGCGGGCGCCCGCATGATAGGCGTCAACAACCGGAACCTGAAGGACTTTACCGTAGACGTGCATAACAGCGAGCGGCTGCGGAAGCTCGTGCCGCCGCAGGTGCTGTTCGTCGCGGAGAGCGGGATCCGGACTTCGGCGGATATCGATGTGCTGCGCGCCGCCGGCGTAAACGGCGTTCTGATCGGAGAGACGCTGATGCGCGCGTCTGATAAAAAGGCAGTGCTGGACGGCCTGCGCGGCAGAGGGGCCAGGTAAAGAAAAGAACGAAGCGGGAGGTGCGGATTGGATATCAGGATCAAAATGTGCGGCCTGCGGCGAAGGGAGGACATCGGCTATGTCAATGAGGTCCTTCCGGACTATGCGGGATTTATCCTTTCGCGGCCGTTCTGGCGGAGCATCAGCCGGGAGGAGCTTAAGGAGCTGACAGGGCTCCTGGATCCGTCCGTAATGCCGGTAGGCGTCTTTGTGGATGAGACAGAGGAGACGGTGGCTTCGTACCTGGAGAGCGGGCTTATTGCCGCGGCGCAGCTGCACGGGCAGGAGGACGATAAGTATATCCGCAGGCTCAGGGAGCTGACGGACCGGCCCCTCATCAAGGCTTTCCGCATAGAAAGCCGGGAGGACGCGCGCAGGGCGGAGGCGTCCGCCGCGGACTATATTCTGCTGGATCACGGGACGGGGACGGGCTCGTCCTTTGACTGGTCCTTCCTGCAGGGGATAGAGCGGCCGTACATACTGGCCGGCGGACTGACTCCGGACAACGTGGAGGAGGCACTGGAGCGGACGAAGCCTTACGCGCTCGACGTAAGCTCCGGGATAGAGACAGACCGGTGCAAGGACCCGGAAAAGATGCGGCTGTTCGCCCTGAGGGCGCGCGGCTTTCAGGAAAAATGAGATCGGAGGAAGAGATGACGAACATGAGAGGAAGATTCGGGGATCACGGGGGACAGTACATCCCCGAGACGCTGATGAACGCCGTGATCGAGCTGGAAGAGGCCTACAACCATTACAAGGAGGATCCGGAATTCAACAGGGAGCTTGAGACCCTGTTCAACGAGTACGCCGGAAGGCCCAGCCGCCTGTACTTCGCGGAGAAGATGACGGAGGACCTCGGCGGGGCAAAGATCTGGCTCAAGCGCGAGGATCTGAACCATACCGGAGCGCACAAGATCAACAACGTGCTGGGACAGGCCCTGCTCGCGAAGAAGATGGGGAAGACCCGCCTGATCGCGGAGACCGGCGCCGGCCAGCACGGCGTGGCGACCGCGACCGCCGCGGCCCTGATGGGCATGGAGTGCGTCGTCTTCATGGGTGAGGAGGATACGAAGAGACAGGCGCTGAACGTGTACAAGATGCGCCTGCTCGGCGCGGAGGTCATTCCGGTCACGACCGGGACGGCCACCCTGAAGGATGCTGTCTCCGAGGCGATGCGCGAATGGACGAACCGGATAGAGGATACGCACTACTGCCTCGGTTCGGTGATGGGGCCGCATCCCTTCCCGACGATCGTGCGCGACTTCCAGTCCGTCATCTCGAAGGAGATCAAAGAGCAGATGCTTGAAAAGACGGGAAGGCTCCCGGACGCCGTCCTGGCCTGTGTCGGCGGCGGCAGCAACGCGATCGGATCCTTCTACCATTTCATCGGTGACGAGGGCGTGCGCCTGATCGGCTGCGAGGCAGCGGGCCGCGGGATCGATACCTTTGAGACGGCCGCGACCATTGCGACGGGAAAATCGGGCATTTTCCACGGCATGAAATCTTATTTCTGCCAGGACAAGTACGGGCAGATCGCGCCGGTCTACTCGATTTCCGCCGGCCTTGACTACCCGGGCGTCGGCCCGGAGCACGCATGGCTCCATGATATCGGGCGCGCCGAGTACGTCCCGGTCACCGACGATGAGGCCGTGAACGCCTTCGAGTACATGAGCAGGACGGAAGGCATCATTCCCGCCATTGAATCCGCCCACGCGGTGGCTTACGCGATGAAGCTCGCGCCGCAGATGGACAGCAGCAGGAACATCGTGATCACGATCTCCGGCAGGGGCGACAAGGACTGCGCGGCGATCGCAAGATACAGAGGGGAGGATATTTCGGAATGAGTCGGATCAGAGAAGCATTTGCCGGAGGAAAGGCGTTTATTCCATTTATCACCTGCGGGGATCCGGACCTTGAGACAACGGCTGCCGTTGTCCGCGAGGCCGCCGCGGCAGGCGCGGACCTGATCGAGCTGGGAATCCCCTTTTCGGATCCGACCGCCGAGGGGCCGGTGATCCAGGGCGCAAACCTGCGCGCGCTCTCGGGCGGCGTAACGACCGACAAGGTCTTCGACCTGGTGAGGGATCTGCGAAAAGACGTGACCATCCCGATGGTCTTTATGACCTACGCGAACGTGGTGTATTCCTACGGAACGGAGGCGTTCGCGCGCACCTGCGCGGAGATCGGGATCGACGGCGTGATCCTGCCGGATGTGCCGTTTGAAGAGAAGGAGGAGTTCTCCTCCGTATTCGGGCCGTTCGGTGTGGATGTGATCTCCCTGATCGCGCCCACCTCCGAGCAGCGGATCGCCATGATCGCCCGGGAGGCGGAGGGCTTTATCTATATCGTCTCCAGCCTCGGCGTGACCGGTGTGCGCAGCGAGATCACAACGGATATCGGCGCCATGGTCCGCCTGGTCAGGGAGAACACGGACGTCCCCTGCGCAGTGGGCTTCGGAATCTCGAGGCCGGAGCAGGCCGCGAAGATGGCCGCCCTCTCGGACGGCGCGATCGTCGGGTCGGCGATCATCCGCATCCTCGAGGAATACGGCCGGGATGCCGCGCCCCATGTCGGGGAGTATGTGCGCAGCATGAAGGACGCGGTCCGTTCCTGAATCAATGAATCAATGCTCCTGCCCCTGCAGGCGGGTCTTTATCCAGTAGGCGCCCATGGTCTGCCCGGGATCCCCGGTGACCTCGCGGGAGAGATATTCCGCGAGGGCGCCATCTTCGGCCTTCCAGGAGAGGGCCTGTTCTTCCGTCTCATATTCGATCTCCGCGTACCAGAATTCGGAGGGGAGACCGCCGTCTACGCAGTTGACCTCGAGCTTTTGACCGTCCGGCAGCCCGTAGGTCCTGCGCAGCTTCGGGATGAGCGGAAGACCGATGAGATCCTCCAGCTGGGCAAACTGTTCCTTTTCGATCGGGAATTCGATCTCTTTTCTTGCGAGGGTGCCCGGCGACTTAAAGCAGAGGATGTACTGCACATCCCCGCCGGTGACGGCCTCCTCCCGGATGCGCACGGTCGGGCGCACGGTGATATATCCCTGCCGCATGCTCTGTTCATACAGGAGCGGGAGATTCTCCGGCCAGTCATTTACGAGCCATTTTCTTTCTATTTCCATTCGTTCTCCTTTCAGATCCCGTTTTTTTCCCTTTGAGTATACCCGTCCGCAGACCCCGCGTCAAAGAAAGATAGAAATAGTTTTTACACAGACCGTCTGATGTTGTATACTGTATGCGTTAACATGAAGAAATACTTCCGCGCATGCGCGTGGAGTAAAGAATGAAAGGAGCATTTCATGAAACGTATCTCTCTGGAAGAGGAACTTCGCGGCAACAGTTATCCCGGACGCGGGATCATTGTGGGAAGGACGCCGGACGGCCGGTATGCCGTGACCGCGTACTTCATCATGGGACGCAGCGAGAACAGCCGGAACAGGATCTTTGTCCGGGACGGAGAGGGTATCCGCACGCAGGCGTATGATCCATCAAAAATGACGGACCCGAGTCTCATCATCTATGCGCCGGTGCGCGTTCTGGGGCCGGATACGATCGTTACGAACGGAGACCAGACAGATACGGTCTATGACGGGCTTTCGGCCGGACTGACCTTTGAACAGTCCCTTCGCAGCAGGACCTTTGAGCCCGATGCCCCCAATTATACGCCCCGCATTTCGGCACTGCTTCATGTGCAGGACAAAAGCTTTGACTACAGGATGTCGATCTTAAAGAGCAGTGACGGCGATCCGGCTTCCTGCATCCGGTCCGAGTTCTCCTATGAGGACCCGATTCCCGGCGAGGGACGCTTCATCCACACCTACCAGGAAGACGGAGATCCGCTTCCGAGCTTTGAGGGCGAGCCCGCCCGCGTGGGGATCGATGGAGATATCGACAGTTTCACTTCCCTTGTATGGGAAAACCTGAACGCAGATAACAAAGTTTCTCTGTTCGTCCGGTTCATCGATATTGAGACCGGGGCTTATGAAACCAGGATCATTAACAGGCACAGCAAATAAGGAGGAACCGGCTCATGAATGAACTTCAGCTGAAATACGGATGCAACCCGAATCAGAAACCGTCCCGCATTTTTATGGAGGACGGGGCAGAACTTCCGGTCACGGTCTTAAACGGCCGCCCGGGATATATCAATTTCCTTGACGCTCTTAACGGCTGGCAGCTGGTCAGGGAGCTGAAGGAGGCATCAGGCCTTCCCTCCGCGACCTCCTTTAAGCACGTTTCGCCGGCAGGCGCCGCGGTCGGCCGTCCTCTCACCGAAACACTGGCAAAGATCTATCGTGTGGACGACATGGACTATGAGGCCTTTTCACCGCTTGCCTGCGCTTACGCAAGGGCCCGCGGCGCTGACCGCATGTCTTCCTTCGGCGACTTTGTCGCGCTTTCCGACGTATGCGACGCGGATACCGCAAAGCTGATCCGCCGCGAGGTATCCGACGGCGTGATCGCTCCGGGTTACGAGCCGGAGGCGATGGAGATCCTTAAGCAGAAAAGAAACGGAAATTACAACGTCATCCAGATCGATCCGGATTACAGGCCGGCTCCGATCGAACGCAAGCAGGTCTTCGGCGTTTCCTTTGAGCAGGGCAGGCAGGAGCTTGCCATCGACGATGCTCTGATGGAGAAGGTCGTGACGGCGAGAAAGGAGATCCCGGCCGACGCGATGACGGACCTTAAGATCGCCCTGATCACGCTCAAATATACCCAGTCGAACTCCGTCTGCTATGTAAAGGACGGACAGGCGATCGGCATCGGCGCCGGGCAGCAGTCCCGCGTCCACTGCACGCGCCTTGCCGGCCAGAAGGCGGACAACTGGTTCCTGCGCCAGCATCCGAAGGTGCTTGCGCTTCCCTTTGCGGAAGGCACCTCCCGCCCCGACAAGGACAATGCGACGGACGTTTACATCGGTTCCGATCCGATGGACGTTCTGGCTGACGGAAAATGGCAGCGCGTATTTACAGAGAGACCTGAGCCGCTGACGGAGCAGGAGAAGAGGGAATGGCTGGATACGATGAGCGGGGTGGCTCTCGGTTCGGATGCGTTCTTCCCCTTCAGCGACAATATCGACCGCGCGGTGAAGTCGGGCGTGGAGTACGTCGCCCAGCCCGGAGGCTCTGTCAGGGATGATGCCGTGATCGCCGCCTGCGACGCATACAACATGGCGATGGTATTTACCGGCATCAGGCTTTTCCACCATTGATGAAAGTGATCACTTTTAACAGAAAAAGAAGGAACGCGGGGATCGTTACAGCCGCGGCTGCCGTCCTTGCCGGCTTTCTGCTCGGCGAGGATGTGCGGACGGGGATCGCCGCGCTCCTTTTTGCCCCGCTGATCATCTTTGTGTGGGGCCTTCGCTTTTCCGTCTCCGGAGAGAGGGGAAGCGTCCGGGTCCGGCGCATAGCGGGGCTTTTCCTATTCCTGCTGAGCATCTTCGGGATCTACGCCTGCACCCAGCTGATCGTAAATGTGGGGCATATCCTTTACATCGGGCATGTAAAGATCCTGCTGGAGATGGCGCTCGTGCTCCTTCTGGTCCTCCCGCTGTTCGCGGTCACCGGGCGGATGCGGCTTTCTCTTACGGCCGCCTCCGCTGTCTTCTGCTTCATCAGCCTGGTATCGTACTTTGTCTTCCGTTTCCGCGGGACAGAGCTGATGCCTCTGGACATCCTTTCCGTAAAAACGGCGATGGGGGTGTCCGGGGAATACTCCTTCCGCGTGGAGCCCATGACATACTGCGGAATCCTATTGTGGATCGTGCTTGTGGGATTCTGGTATGCCTTCCCGCCTGAGGGAAAGGGCGCCCGCGCATGGCTGCGGCTTGCCGCGCTGGCCCTCTGCCCCGTGCTGATCGCGGCGTGGTATGCCGCCGGAAGCGGCATCTATATAGAGACCTGGGGAAACAACGGCTCCAAGTACAACGGATATCTTTTGAACTTCAGCCTGCAGCTGCGCAGCGAGATGGAGATAAAGCCCCCGGAGGGCTACAGCGAAGAGGCGGTCCGGAGGCTGGAGGAGAAATACGGCGGGAGCGGGGAGACCCCATCCGGAGGCGGACAGCAGCCGGACATCATCCTCATCCTGGAGGAATCCTTCGCGGACCTGTCCATGCTCGGCTCACCGGTGAGAACAGAGCAGCCCGTGACGCCGTACTGGGACAGCCTTGAGGAGAACGTGACCAGGGGATATGTGCTCTCCTCCGTCTACGGAGGAGGGACGGCAAACTCGGAATTCGAGGTGCTGACCGGCAACACGATGGGCTTTCTGCCCTACGGGGCGACTCCCTATCAGCTGTACATCCACGAGCCCTCCGCTTCCATGGCATCGTGGCTGAAGGATCAGGGGTATGTCTGCAAAGCGACACACCCGTACCTTTCCGGCGGATGGTCCAGGACAAAGGTCTACCCGCTGCTCGGCTTTGACAGCTGGAGCTTTATCGATGATTATCCGCAGCAGGACATGATCCGCGATTATGTGAGCGACAGGGAGATGTTCGGAGAGGTCATACGAATCTGGGAGGAAAGGGACGAAGACCAGCCGCTTTTCCTGTTCGGGATCACGATGCAGAACCACGGAGGCTTCGGATATGACGGGGAGGGGTATACGCCCTGCATGAAGCTGGAGGGATACAGCGAGGAATACCCGGACGCGGAACAGTACCTGGGACTGATCCACGAAAGCGACAGCGCAATCGAAGATCTTCTTTCCTACTTTGAGCAGCAGGACAGGGACGTTATCGTCGCGATCTTCGGCGATCATTACCCGGGCCTTAACATCCGCTTTTACGAGGAGATCCATCAGGGACCCTTTGATACGCTCGACGAGCAGGAACCGGAGTACGCCGTACCCTATGTGATCTGGACGAATTTTGACAGGGAATCCGGGGATACGGGCCTGATCAGCATGAGCGATCTGGGCCTTCGGGTGCTTCAGACGGCGGGGATAGAACTTGCGCCCTACGACCGGTTCCGCCTGGACCTGGAACAGGTGATCCCCGTGTGGAACTCACAGGGCTTTTATTCAAAGACAGCCGGAGGGTTTATACCCTACCGGGAGGCGGAGGGGGAAGAAAAGGAATGGCTGCAGACCTACCGCATCTGGCAGTACAACTACCTCTTCGACAGCGGGGGCAGGAGCGATATCCTGTTTCCGGAATAAAAAACAGGGGCGTGCGCCCCTGTTTTTTTGTTCAAGGAAAAGGATCAAAAACGTTCGGTGATCCGGTCTGCTTCCGTACCGTAATGATCGATCGGCGTCCAGGACACTTTGCGGAAAAGCGCCGTGATGGAGATCGGTATGTAGGTCAGCATGAAGAGCGGGAACGTAAAGCAGTAGAGGATCTTTTTGTATGCCGGACACTGAATGCTGTTCCATTCAACGATGACCGTCAGCAGTCCGTAGAGCAGCATGAGCAGATAGTACTCAAGCAGCAGGCGCATTCCCAGCCTGCCGCAGCGCCGCAGGACAAAGTGGGCAAGCCAGCCGGGAAGCCCCCAGACGCTGATGCAGATGCCTCCGAAGATCAGGATCTCCGCGAGGACCAGAATGGTCCCGGGAGCGATGGTCGCCAGCATGTCAAAGCAGGACCAGGCGGCCTTCCCCTGTTTCTGGATGGCTCCGGCGATCAGGGATCCGGCGTATCTGCCGTTTACCTGGTAAAAGCCCTTGGACCAGCGAAGGCGCTGGCGCCAGGACTGCCGGAAGGTCGTGGGCTGTTCGTCGTAGACGACCGCGCTCTCACAGTATCCGATGCGGATATTCTGTGCCGCGCAGTTGACGGAAAACTGGATATCTTCCGTGAGAAGGAAGAAGGGCCAGCCGTTGTTCTTGCGGATCACGTCGGCGGATACCAGAAAGCCGGTCCCGGAGACATGGCAGTTCGTGCCGAGATACATCCGCGGACCGTTCAGGAACCGCGCTTCACGCAGGAACCAGATGGCATAGCCGGAGGAGATCCAGTTGTCTCCGAAATTGGTGGAGTTGCGGTAGCCGGTGATGGCTCCGTATTCGCCGGTGTCAAAGACCCGGTTGATCTCCTTTGTGAAATTCGGATCTACGATATTATCTGCGTCGAAGACCATGTAGCCTTCGTATGAATCTTTTTTGTCGCGCTGCAGACAGCGGAAAAAGTATTCCAGCGCATAGCCTTTACCCTGGTGCGTGCTGTCGCTGCGCTCATAGACGAAAGCTCCGCAGTCTCTTGCGATCTGCGCCGTCTGATCGGTACAGTTGTCGGCGATCACATAGATATCCAGCTTGTCCTTCGGATAATCCTGGGCTTTCAGGCTTTCTATCAGGTTTGAGATGACTTTTTCCTCGTTCCTTGCCGAGATCACAGCGGCATACCGGTGGAGCCGGGAAACCGGCTGCTTGGGCATGATCCTGTGGAACAGGCCGATCACCGTATAGACCATCTGGTAGAAGTAGAGGATAAAAAACACTGTTCCGACGATGGCAAGGACCGTCCTCAAAGTGCGTATAGCAGACATAACATCCCTCAAATTTCCCGCAAATGCGGTATTTTTCGCTTAATTAACCAATTGCGGCAAACACAATAATAGTATAAGGAATGAAATGCGTCAAGCTTTTTATGCTTTAAAGGTCACGATGGTCACGCCCGCGTCGCCCTCTCCGAACTCTCCGAGACGGAAGCTGTCGACATGTTTCTGCTTCCGGAGATAATTATGTACGGCCTTGCGCAGGGCGCCGGTCCCCTTGCCGTGTACGATCCGGACAGAGGGAAGATGCGCCAGGTACGCGTCGTCGAGATACTTGTCAAGCTGCACGACCGCCTCGTCCGTCGTCATGCCGAGAAGGTTGATCTCCGTGGAGACCGAGGCGGATTTGCTCATGCCGATCTTCCCGGATGAGACGCGGCCCTTCGGGCCCGCGGATGTGTCTTCCTCAAGGAGCTCCAGGTCACTGACATTTACCTGGGAGCGCAGGATGCCCATCTGGACGAACAGATTGCCCTTTGCGTCCGGAAGGCTGCTGACGGTCCCCTTCAGGTTCATGCTGATCACGCGGACCGAATCGCCGAGACGCAGCTTTTTCGGGTCCGTGCCCTTCCCCTTTGCCGGGGAGGCGGCCGGTGTGCCGGCGGTATCAAGACCGGTCATCTTCTCGCGGAGCTTCGTGCGCTCCCTCTCCATTTCCCTGGCCATGTCGGGGCTGGCGCCCAGCTTGTTGTAGCGGCGGATCACGGCGTCCGCGTACTCCTTGGCTTCGCGGAGCACTGCCTGCGCCTCCTCCTGTGCCTCCTTCATGATGCGGTCTCGGCTGCTTTCGAGCTTCGCTTCCTTCTGCTCCAGACGCTTTCTGAGCTGCGCGATCTGCTGCCGGTCCTCCTCGATCTGTTCCTGCGCGGCGCCGGCCTGTCTGCGCCGGTCCTCGAGATCGGCGATCACATCTTCAAAGCTCTCCTGCTCCTGGGAGATATGTTCCTTTGCCTCATCGATCACCTCGTCCGGAAGACCCAGGCGGGATGAGATGGCAAAGGCGTTGCTCTTGCCGGGGACGCCGATGAGGAGACGGTAGGTGGGGCGCAGGGTCTCGACGTCAAATTCGCAGCACGCGTTTTCCACGCCGGGCGTGGACAGCGCAAAGACCTTCAGTTCGCTGTAGTGCGTTGTGGCGATGGTCCTGATCCCCCTGCGGTGCAGGGAGGAGAGGATGGCGATCGCAAGCGCGGCGCCCTCCGTGGGATCGGTCCCGGCGCCGAGCTCGTCGAAGAGCACGAGGGAATGTTCATCCGCCTGCTCCCAGAAGGAGACGATGTTCGTCATATGGGAGGAGAAGGTGCTCAGGCTCTGTTCGATGCTCTGCTCATCCCCGATATCGGCAAAGACCTCCGTGAACAGGGCGAGCTTTGAGTGATCGAAGGCCGGAATGTGCAGACCGGCCTGACCCATCATGGTAAAGAGCCCCACCGTTTTCAGCGAGACGGTCTTGCCGCCGGTATTGGGACCCGAGATGACGAGCAGGTCAAAGGAATCGCCCAGCGAGATATCGACCGGGACGACAGTCTTCGGGTCCAGCAGCGGATGGCGGCCCCGGCGGATATCGATCACGCCGTCCTCGTTAAAGACGGGCTCCGTCCCTTTATAGCTCTTTGAGAGCATGGCGCGGGAAAAGATGAAATCCAGCTCCGTCATGACCTCGATGTCCGTCAGGATGTAATCGGATCTCTCGTCCACCTGCGTGCTGAGTTTTGCGAGGATGACCTCGATCTCTTTTTTCTCCTGCAGCTCCAGCTCCCGGATATCATTGTTGAGTCTGACCACGGACATCGGCTCGACAAAGAGTGTTGAGCCGGAGGATGACTGGTCGTGGATCATGCCGGGGACCATGGATCGGTGTTCCGCCTTTACGGGCACGCAGAAACGGCCGTTCCGCTGTGTGATCACCGCGTCCTGCAGATAGGTGCGGGCGCTCCCGTTGATCAGGGAGGCCAGCTGGGAGCGGATGCGGTCATTGGCGGCGGTGATGGAGCGGCGAACCTTGAGCAGGGCGGGGCTGGCGTCGTCGGCGATCTCCTCCTCGGAGAGGACGCAGCGGCGGATCTCCCGGGAGAGGGAGGCCAGAGGCTCAATGCGGGCAAAGAGAGGAGCAAGAGAATCCTCCGGTGTCTCTTCGTCCGTGTGGGACCAGGCCTTTACCCGGGCGCAGGCGTCAAGCAGACGGGCCGTCTTAAGAAGCTCCACAGTGCTCATGGAGCTGCCGATCTCCAGGCGCTTCAGCTGCATGCGAAGGTCGCCTACGCCGGAAAAGGAAATGCTGCCCGATTTGAGGATCCTGCTGAGCGCGTCAGAAGTCTGCGTCTGCATGATCCGGACCTGTGTCAGGTCGGAGGAGGGGACCAGTTCCCGGCAGAGTTTTTTGCCCGGTTCAGAGCCTGCAAAACCGACGAGACGGTCAATGATCTTCGGGTATTCAAGCACTCTCAGCGCGCGTTCGTTCATGTCAGTCTCCTTCAAAAGATATTTTACATTACTGCCATTTTACAATATAATAATTAAAAAAGAAAGGATGGCCGGAGGGCCCGGAAAAGAGGAAAAACCGAATGAGATTCATTGACACATTCCGCGAGGGCGACCATATCGCGGATGTTTATCTGTGTAAGTATAAACAGTCCGCAGTATCCAAGAACGGCAAGGCCTATGAGAACGTCATCCTGCAGGACCGGACGGGGACCATCGACGCAAAGATCTGGGAGCCTTCATCCTCGGGGATCGACAGCTTTGAGGCGATGGATTACGTGGACATCAAAGGCGAAGTCACCAACTTTCAGGGCTCCCTCCAGCTGAATATCCGGCGCGCAAGGAAGGCTTCCGAGGGAGAGTACATTCCGGCGGATTACCTGCCGGTCAGCGAAAAGAATATCGAAGAGATGTACACGGAGCTGACGGCGCTGCTCGATACCGTCGGGGATCCGTACCTGAAGCAGCTGATCGCGAATTACTTCGGAGACGATAAATTCGCGGAGGCCTTCAAGGCGCATTCCGCCGCAAAGAGCGTGCATCACAGCTTCGTGGGCGGACTTCTTGAGCACACGCTGAACGTTGTAAGGTTCTGCGATTACTTTGCGCAGATGTATCCATATCTTAACCGCGATCTGCTGCTGACGGCGGCGGCCTTCCACGATGTAGGGAAGCTCAAGGAGATCTCTGCCTTCCCCGAGAACGACTACACCGACGATGGCCAGCTCCTCGGGCATATCGTGATGGGGAGCGAGCTGGTGGGCTACGGATGCCGCTGCATCAAGGGCTTCCCGAAGAAGCTCTCCAGCGAACTGCAGCACTGTATCCTGGCGCATCACGGGGAATACGAGTTCGGATCGCCGAAGAAACCGGCCATTCCCGAGGCGCTGGCGCTGAACCTTGCGGATAACGCGGACGCCAAGCTGGAGACGATGAAGGAGCTTATAAAGGGGGCGCCGGACGGGTCCGGGTGGCTCGGATACAACCGCCTCTTTGAATCAAATATCAGAAGAAGCACCCCGGCGGAGGGGTAAAAATAAAGAAAGGCTTCCGGGAAAAGTCCCGGGGAAAGGGAGGCGTCTGTATGTTGAAGGATCTTGTGACAGGGTATCAGCATCTTGGCATTCCGACCAATGACATCGCTGCGACAAAGGAATTTTACACTTCCATGGGGTTTGAACCTATCTATGAGACGATGAACGGCACGAGCCAGGTGTGCTTCCTTGCGATGGGCGAGGTCGTGATCGAGACCTACCAGAACGGGAAAGCGACGATGGCGCGCGGCGCCGTGGATCATATCGCCCTCAATACCCGGGATCTGCCTGCCTGTGTGGCAGAGGTGAAAAAGAACGGGTATACCGTGGTGGAAGGACCGAACTTCCTGCCCTTCTTTGACCACGGCGTGGCCTACATCTCCGTCTTCGGACCGAATAAAGAGGTCGTGGAATTTAACCAGATGTTCGAATCGGAGGAAGAAAAACAGCAGGTGACCGGAGCGCTTGGGATCTCCGCACTGTGAGGAAAAAATGAAGAAAAATGATCTGATCGAACTGACAATAGAAGACATCAGCACCGAAGGACTCGGAATCGGCCATGCGGAAGGCATGGCCGTTTTTGTGAAGGATACCGTCATCGGCGACCGGCTCCTTGCCAGGATCACCGCCGTCCGAAAGAACCTCGCGTACGCAAGACCCGAAGAACTTCTCTCTCCGGGGGCGTGCCGCGTCCCGGCGCCCTGCCCGCAGGCGAGGCGCTGCGGCGGATGCCAGATCC
Organism: uncultured Lachnospiraceae bacterium; assembly: GCA_905235435.1. Classification (GTDB taxonomy): domain Bacteria; phylum Bacillota; class Clostridia; order Lachnospirales; family Lachnospiraceae; genus CAMOKZ01. Next base: position 38,302 of record CAJOLD010000016.1, read on the forward strand.
AGGAGATGGATTATGCCGCGCAGCTTGCGTTCAAGGAGAAAAAAGTCCGCGGCAGCCTTGAGAGGATCGGCGGCTTTAAGGAGATACCGATGGAGCCCGTCATGGGCATGGAAGAACCCTTCCGCTACAGGAACAAGGCGCAGTTCCCTGTCGGAACGGACCGGGAGGGGAACCTGACCGCCGGCTTTTACGCGGGGCGGACCCACAGCATCATCGATCATCACGACTGCCTGCTGGGCGCTGAGGAGAACAGGGAGATCCTGGAGACCGTTCTTGACCACATGCGCAGGTACGGGATACCGGCCTATAACGAGGAGACCGGAAAAGGACTGGTGCGGCATGTCATGACGCGCAAGGGCTTTGGAACCGGGCAGATCATGGTCTGCATCGTCATGAACGGGACCGCCATGGAGGCGGAGGAGGAGCTCGCGGACCGACTCATGGAGATACCGGGTGTCTGCAGTGTGATCGCGGACGTAAACCGTGAGCGGACAAATGTGATCATGGGCAAAGAGCTGCGTGTCATCCGGGGCCGCGATGTGATCGAGGATACGATCGGGGATCTCAGGTACCGCATATCGCCCCTTTCCTTCTATCAGGTAAATCCCGCGCAGACGGAGAAACTCTACGGAACCGTCCTGGAATTTGCGGACCTGCAGGGGACGGAGACCGTCTGGGATCTCTACTGCGGGACGGGGACGATCTCCCTGTTTCTCGCCCGCAGGGCAAAGAGCGTGATCGGCGTGGAGATCATCCCGGAAGCAGTGCGCGACGCCCAAAAGAATGCAGAGCTCAACGGGATCGGAAATGCGCGATTCCTGACGGGCAGAGCGGAGGACGCGGCGCCCGAAATATACCGGAGCGGAAAAGAAAACGCGGACGTGGTCGTGGTGGATCCGCCGCGCAAGGGGTGCGCGGCTTCTCTTCTGGAGACTATCCTCCTGATGAGACCGGGAAAAATAGTCTATGTGAGCTGCGATCCGGCAACCCTGGCCCGGGACCTGAAGGTCCTCTGCGCGGGTGGATACGAGCTGCGCAGGGTGCGCTCCTGCGATATGTTCCCGCAAACGGTGCATGTGGAGACGGTATGCTTATTGTCCAAACTTCATGAAGCAAAGCATCACATCGAGGTTAAAGTGGATATGGATGAGTTGGATCTCACCAGTGCGGAAGCTAAGGCTACATACAAGGAAATCCAAGACTGGGTGCAGGAAAAGTACGGATTTCATGTGACGAATCTGAATATTGCCCAAGTGAAACAGAAGCATGGGATCATCGAGCGGGAAAACTATAATAAGCCCAAATCTGAGGATATTAAACAACCGGGATGTCCTGAAGAAAAAGTGGAAGCTATAGAGGATGCTCTGAGGTATTTTCAGATGATATAATAGCTAAATTTCTGTATTTATGTGGCTGACAGCCGTAATGTTCAAGGAATAGTTTGGAATAATAGCTGACA
>CAJOLD010000017.1 GCA_905235435.1 uncultured Lachnospiraceae bacterium
ATCGTCCGCGAAGTCCTCCGCGTCCATCAGCCTGTTCTCATATCCGATCAGCCGGTATCCCCTGACCTTCGCAGGGTTGAACTCCACCTGCAGCTTCACATCGTCCGCCGCGGTAAAAAGCGTCCCGCCGATCTCGCTGACCAGCACACGCCTCGCCTCCGCCACGTCATCGATATAGCTGTAGTTCCCGTTGCCGTTGTCCGCGAGCGCCTCCATCCTGGTGTCGGAGATGTTTCCGGTCCCGAAGCCGAGGACGGAGAGATAGACCCCGCTCTCCTTCTTTTCGGTGATCAGCCTGGTCAGCGATCCCTCGTCCGTCACGCCGATGTTCAGGTCGCCGTCGGTCGCCAGGATGACGCGGTTGTTGCCGCCCTCGATAAAATACTTCTCCGCGATCTCGTAAGCCGTTGTGATGCCGGCGGATCCGTTTGTTCCGCCGCCCGCCATCAGGTCCTCGACCGCTTCCGTGATCCGCTCTTTCTCATCTCCGCGCGCGCCCTCCAGCACGACCTCGTCGCCGGACGCGTAGGTCACGATGGAGACTCTGTCCTGCGGGCCCAGGTTTTCCGCCAGCAGGCGGAACGCTCTCTGCACCAGCGGAAGCTTGTTATACTCATCCATCGACCCGGAGACGTCGATCAAAAAGACCAGGTTGGAGGGCGGCAGCTCCCCGAGGTCGGGCTCCGCGGTCTTAAGCCCGATCATCAGAAGCTGCGTTTCCTCATTCCACGGGCAGGGCGCGATCTGCGCCGTCACGCCGAAGGGCTCTCCCTCCTTCGGTCCCTCATGATCATACTTGAAATAATTGACCATCTCCTCGATCCGCACGGCGTCCGGGGGGACTTTTGTCCCGCCGAGGATCATCCTGCGGAGGTTCGCGTAGGACGCCGTGTCCACATCCGCCGCGAAGGTGGAGAAGGGAGAAGCCGCGGCCGACCGCCATCCGTTCTCCTTCGTATAGCTGTACTCTTCCGTATTCCACGGTATGCCGGGCCATGCTTCGGCGCTGCCCGCGTACCATCCGTCCAGGCACTCCTCATATTCCGCGGTAAATACCACGTCATCGATAACATCTTTTTCTCCTGCAGAAGGAAACAGCAGGATATCCGGTTCAACCGTTGTCCCGCCGGTCTCCGTTTCGGGAAGCCGTCCCTGCAGCCGGTAGTCCAGGTACAGTCCGCAGCCCGAAGAAGATGCCATGACTGCCGCAAGCATCAGTGCCAGTAAAATTTTCCTTTTCATAGATCTGTCCTCCTTTTTTCTGTATCAGCCGCGGCGCTTTCCGCGGCCTCATTGCCTTTCTGTAATAAAGGACAGGAAACAGGGAGGACAGGTCACAGTTTTTTTATTTTTTCTTTAATTTATGTTCCGGACAAGGTCCAGCATCTTCTCCCGCGACATCCCTTCTTGTCCGGCGCGGACCGTATAGGAGCCTTCGTCCTTCTCCCACCGGGCCAGCATCACTTTCCCGCCGGCGCCAAGGAGCGTGACGGATCTGCCGTCCAGGAAGACGGTGCTGCTCTCCTCATAGGCCTCTTCAGTATCAGACGCCGCGGCCCCGTTCGCCTTCCGGATGACCAGCAGCTCCTCTCCGCCGGCTCCTAGATCTGTCACCTCGATCACGCCCTGCGGCGATGCCGCATAGGACCGGGCGGCGCCAGCCTCCGCATCCGGCAGCGCGAGCGCAAAGCCTGCCGTCTTTTCGGCTTCCTCCAGGGTCCCGCAGGGGACCGGCGCGCTCCCGGAGGTGGCCCGCTCCTCGCTGAGCGCATTCTCCTCACCGGCCGCAAATTCCTCTATGGACATGGCGTCCGAGACCTCGTCCGCATCTTCTTCCGCTGCGGCCTCTTCCAGCACCTCTTCCCGGACAGTGCCAGGCGGCGCGGCCGCTGCGGCCTCTTCCACATCTTCTTCCGGGGCGGCCGCTGCTTCCGGGGCGGCCTCCGCGGCCTCATGTGCCGCGGCATCCGGGATGTCCTCCGCCGTCTGCGGCGCCTCCGATTTCATATTCGTCTGCATCCGGTAGAAGACGCCGGTCCCGACGACCAGCACCAGAAGCGCTGCCGCCGCGGCGCTGATCCGTCTCCACCTGTAAGCCTTCCCGGCGGAAGACCTGCGTTCTTTGTCCTCTCCGCCTTCTTTTGCCTGCGCGGAGGAAACCTCCGGGGGAGCCGCCTCTTCGATAAAGTCATCCCTGACATCGCCCATGGCGCGCAGAAGATCTTCTTTTTTCATAGGACAAACCCCTCCTTCTCCAGCTGTACGCGCAGCTTTCCGCGAAGCCGCAGCAGCAGCATCTTCGTTTTGCTCTCGCTGTAACCGAACCTTTCCGCGATCTCCCGCACCGGGCACATGTACCAGTACCGCTGCAGGAAGATCTGTCTCTCTTCCTTTTTCAGATCTCCCAGGAAGCGGTCCAGGGCGGCCGTGAGCGCCATCCGGTCCACCGCCGCCGCGGCGTCGTCCCCGCTGCCGGAGAGGATGCCGTCCAGCTCATCCAGACAGAGCTCCGTCTCGCCCCCTCCGCGCTTTGCGGCGTGCTCCTTCTCGTACCTGTTCAGCGCCAGATTCCTCGTGATCTTCCCGAGGAAGGCCTTCAGAATCCGCGGCCTCTCCGGAGGCATCGCGTTCCAGGCGTGCAGCCAGGTGTCATTGACACATTCCTCCGCGTCGAGGTCGCTGTATAGGATATTCCACGCCACCGTGCGGCAGTACCTTCCGTACTTGGCGCCGGTCTCGGTGATCGCCTGCTGGGAGCGCGCCCAGTACAGGTCTATGATCTTTTCATCCTGCATTTGATATCCTTTCCTGCCGCAGCTTCCCGCCTGGCCATCCGCGCCCTTTGTTATTAAAGACAGGAACCGTTTCCCCGCGGTCACGAAAAAACCCAATTTCCCTCTTCACAATTCGGGATTTTATGTTATAATGGACGAGATGGAAGGTTAGCTCAGCTGGGAGAGCATTCGCTTGACGTGCGAAAGGTCGCAGGTTCGAACCCTGTACCTTCCATTTTTTTTGTGCTTTTTTACACTTTTATTATAGCAGAAGGGACTGTGCGAACACAGTCCCTTCTTTCTTTTACACCCCGAGGAGCTTTTTGGCATTGCCCCCGAGGATCTTTTCTTTTTCTTCTTCTGTGAGCGGAAGCGCCCTGACCCGGTCCAGGCACTTTTTCTGGTCTGCCCAGGGGCTGTCCGTACCGAATAGGATCTGGTCCGCCCCGAATGTCCTTATGAGCCCGAGGAATTCTTCCTCTCCCAGCATCAGAAGGCCGTCCCCCGTCCAGTATCCGTCCGGGAATGCATCCAGGCTCCCCTCCGAGAAGGAAGTATCCAGATACACGCCGGTCCCGGCAAGCTGCTCCGGGACTTCTTCCCAGCAGCGCCAGCCGCCCATATGGGCCAGGATGAACGGGAATTCCCCGATCTGCTCTATGACGTTTCTGCACATGGACGGTCTGCAGCGGTCAACGCCCGGCAGGCCTACGTCGAGTCCCGCGTGCGTGATCACCGTAAGGCCAAGCTGCGCAGCCCTGTCGATGATTCTTAAATATCGAATATCATCGATATCGACCCCCTGATAAGGCGGATGGATCTTGATGCCTTTAAGCCCCATCCGGGCCGCCCGGGAGAGCTCCTCATGCCAGTCCTCATAGTCCGGGTGCATACATCCGAAGGAGATCACCTTCGGCCCGCCCGCAGCCTCCGCTGCTGCCTCATTGATCGCGGCGGCGGAATCGTTCAGCTTCGGGACCTGCCGCGCGCTTGTCGCGACCGGCAGATTGATGCTAAGGTCGATACCGGCTCTTTCCATCGAGGAGGCCAGCGCCCCCACCGTTGCCTCAAGGGCAGGCTTTATGTGCGCGTTCCCGCTGAGGGTCTCGATGGTCCCGGCGGCGATCCTTTCCGGAAATGTGTGCGTGTGGCTGTCTATGATCATATATCAGGCTTCATCCTCCAGCGCGGTGGTGCGGTGTACAAGCACCTTCTCCTCATAGCAGGCAAAAGCATTGTCAACGACCGCCTTGTCAGGCTTCGGCGTGATCAGCGAAATGACCGGGACAAGGACGAGGCCGGCGATCATGCAGAATGCGCCGCAGTTGATCGGCGACTGGAGCAGGGTCGGGAAGCTGGAGCGCACGAAGATATTTGCCAGCATAACGACCGTCGAGAAAATAAAGCTGAACCATACCGCGATCCTGGAAGCTCCCTTCCAGTACAGGCCATACAGGAAAGGCGCAAGGAAAGCGCCGGCGAGAGCGCCCCATGAGACGCCCATCAGCTGGGCGATAAAGGTCACGTTGGAGCGGTACTGGATGATCGCGATGACCACGGAGATCGCGACGAAAACAACGATCAGTCCGCGCATGATCTTAACCTGCTTATCCTCGTCCATCTCTTTGACGACGCGCCCCTTGAGCAGATCCAGCGTAAGCGTCGAGCTGGAGGTCAGGACCAGGGAGGAAAGCGTGGACATGGACGCCGAGAGCACCAGGATGACAACGACGGCGATCAGCAGATCCGGCAGTCCGGAGAGCATGGTCGGCACCACGGAGTCGTAGCCGTTCGCGGCGATGTCGATCTTATCGGAGAACAGTCTTCCGAAGCCGCCGAGGAAATAGCAGCCGCCGGCGACGACGATCGCGAACACGGTCGAGACGATCGTACCGGTCGCAATGGATTTCTCGCTCTTGATCGCGTAGAACTTCTGCACCATCTGGGGAAGTCCCCATGTGCCGAGGGAGGTCAGGATCACGACGCCGAAAAGGTTGATGGGATCCGGACCGAAGAAGGAGGCGAATACGCCGGGGGTCGTGGAGACCGTCTCGTCCGAGATTCTTGCGAGTCCGTCGATCGCGGCGAGGAAACCACCCTGGCTCTTCAGCACCGCAGCGATGACGGCGCAGATGCCGATCAGCATGATAATGCCCTGTATAAAGTCGTTGATCGCGGTGGCCATGTAGCCGCCGGCGATCACATAGATACCGGTCAGGACAGCCATGGCGATGACGCAGACCGTGTAATCAATGTTGAAGGCCATTCCGAAAAGTCTGGAAAGGCCGTTGTAAAGCGAAGCCGTATACGGGATCAGGAAAATAAAGGTGATCACAGAGGCGGCGATCTTCAGGGAATTGCTGCCGTACCGCGCTTCAAAGAACTGCGGCATCGTAGCGGAATTGAGATGCTGCGTCATGATCCTGGTCCTTCTTCCGAGGACGACCCAGGCGAGCAGGCAGCCGAGGAACGCGTTCCCGAGGCCGACCCAGGTAGACGCAAGACCGTATTTCCAGCCGAACTGGCCCGCGTATCCGACAAAAATGACCGCGGAAAAATAAGAAGTTCCGTAGGCGAAGGCTGTCAGCCACGGGCCGACCGAGCGTCCTCCGAGTACGAAGCCGTTAACGTCGGTGGCATGCTTTCTGCAGTAAAACCCGATGCCTACCATGACGCTGAAAAATACCACCAGCAAGATGAGCTTGATTGCCATGATTCTCTCCTTTAACCTTTTCTGCTTGTTTGCATTAATGCGCCTATGCATTAAAGCTTTACATTGCTAAATTTTACTTCATGCCGGGGCAAATTGCAAGGGAAAGTTTCTTTGCCAATCCGTCCGACTCGTGCTAAAATGAGAGCAGGAAATGATTTCTTTCCGCGGAGGTTATCGTGAAAAAAGAACTCCACTCTCCATCCATCGACCAGCTCTTCTCGGCAGTCCTCTCTCTTGAGACCACGGAAGAGTGCTACGCTTTATTTGAAGATCTCTGCACCGTCAACGAGCTGCACTCTCTTGCGCAGCGCTTTGACGTCGGTCTGCGCCTTTTAAACAACCAGACCTACCAGGAGATCTCCGGCGAGACCGGTGCCTCTACGGCAACGATCAGCAGAGTGCGCCGCCTTCTGGAGGACTCCGATACCGGGATCGAAATGGCCGCCGCGCGGCTGCAGGAGAAAAAGCAGTGATCGCATAGGTAATGGCAGTAACACAGGAAAGGCTGCCGCGCATTGGCGCGGCAGCCTTCTTTTGTTCTTCAGATCTTTTTTGACCGATCCTTCTTACGCGTCAAGTCCCCGTGCGAGGGTCTTCAGACGCTCTTCCAGTCTGACCTCCTGCTCAGACTGAATATCCGGGAAGCAGGAAAGCATCGGCGTTACGCCTCTCTTTTTTCTGATCCTGCGGTCAACATAGTTCTTCGTGCAGGCGGCGACCTGCGGAGAAAGAACCAGCACGCCGATCAGGTTGGGGATCATCATCAGTCCGTTGAAGGTATCCGAGATATCCCACGCGAGCTGCGCTTCCATGACGGAACCGGCAAGAACGACGACGGAGAAGAGGATCCTGTAAACGATGATGGCCTTTGTACCGAAGAGATATTCAAAAGCCTTTGATCCGTAATGGCTCCAGCCGAGGACCGTCGAGTACGCGAACAGAAAAATGGCGATCGCGATAAACCAGGCGCCGGGCTTTCCGAAGGTCTGCTGGAACGAATAGCTCATCAGCGAGCTCGAGCCGATCTCTTCGGCAGCGCTCGTCAGTTTTCCGGTGGCAAGATCCACAGCTCCGCTGGAAAGGATGGTCAGAGCGGTCAGCGTGCAGACGACGATCGTGTCGGCGAACACCTCAAAGATGCCCCACATGCCCTGCTTGACCGGCTCGATCACGTTAGAGCTGGAATGTACCATAACAGAGGAGCCGAGACCGGCCTCGTTGGAGAACACGCCTCTCTTCATACCCATCTGCATCGCCAGCGCGATCCCGGAGCCGACAACGCCGCCGGCGGCGGACTTCATCGAGAACGCTCCCTTAAAGATCGAGACGAAGACAGCGGGGATCGAAGTAAGATGCATCAGGATAATGATCACTGTGCCCAGAAGGTACAGAATGACCATAAAGGGTACGAGTCTTTCCGTGAGGGCGGCTACGCGCTTGAGACCGCCGACGATAACGATGGATACGGCAAAGAACAGGAAGATGCCGATGGCAAGCTCGGGGAGGCCGAAGGCGGTGTTGATGTTCTTGACCATACTGTTGACCTGGCTCATATTGCCGATGCCGAAGGAGGCAAGCAGGCAGAATACGGAGAACAGGACGGCAAGGACGGCGCCGATCGTCTTGCAGTTCTTCTTGGCGCCGAGACCGTCGCGGAGATAATACATGGCACCTCCGCACCACTCTCCCTCGGAGTTCTTCCGGCGGTAAAGGATACCGAGCACGTTCTCGGAGAAGTTTGTCATCATTCCGAAGAAAGCGATCAGCCACATCCAGAAAACGGCACCCGGGCCGCCGATGGCGATCGCGCCGGCAACACCGACGATATTACCGGTGCCGACCGTAGCGGCAAGCGCGGTACACAGGGACTGGAACTGAGAGATCGTCTTGTCCTTGGTGTGCTCCGTAACGCGGCTGTCGGTGAAGATCTGGCCGATCGTATGGCTCCACCAGTACTTAAAATGAGAGACCTGGAAGAATTTGGACAGGCAGGTCATGAGTACGCCGACAAACGCCAGCAGGATCAGTGCGGGCCAGCCCCACACCATACTGTTGATCGTATTGTTGACGTTGGTAATTACGTTGATCATATAAGCGCCTCCTTGATCGTCGTTGTTTTCCGGCATTTTCATTTCCCTGCCGGATCTGCGCAATTTAAAAGGTGTCCGGCGGCGTTCCCACCGGACACCTTATCACCGCAAGTAATCTTACGGCACGGCATCACTTTTTGTCAAACATTTTTTAAATATTTATGCCGCAAAGGCATAAATTCCGAAAATTTTTCGGTCTTCCGCCAAAGTTCCGGGGATGATCATCCGAGAAGCTGCTCGCTGATCGCCTTTGCCGCGACCTTGCCGGCGCCCATTGCGGAGATGACCGTCGCGGCGCCTGTCACCGCGTCTCCGCCGGCGTAGACGTTCTCGCGGGAGGTAAGTCCGTCCTCATTGACGATGATGCCTCCCCTGCGGTTCACCTCCAGGCCCTCGGTGGTCGACTTGATCAGCGGGTTCGGAGAGGTGCCGATAGCCATGATCACGGTGTCCACATCCAGCACGAATTCGCTTCCCTCGATCGGGACCGGGCGGCGCCTTCCGCTCGCGTCCGGCTCTCCGAGCTCCATGCGGATGCAGCGGATGCCGGTGACGAAACCGTTCCTCTCATCCCTCGGATCATCGGGATTCTGATAACCCAGGATCTCAAGCGGATTGCAGAGCAGCCTGAAGTCGATGCCCTCTTCCTGTGCGTGCTCTACCTCCTCGCGCCTGGCGGGAAGCTCCTCCATGGAGCGGCGGTAGACGATATAGACCTTGTCGGCGCCGAGGCGCAGCGCTGTCCTGGCCGCGTCCATGGCCACATTTCCGCCTCCGACGACCGCTACGCTGCCGCCCTTCATGATGGGCGTGCGCGGGTCATCCCTGTAGGCCTTCATCAGATTGCTTCTGGTCAGATACTCGTTCGCGGAGTACACGCCCTTGAGGGCCTCCCCCGGGATATTCATGAAATTCGGAAGTCCCGCGCCGGAACCGACAAACACTGCCTCGTATCCCATCTCAAAGATCTCGTCGATCGTCAGCGTCTTGCCGACGACCACGTTCGTCTGGACGTCAACGCCCAGCGCGCGGAGCGTGTCCACTTCCTTCGCCACGATGGACTTCGGAAGACGGAACTCGGGGATCCCGTAGACCAGGACGCCGCCGGCAGTGTGCAGGGCTTCAAAAACGGTGACGGAAAAGCCCTTCTTCGCGAGATCTCCCGCGCAGGTCAGGCCGGACGGGCCGGAGCCCACGACCGCGACGCGGTGGCCGTTATTTGCCGGCGCCTGCGGTTTTTCCTTCACATTGGCGTTATGCCAGTCGGCGGCGAAACGCTCCAGGCGTCCGATCCCGACGGGCTCAAACTTCTTTCCGAGCGTACATCTGCTCTCGCACTGGGTCTCCTGCGGACAGACACGGCCGCAGACGGCGGGCAGGGACGAGGTCTCGCTGATGACGGCGTACGCGCCCTCAAAATCCCCCTCCTTCATCTTCGCGATAAAGTCGGGAATGTTTACGTTCACGGGGCAGCCCTCCACGCAGGGCCTGTTCTTGCAGTTCAGGCAGCGGGCGGCTTCCTTCAGGGCGATCCCCTCCGTATAACCGAGGGCGACCTCCTCAAAATTGCGTGCGCGGACTTCGGGAGCCTGCACAGGCATTTCATTTTTTTTCGGATCGATCGGCATACTGTTCTCCCTTCTTAAGCGCCCTGGAAGAGACGGCAGGTCTCCTCATGCGCAGCTCTCTCATAACCAAAATACATCCTGCCTCTGGACATGGCCTCGTCGAAATCGACTTCATATCCGTTAAAGTCCGGTCCGTCGACACAGGCGAACTTCGTGACGCGCTGTCCGTCCTGCGTCAGGGTAAGGCGGCAGCCGCCGCACATTCCCGTTCCGTCGATCATGATCGGGTTCATGGAGACCGTCACCGGGACCCCGAAGGGCTTTGCGGTGAGGGTGACGAATTTCATCATGATGAGCGGCCCGATCGTAATGATCTGATCGAACTGCTCCCCGGCATCCAGCATCTCCTTGAGCGGCACGGTCACATTGCCGTGGCGGGCGTAGGAGCCGTCATCCGTCATGACGATCAGCCTGTCGGAGCACTCCCTGAACTCATCCTCGAGGATCAGCAGGTCCTTGCTGCGGAATCCGATAATGCTCGTGACCTTAGCGCCGAGGCGGTGGAACTCCTGGGCCACGGGCATGGCGATCGCGCAGCCGACACCGCCGCCGACGATGCACACCTTCTTTATGCCGTCCGTGTGCGTCGGTACTCCCAGCGGGCCGACAAAATCCTGTATATAGTCTCCCTCTTCTTTATGGCCGAGTCTCTCGGTCGTTGCGCCGACGATCTGGAAAATGATCTTAACGGTCCCTTCCTGCGGGTCTGTCCCGGCCACGGTAAGCGGGATCCTCTCCCCTTCCTCGTCCGTGCGCAGGATGATGAACTGTCCCGGCTTCGCTTTAGCCGCTACCAGCGGTGCCTCGATCTCCATCTGCGTCACAGTGGGATTGAGGACCTTTTTTCTTACGATCTTATACATTTCAGGTTTCCTTTCTCTTGAAGTCAAAGGCTGTCGGAATAAGATTATAATAAACAGAAACTCTTCCGTCAATGCACTTTCTTAGCCGGCAGGCCGGCTGATTGTTTCTTATCCTGCGGGTCAGGCAAAGGCGTTCCAGAGGCTCCAGTAGGCGCCCTTCTTCGCGAGCAGCTCCTCGTGCGTGCCCTCCTCCAGGATGCCTGTTTTTCCGAGCACGACGATCCTGTCCGCGCCGCGGACCGTCGTCAGCCTGTGCGCGATCGTCATCGTCGTCCTGCCCTCCGTGAGCTTCGCGAGGCTCCTGCTGACCATCAGCTCGCTCTCATTGTCCAGCGCCGAGGTCGCCTCGTCCAGGAGGAGGATCTTCGGATCCTTCAGGAAAACGCGGGCGATGGAGATCCGCTGCTTCTGTCCGCCGGAGAGCTTGACGCCTCGTTCGCCGATGTAGCTGTCATATCCGTCCGGCAGCTTCCGGATGAACCCGTCCGCGCCCGCGGCCATGGCAGCGGCGCGGATCTCCTCATCGGAGGCGCCCGGCCGTCCGTAGGCGATATTCTCCCTGACCGTCCCGCTGAAGAGATAGACGTCCTGCTGCACGATCCCGATGGCTTCGCGCAGGCTCTTTTGCGTCACGCTGCGGACGTCCTGCCCGTCGATCAGGATCGCGCCGTCCGTGACGTCATAAAAGCGCGGGATCAGGTTGCAGATGGTCGTCTTGCCCCCTCCGGAGGCGCCCACCAGCGCAAGGTTCTCCCCGGGGCGGATCTTCAGGTCGAGATGCCGCAGCACCCGGTTGTGGTCGTCCGGGTATTCAAACGTCACGTCCCGAAACTCGATGGCTCCCTCTGTCAGCCGAAGCTCCTTCGCGTCCGGCGCGTCTTTGATATCCACCGGCGTATCCATGATCTCGTAGAAGCGCTCGATGCCGGTCATGCCTCTCTGGAACTGCTCCGTAAACTCCACGATGCGGCGGATCGTCGCGATCAGCGTCGTCACATAGAGGATATAGGCCACCAGATCCCCGGCATCGATGGTGCCGCGGATCAGGCTAAGGCCGCCGGCCAGGATGACGATGGTATACATGAGCCCGTCAAAAAGGCGCGTCGACGTTCCGAACGCGGCCATCGCGTAGTAGCTCTTTTTCTTGATCTCCTGAAAGCGGAGGTTCCCTTCCGCGAACTTTCTCTCTTCCTCCTCCTCACCGGTGAAGGCCTTGACGATGCGCTCCCCCAGGAGGCTGTCCTCCACCGCCGCGTTCAGCTCGCCGATCTGGTAGCGCTGCGCTTTCATGGCGGTGCGCATCCGGTGATTGAGCTTTGCGGAAACGACGGCCATAAACGGCAGGCAGGCAAAGACCAGCAGGGTCAGCAGGACCGAGCACCTGCAGAGGATGATAAAGGATGCGATGATCTTGATCCCGGCAATAAAAAATTCCTCCGGGCAGTGGTGCGCGAACTCCGTCACGTCAAAGAGGTCATTCGTGATCCTCCCCATGATCTGCCCGATCTTCGCGTTCGAATAGTAGGTGTCGCTCAGCTGCAGCAGATGGGCGAAGGCATCCGTGCGCATGTCCGTCTCGATATAGACGCCCATGATATGGCCCTGGGACTGCATATAATAGTTTGCTCCGGCATCGACCAGCCGGAGCATGCAGTACAGGAGCACCATGTGCGCCAGGACGGGCACGGTCAGCGGATCCGCGCTGCCGGTCGCGGAGTTCGTAAGTCTCTGCATGATGACCGGCAGAACGATATCGCACAGTGTCGTGAGTCCGGCAAAAAACAGGTCCAGGATCAGCAGGACCCGGTATGGTCTCATGTATTCGGAAAATCTTCTGATCAGGTGCGCGGAGCTGTAGGTCCGCTCGCCGTGAATCATTTCCTTCTCTTTTCTGTTTTCTCTCATAATCAATGTTACACTCGCTGTCTTCCGAATTTGCGCGCAGGCTCGCCATTCATCTCCTGCCACTTGTTTTCGGCCTTCGGCCGGCACTGGCTGCGCCCCCTGATCTTCTCCTCCGCCTCCTGCGAAAGGGCGCCCTCCCGGCACTCCTTCGTCAGTTCCTCATAAAACAGGTATTTCAGATCATCCGGATCCGAAAGCCCCGCGCCCATGGTCTTCATGATCCCCGGCCAGACGCGGCGAAGCTGCATGCCGAAGCCCTGCTCCAGGTAATCCGTCTCCTGGACGACTTCGGCCGCGAGCCTGTAAAACTCCATATAGGGGACAAGCTCGCCGTATCTGCGCTCTCCGAGGTCTTTCCTTACCTTCGCGCAGACCTCCTCATAAGAGGGAGCGGCCGCTTCCTCATCCTGCCTTCTCTCTCGCTTCGCCCTGTACATGGGGCGCAGGATCTCCATCAAAAGCTCCGGATCCTCGCTCCAGGAGCAGGCCTTCAGCAGGCAGCCGGCGGGCTTTGCCATGTATCCGTTCGCCCGGAGGAGCCGGGTGAAGCCCTCTTCGGACTGCGGGTATTTTTCCATCAGCCCTGTGAGGCTCATCCCGCTCTTTACGTCATCCGTAAAACCGAAGAGGATGTCTGTGCGGTCTGTCAGTTCCCGAAGCTGCCGCTGCAGCCTGTCCTCCCTGCCGGAGAGATCCGCAAGGAAAGTATCCGCGGACCACCTGCGGTCAGCGCCGCGCGCAGCCCGCTCCAGCCTGCCTGCCAACGCGCGGGCGGGCAGGATGGCGCGCCGGACACACTCCTCCTCCATGGAAGAGACCGCCGCATGGATCTCCTCCAGAAGCTCCGCGCAGCCCTGCGCGCTGCCGCAAAGCCCGTCGAGATCCGCGCGGGAACTCCGCTCCAGTCCCGACAGGACCTCCTCGGCTTTTTTGACGCCGATATTCGCCATTCTCCGGTTCTGATAGATATCCTTCCGCTCGGCGATGACCCTTCCCGCGCCGGAGACTTCTTTTCCGATCCCCATCTTCCGCTGCGCAGGAATGAGCACGCCGTCGTCGTCCATCCCCGGTCCGTATCTTCTCTCTATCCCGACGCGGGCGTCCTCTTTCTCAAAGGCCCGGTCCCGCAGCGACCAGAAGCTGTAGTCAAGAGGATAACAGGCAGCCTCCGGCACCTGCCTTCTGCTTTTTTCAAACATCTGCAAACTCCTCCTCTCCTCTTTCGAGACTTCTCTTTTCTTATTCTACTCTAACCTGGAAAGTTTCTCAATCGTTACTGTAGGCGGCGCCTTTGTTTTCTCTTTATCTTCCGCCCGGATGGTGGTATTATCATAGTGTGCACCGGGTGCCGGAAAGCCCCGGAGAAAGGAGAAAAAAATGAAAGAGACAAAGTACGCAGGAACACAGACCGAGAAAAACCTTGAAGCCGCGTTCGCCGGTGAATCACAGGCAAGAAATAAATATACCTATTTCGCTTCCAAGGCCAAAAAGGAAGGGTACGAGCAGATCGCCGCTCTTTTCCTGAAGACCGCCGAGAATGAAAAGGAACATGCGAAGATGTGGTTCAAGGAGCTGGCCGGGATCGGTTCTACCGCCGAGAATCTTGAGGCTGCCGCGGACGGCGAGAACTTTGAGTGGACCGATATGTATGAAGGCTTCGCGGTGACCGCCGAGAAGGAAGGCTTCCCGGAGCTCGCGGAGAAATTCCGCCTGGTCGGCGCCATCGAAAAGCATCATGAAGAGCGCTACCGCGCCCTCCTCCGCAACGTCGAGATGCAGGAAGTCTTCGCGAAGAGCGAAGTCAAGGTATGGGAATGCCGCAACTGCGGCCATATCGTCGTCGGCACCAATGCGCCCGAGGTATGTCCGGTCTGCGCGCATCCGCAGAGCTACTTCGAAGTAAACGCCGAGAATTATTGATCCTTAAAAATGCCAAAGGCAGGTCCGGTCCGCATCGCGGCGCCGGCCTGCCTTTTTTATTTCTTTTTATTCTTTCAGTTCTCCTGCTCTCCCAGGCGTCCGTAGATGTCCGTCATCCTGCGGATCCTCGCGGCAAGCTCCGGCGTCAGCATCTCCCGGGACGCCCGCCACGTCCAGTTCTTCCCGGTGGTGGAGGGCTGGTTGATCCTGGCGCTGTTGTCAAGGCCGAGGTAATCCTGCAGCGGGATCACGCACAGGTCCGCCGTGGACGACTGAGCCGCGCGGATCATCTTATCGACCATCTCCTGCGGATCCTCCGTGCGGACGTCAAAGTATTCCCGCACCATCTCCACTTCCTCCGGCAGGATATCGTCCAGCCAGCCGCGCAGGGTCTCGTTGTCGTGCGTGCCCGTATAGACGACGCAGTTCTTCCCGTAGTTGTACGGAAGATATTCAAAGCGCCCCGTTGAATCCCTCGAGTCAAACGCGAACTCCAGGACCTTCATGTTCGGGAAGCCGGTATCGGCGACCAGCTTTCGGACCGTGTCCGTGACATAGCCCAGGTCCTCCGCGATGATCTTAAGGTCCGGCCACTTTTCCTGGAGAACGGAGAAGAGCTTCATGCCCGGCCCCTTCTCCCAGTGTCCGTTCGCTGCGGTCTCCTCGTCCGCGGGAACGGCGAAGAGTTCATCAAAGCCGCGGAAATGATCGAGACGGATCACGTCATAGAGCTCGCGGCATTTCGCGATGCGGCGGATCCACCAGTCGTAGCCCGTCTGCTCATGCCGGTCCCAGTCGTAGAGGGGATTCCCCCAGACCTGCCCGTCGGCGGAAAAACCGTCCGGCGGAACGCCGGCGACCTTGCAGAGCCTTCCCTCGGCGTCCACCTGGAACAGCTCCCGGTGCGCCCAGAAATCCGAGCTGTCCTCCGAGACGTAGATCGGGATGTCCCCGATGATCCCGATCCCCTGCTTGCGCGCGTAGGTGCGGAGCGCGTCCCACTCGCGCAGGAACTCGTACTGCAGATACTCATAAAAATCGGTCTCCCGGCGGTATTTTTCCCGCGCGTCTTTCAGCGCGCCGCTTTCGCGGTCCCGGATCTCCTTCTCCCAGGCGCTTAAGGGGGCGCCGCCGTGCGCGTCCTTCAGGGCCATGAACAGCGCGTAATCATCCAGCCAGAATGCGTTGGCCTTCTTAAATTCAACAAATTCGTCCGTCTCCTGATGCCTGCTCCTTCCGAAGGCTTTGCGCAGAAGCTCCCACCTTGTCCGGTACAGAGTCCCGTAATCGATGCTTCCCTCCGGGGCACAGGCCATGGCGACCTCTTCCCTGGTCAGCAGCCCCTGCCTGTGCAGCTCATCGGGACTGATAAAATACGGATTCCCCGCAAAAGTCGAAAACGCCTGATAGGGCGAATCGCCGTAGCCGGTCGGTCCGACCGGAAGGATCTGCCACCAGCTCTGGCCTGCCTTTTTGAGGAAATCCACAAATCCCCAGGCTTCCTCCGAAAAGCACCCGATGCCGTAGGCTCCCGGCAGGGAAAAAACAGGAAACAGTATTCCGCTGCTGCGCATCATGCCCCTCCTCTCCTTACTGCGCCCGCAGGCTCCCCGCCGCGGGCAGCTTTAATCTCTTACCTTTTGTTCATTCGCCGTCTGTTTCGTCAAACTTGTCCTTTCCGCCCGATCCCTTTATGCTCTTCAGCACCGGGATGTAGAGATAGGCCCGCAGATAGGCGGGGACCGAAAACCCGAAAAGGAAAAAGAGCGGAAGCAGCGGCAGAAACTGTGTCAAAAACAGAATGATCGAGGCGTCGATCAGCAGCATGCCGACCGTGCGCGGCAGATAGGCCACGCTTAAAAGCGCCGCGTTTTTCCATGTCCCGCTGAGCGTATTCTCATACCAGGCGTGCAGCGGGAAAATGTACAGAAAGCAGAAGATCAGCATCGCCGAGAGCGCGATAAAAACAGAAAACCAGAGGATGACCGGCCCCGGCAGATACCGCCCCGCATAGCGAAAGTCGAATACAAGGGCTGCGCCCAGCACGACGATGATCAGCCAGCTTGGCGTCGCGCCTTTCAGGTTGCGGCGGAACTCTTTAAAAAACTGCCTCAGGACAGAACCTTCCAGATCGTCATGCATCTCAATGATCACATAGTGCATCGCGGCAAAAGAAGCGCCGGCAGTGACGACCGGCAGACAGAAAAGGAAGGCGGCAAGATTCAGGAAGCAAAGATCCGCCATCTTATTCAGGACCCGCACCAGCGTGCTGTCTCCGTCAAACAAATGTCTCATACTATAAGCGCAGCCTCCGGTTCATATTTCTATACAGAAATATACCATATTCTCACCTGGAATTGAACCAAAATGCGTTATAATGTTATTAAAACACGACCTGCAAAGGAGGACCAATATGAAACGGCAATGGTGGCACGGCAAATGCGCGTATCAGATCTATCCGAAAAGCTTCTGCGATTCCAACGGGGACGGGATCGGTGACCTGCAGGGCATCATCAGCCGGCTGGACTACCTGAAGGATCTCGGGGCGGATATCCTCTGGCTCTCCCCCATCTTTGTCTCTCCGCTGGCGGACGAGGGATACGACATCGCGGATTATTATAATATCGATCCCCGCTTCGGCACGATGGATGACATGGACGAGCTGATCGCCGAGGCCAAAAAGCGGGATATGTACATCCTCATGGACCTTGTCGTGAATCACTGCTCGGACGAGCACGAATGGTTCCGCAGGGCCTGCGAAGACCCGGACGGAAAGTACGGCCGATACTTTTATATCGAGGACTTTAAGGACGGAAAGGGGCCCTGCAACTGGCGCTCCTACTTCGGCGGCTCCGTCTGGGAGCCTCTCCCCGGCCATCCGGACAAGTGCTATCTGCACGCCTTCCACAAAAAGCAGCCGGACCTCAACTGGGAAAACCCTAAGGTCCGCGAGGAGGTCTGTCAGATCATCAACTGGTGGCTGGATAAGGGCCTTGCCGGCTTCCGCATCGACGCCATCATGAACATTAAGAAAGCGCTCCCGTACAGGGACTATCCGGCGGACCGCGGCGACGGCCTCTCCTCCATCGTAAACATGCTCCATGACGCGAAGGGCGTGGGCACCTTCCTCACCGAGATGCGGGACCGCACCTTTGCCCCGCACGGCGCCTTCACCGTCGGCGAGGTCTTTGACGCGGATCCGGAGGAGCTTCCCGCTTTCATCGGGGACGACGGCTATTTCAGCTCCATGTTCGACTTCGCGCCGGCCATCTTCGGGCACAGCGGACAGGGCTGGATGCTTCATTCCGGAATCACGCCCGACGACTACCGGAACTGCGTGTTCGACACGCAGGCACGGGTGAAAGACATCGGATTCATCTCCAATATCATTGAGAACCACGATGAGCCGCGCGGCGTAAGCCGCTACATCCCCGAGGGCGAGGCCTGCCCGGCCAGCAAGAAGCTGCTGGCGACCGTCTACTTCCTGACGAAGGGCCTTCCCTGGATCTACCAGGGGCAGGAGCTTGGCATGGAGAACCTCCCCGTCTCCTGCATCGAGGAAGTCGATGACATCGCTTCCATCGACAATTATAAGGTGGCCGTCGCGTCGGGCATCCCGAAGGAGGACGCCCTCCGGGCGATCAGCATTCACGGCCGGGACAACGCAAGGTCTCCGTTCCAGTGGACCGGCGGCAAAAACGCGGGCTTTACGACCGGGACTCCCTGGCTCCGCGTAAATCCGAACTATGTTTCGATCAACCGCGAAGATGAGGCGGCGGACGAGGACTCCGTCCTGAACTACTACCGCAGGCTGACAAGACTGCGGAAGGATCCCGCGTACGCGGAGACCCTCGTGTACGGGGACTTTGTCCCCTGGCTTCAGGACCGCCCCGGCGTGATGGCTTATCTTCGCCGCGGGGAAGATAAGACCATCCTGGTCATGGGAAACTTTCAGAAAGAGCCCCAGGTGATCCCGCTCCCGGAGACGGGGGACGGATCCTATACGGTCCTCCTCAATAATTACCCGGACCTTAAAAAAGTCCCGGAGGGACTTGCCATGGAAGGCTACCAGGCCGTCGTGCTCCATCTTCGCTGACGCAAAAAAACTGCAGATGCGCGGAAAATATGATACACTAGATGCACTACGACCATTTCAAGGAGGAACCTATGCCAGTTTTTGATTTTTCCGCCGCACCCCCTTCTTCCGGGGAGGCGGTCTGTACCTGGACCGTTTTCCGCTCGGAAAAAAGAGAAGCGACCCCCGAGGATCCCATCCTCGTGCTCGATAACAGCGCCGCGCAGTGGAAGCACCACTCGGACGGCATCTTCACGAATCCTCTGCGCAGGACCGCTTTTGAGTTCTCGCCGGAGGACGGGGACGGGAAGGCGCCCTCCCGCGCGCTCTCGGCCGATGTTCTCCGCGTTGACGCGCGCTTTACCAGCCTGCTGCAGTGGCTGGGGGAAAACAGGATCAACGTCCGCCTCTCCGGGAAGAATCTTCCGGAGGGCTATGCCGTCTACAAGATCCGCGAGACCGCGTTCGGCGGCCAGGCCAAGCTCTCCGCGGAGGACGGCTTTCTGCAGTTCATGATCGAGCGCCTGCTCGCGTCGGATCCTCCCACCCGGGACATTCTTCCGGACGAGGAAGAGGACGAAACAGGCGACGGCATGCGCCTCACCAGCCTGCAGAGCATCACGGACTTTATGAAGTGCGCGGGCAGGACGCTGCCGGACAATATCGGCCTTTGGGCCCGCCGCAACCTGGCGGTCGCCCGCTCCCACGAGGTCTCCCCGGAGGAGCGCAGGCACGCGCAGCGCGCCCTCTCCATCATGATGAATATCCAGTGGAAGAACAACTACTTTGAGTCCATCGATCCCGTGGAGGCCAGGCGCATCCTCGATGAAGAGCTCTACGGAATGGAGTCGGTCAAGCAGCGAATCATCGAAACGATCATCCAGATCAACCGCACGCACACGCTGCCGGCCTACGGCCTGCTCCTCATCGGCCCGGCCGGGACCGGCAAGTCCCAGATCGCCTATGCCGTCGCGCGCATCCTGAAGCTCCCGTGGACGACGCTCGATATGAGCTCCATCAACGACCCGGAGCAGCTGACAGGAAGCTCCCGGATCTACGCGAACGCCAAGCCCGGCATCATCATGGAGGCCTTCTCCATGGCGGGCGAATCGAACCTGGTCTTTATCATCAACGAGCTGGACAAGGCGGAGGCGGGGAAGGGAAACGGCAATCCGGCGGATGTGCTGCTCACGCTTCTGGACAATCTGGGTTTTACGGACAATTATATCGAGTGTATGATCCCGACCGGCGGCGTCTATCCGATCGCCACCGCGAATGACCGCAGCAGGATCAGCGCGCCGCTGATGTCCCGCTTCGCGGTCATCGAGATCCCGGACTACACGGACGAAGAAAAGAAGGTCATCTTTTCCGAATATGTGCTTCCCAAAGTCCTGCAGAGGATGAGCATGCGCAGGGAGGAATGCCTCGTCACGCCGGACGGCCTGGACGCCCTGGTCTCCATCTTCAGGGACACGACCGGGATCCGCGACCTCGAGCAGGCGGCCGAGCACATGGCCGCGAACGCGCTCTACCAGGTCGAGGTGAACGGCGCCGCGGGCGTTACGTTCGACGCCGCGGCGGTCAGGCAGCTCCTGGGAGCGTAAATACAGGAGGAGAAAAATGGGAATTGTCGTCTTCGGATCGGCATTTGTCGATATAAAGGGACATCCGATCACGCCGTATATCCCCGGCGGCCGCAATGTGGGCCGTGTCCTGCAGGTACACGGCGGCGTCGCCCGCAACGTCGCGGAGGACATCGCGAACGTTGAGCTGCGTCCCACCTTCGTCAGCGTCGTCGACAGCGACGGCCTCGGGGACGCGGTGATCGCAAAGCTTGCCCGCCACAAGGTCAACACGGAATATATCTGCCGCGAGCCGGACGGGCTCGGGACCTGGCTCGCGATCTTTGACAACAGCGGGGACGTGATCGCCTCCGTCTCGAAAAGGCCGGACCTCTCCTCCATCGGAAAGGTCGTCAGCGAGCACGGGGACGAGATCATAGGAAATGCCGACAGCGTCGTTGTCGAGATCGATATGGAGCCGGAGATCCTCCGCCCCATCTTTGATCTGGCCGAAAAGCACGGCAAAGAGGTCTACGGCGTCGTCTCCAATATGTCCATCGCCATTGAGCGGCGCGACCTGCTGATGCGGACCGGCTGCTTTGTCTGCAACCTGCAGGAAGCCGGCCTTCTTTTCTCGGAGGATTTTGAGGGTACCTCGCCCGATGAGATGTGCCTCCTTCTCCTGGAGCGTGTGGAACGCGCGAGGATCCCGCGCATGATCGTGACGCTCGGCGGGGAGGGCGCCGTCTACGCCTCCATGGAAGGGGATGCCGGGATCTGTCCGGCCGTCAACGTCGAGGTCGTGGATACCACCGGCGCCGGGGACGCGTTCTTTGCCGGCGCGGCGATCGGGCTGACCTACGGGAGATCCATGGCGGACGCCTGCGCGATCGGCACCCGGCTTGCCGCCTCCGTCATCGCCACAAAGGAAAATGTCTGCCCGCGGTTCCTCCCGGAGGAGTTCGGGATCCGCGCGCCGCAGAGCGAAGATACGATCTGAATAAAGCTGAAAGGAAAAAAAGCCCCGGCAGGCGCGCGCCGCGCACCCACCGGGGCTCTCTTTGTATGATTATTGCGGGAAGATCACGAGGCAGACCACGCAGGCGCATAACACGCCGATCGCCATGCCGGCGATGATCTCCGGGATCGTATGCCCCATCTTTTCCGGAAGGGGCTTTGCCTGCCCGGGATCTTTCCCGGCAGCCTTCTCCTCTTCCATCATGCGGTTGAGGATCCTTGACTGGCGGCCCGTCACATACCGGACGCCCATCGCGTCATAGATCACGATGATGGCCAAAAACAGCGATACGGCAAACGTGCCGCTGCCGCCTCCGTACGTCATCCCCGCAGCTGCTGTAAGCCCGGTCACCGTGGCGGAATGGGCGCTCGGCATGCCGCCGCCCCCGCCGATGCGGTCCAGTGAATAGCCCCCCTTTAAAAGATCGATCAGATTCTTAAGGAGCTGGGCAATAAACCAGGCCGAGGCCGCGGACCAGAACATCCGGTTGTGCAAAAGCCCGGTCAAAAAACCGTATGCAGTCACTCTGTCATCTTCCTTCTTTCCTGCCTGCCGCGTGCGCCGTCCGGATCAGAGGACATCGTTCCTTCTGACATACCCCGGTGCGGAAGCTTCGCCGATCAGTTCCTTTACATGCGAGACCTTCGCCCACTTGTCGACGATCTGGTTCTCCAGATAAACACCCTTGTCGATGATCGAATGCCCGAGGATGACGCAGTTTTTGACGACCGCGCCCTTGCGGATCTCGACGCCGCGGCCGATCACGCTGTTCTCGACCGTACCCTCGATGAGGCATCCGTTCGCGACCATGGAGTTCACGATCTTTGCGCCCTCAAAATAATGCACCGGGCAGGAGTCCGTCGTCTGGGTGAAGAACGGCCAGTCATTGCTGAACAGATCCGCTGTCTTTTCCATGTCGAGGAGCTCGAGATTGGAATCGAAGTAGCTCTTCAGATCCGTGATCGCCGCGAAATATCCCTTGTGCGGCACGCCGCGGATATCCAGGTCCTCGTTCTCCGCATTGAGGATATCGGTAAGATTGAACACGGACGAGGTCTTTTTCGCCTTTGTGATCAGTTCTATGAACAGTTCATTCTTCATCACGAAGGTGTCCATGAAGATATTCTGATCATTGACCGTGCCGGAGTTCTTATCAATGGACTTAACGCCCTTCTGGCGGTTCAGCGAGAGGGTATCGCAGGCGCGGTACGCATCCTTCGCGTTGTTCACCTTATGGTAGAGAAGGGTCACATCCGCGCCGGACGCGATGTGGTCTTCCAGAAGCTTTTCAAAGTCCTGCTTAAAGACCATGTAGCCGGGCGTGATGATCACGTAGGGCTGGTGCATCCTCGCAATGATATTCTGGTTTCCCGCGTACGCGGAGATATCCGTATTGTAGACCGCGTTGACACGGCTGTCCTGGTTGAAGAGCAGCTGGAGCTTGCCCCTCTTGGAGTTGATATTGTACTGCTGGCCGGTCCCGAGGTGCTCCGCAAGAGAGCGCGGGTTCTGGCTTACATATACCTGGATGCGGTCGATCCCGCTGTTGCTCAGGTTCGACACCGCAAAGTCGACCACGCGGTACCTGCCGAGGAAGGAGAACGCTCCGATCGGACGGTATTCCTCCATTCCCTCAATGTGAAAACGGGTGCCTGAAGATGTTACGATCGCATATGCCTGAGCCATGTTACTCCACCCCCTTTACGTTCTTTGCGACGAGCAGGATGCTTTCGCTGTCCGGGCTGCCCACGACGGCACCTTTGCCGATCTTTACGCCGTTCGTGACGAGGGCTCTGTTGACGACGGCCCCTTCTTCGACCTGCGCGTCAGGCATCAGGACCGTATCCGAGACCTTCGCGCCCTTCCCGACGGAAGTCCCGGTGAACAGCACGGAACGCGTCACGCTTCCGTCGATCACACTGCCCTGTGAAATGTAGGCCGTGTCGATCTCCGCGTCCGGTCCCACATACTGCGGGAGCTCGGAGCCGTCCTCGGTGTAGATCTTCCATGAGGAGTCGCTCAGGTTCAGCTCGTTGTTCTTGTTCAGAAGGTCCATGTTCGCTTCCCAGAGGGAATCGACCGTCCCCACGTCCTTCCAGTATCCCTCGAAGGTGTAGGCCATCAGCTTCTTTCCGTTCGCGAGCAGCGTCGGGATAATGTCCTTTCCGAAATCATGATGCGAGTCGGGATCCTTCATATCCGCGACAAGGAGCTTGCGGAGCACCTTCCACGTAAAAATGTAGATGCCCATCGACGCGAGGTTGCTCTTCGGATGTTCCGGCTTCTCCTCAAACTCGACGATCTCCCCGTTCTCGTTGGTGTTCATGATGCCGAAGCGGCTCGCTTCCTTCATCGGGACCGGGATGACCGCGATCGTGGCGTCCGACTTCGTCTCCTTGTGATAGCGGAGCATCTTGTCATAATTCATCTTGTAGATGTGGTCGCCGGAAAGGATCAGCAGATATTCCGGATTATAGTTGTCGATAAAGTCGATGTTCTGCGAAATAGCATCTGCGGTGCCGCGGTATACGTCAAGATCCGCGTCCGCTTTCTCTCGCGGCGGCAGGACGAAGACGCCGCTGTTTTTTGTGTCGAGTCCCCAATGTCTGCTCGCGGCAACATAGCTGTTGAGCAGGACTGATTCGTACTGTGTAAGAACGCCGACGATGTCAATGCCGCTGTTCGCGCAGTTGCTCAGCGGGAAATCAATGATACGGTATTTTCCGCCAAAGGAGACTGCAGGTTTTGCGACCTTGTACGTCAGGTCTTTCAGTCTGCTCCCTCTTCCGCCGGCGAGGATCATCGCCAGCATTTCGTTCTGGTTCATGTCGTCTCTCCCTCCAAATCTGCAAGTTTTCTATTCACACCGTTTCCGTGTGATCTCACAACTATACTATACCATAGATGGCGCTCAATAGCTTCTTTTTCGTTACAAAATTCTATGTTTTTTTAAAACCGGCGCGAATCTGTTGTTCAAGATGCCCTTCCCGGCCGCCTGGATCTGCCGTATCGCCGGGATTTTCAACAAAAAGGGGACTTCCCGAAGGAAGTCCCAAAAGTTCGTTATTGCCGGTCATTCCGGATAGATGCAGATCCTCGTGTGCCGGGTCGTATTCTGCAGGATCTTTTTCATCTCCGCCTCCGGGACGGCCACGCAGCCCGCGGTCCAGGGCGACCCGCTCGTTGCATGCAGGAAGATCGCGGAGCCCTTTCCGTAGACATTGCCGGGGTTGTACCCGATCGCAAGCGCGTAATTATAGGCGGGATCGTAATCGATGAGGTGCTCGCTGCCCGCCGGGACATGGCCCAGCTTCCGGCTGTCCACCAGGGTATTGTAGGTCTCCCGCTCCCCTGACCAGTACTGATAGCTGTTAAGGCGCGTGTAGCGGATCCCGGCCGTGCCGGGGGTGGGGAGCCGCCCGAACGCCATCGTGATGGGGAAACCGCCCGTAGGGGTGCGCTTATCTCCTTCTCTTACTTTGTCGATTCCGTTCTTTCCGACATATCCTCTGCAGGAGACGATCTTTTCCCAGCGGGTCTTCCCGCCCTCGGTGTATTTCTTCCACATGGCGACCTTCGCCCCGCTCCCGCCGGTATATTTGACGAAGATCAGGCGGTCCACCCTGGTATGGCGCCAGCGGTTCAAAAGCTTCATCCAGCGGTTGGCGGCCACGGATACGCGGCAGGTAAAGGTCTTCTTCCCGGCTCTCGCCGTGATGACACAGACCCCTTTTTTCAGCGCGCTCACCTTTCCGGACGCGGATACCTGCGCCACCTGCGGACGGCTGCTCGTCCAGGTGACGGCGTCTTTGGTCCCCGTCACCTTAAGCCTTACCGTATCGCCCGTCTTCAGCCAGGCATTGGTCCTGCTGATCTTTGCCGCGGCCTGCGCAGGCGCGGGCGAAAGCACAGAGAGCATAAAAAGCAGAGCCGCCAGAACGCCTGCCCGAAGCAGGACTTCCCTTCCTCTTCTCATCCCTGCATCCTCTGTCTTACGATCTCATAGGCCAGAACTCCGGTGGCCACGGAGGCATTGAGCGAATCGATATCGCCCTTCATCGGATATCACAGGCTTCCCGCACCAGGCGGCTCACCCCGCTGCCCTCATTGCCGATCACCAGGCCGATGGGCCCCTTCAGGTCCAGCCTGTACATCACTTCTCCGCCCATGTCCGCGCAGACGAACCAGAGCCCCTTCTTCTTCAGGGCCTCGATCTCGGCGGTGAGATTTGTCACCCGCGCGACCGGCGTATAGTTCAGGGCGCCGGCGGAGGCTCTCGCGACAACGCCGGTCAGCCCGACCGCGCGTCTCTTCGGGATGATCACGCCGTGCGCGCCCGCCAGGTTCGCGGTCCTTATGATGGCGCCGAGGTTGTGCGGATCTTCGATCCCGTCCAGCAGGATCAGGAACGGCGGCTCTCCCTTCCGGGCAGCCGCCTCCAGCATATCCTCCACCTCCGCGTAGGCGTACGCCGCGATCTGCGCGGCGACTCCCTGGTGATGGCCGCCGGGGGCGATCTGGTCCAGCCTCTCCTTCGGGACGCGGCTGATCAGGGCGTCCGTCTTTTTTGCCTCACGCAGGATCGAAAGGATCGGTCCGTCCTTCAGGTCCTCCTGCACATAGAGCCGGTCCAGGGGCCGTCCTGCGCGCAGCGCCTCCATGACCGCGTTCCTTCCCTCGATCAACTGTTCTTCAGATCTCACTTCCGGTCTCCTCCAGTCCTGTCCGGATCAGCTCCGCGATCCGGTCATATTCCTTTCTCAGGTAGAGCCAGCCCAGGAGCGCCTCGAACCCGGTGGCGTCCAGGTACTCCCTCCTGCTCGCGTTCTTCGCGGTGTTTGCGGGATGGGCGTTGCGTCCTCTCCGGCAGACCGCCTTCTCCGCCTCCGTCAGGTGATCCTGCAGGGCGGCCAGCATCGCGGCCTGCGCGCCTGCCCGCACCAGCCGGCTCTTGTCGCCGTGCAGCCCGGCGGTCTGCCTGCTGCCGCGCGCCACGAGCACGGTCCGGATCACCAGGTCATAGACGCTGTCCCCTAAAAAAGCAAGGGGCAGGGGGGAGAACTGGTCCCAGTCCTTCTCCTCCACCCCGAAGAGGGCCCTGACGCATTCGTCCAGTCCGCCCTCTAAGTTCGTTTCTTCTAAACTCTCTTCCATTTTACGCCCTCGCGGGTATCCAGAAGCTGGATCCCCATCTCCTGCAGCCTGTCGCGGATCTCGTCCGCGCGGGCGAAGTCTTTGGCCTTCCTGGCTGCCTGCCGCTCCTCGATGAGCGCTTCGATGTCGGCATCGAGCACCTCCTCCTTTTTCTCAAGGATCAGGCCGAGGATGTCTCCGAGGGAGAGGATCTCCTCCCGGATGGCGCGGATAAAGCCGCGGGTATTGGCGCCGCTCACATTCGTATTCGCGAAGCGCACAAGGTCGAAGAGGACGGCCTGCGCGTCGGCGGTATTAAAGTCGTCGTCCATCGCCTCGTCAAATTTCTCCGTAAAGCCTGCCGCCTGCGCAAGAAGCTCCTCCTCCGCGGCGGTCAGCGGGCCATCCTGCGCGCTGCCTTCCAGGAAGGTGAGGTTGTCCACCGCGTTCACCAGGCGCTCAAGCGCGGCGCGGGCGGACTCCATCAGGTCCGCGCTGAAATTCAGCGGGCTCCTGTAGTGCGCGCTCAGCATGAAGAACCGCAGCACCTGCAGGTCATACTTCTCCGAGATCTCCCGGACGGTAAAGAAGTTGCCGAGAGACTTGGACATCTTGCGGTTGTCGATATTCAGGAACGCGTTGTGCATCCAGTAGCGGGCGAACGGGACGCCGTTGCAGCACTCGCTCTGCGCGATCTCATTCTCATGGTGCGGGAAGATCAGGTCCTCGCCGCCGGCATGGATGTCGATCCCGGGGCCGAGATACCGCTTGGCCATCACGGAGCACTCGATATGCCATCCCGGACGGCCCTGGCACCAGGGCGCCTCCCAGTAGGGCTCCCCTTCCTTCTTCGGCTTCCAGAGCACGAAATCAAGGGGATCTTCCTTCTGATCCTCGCCGGAGACGAGCAGCGAGCGCTCGCCCGAGCGGAGGTCATCGAGGTTCTTATGGGAGAGCTTTCCGTACTGCGTATCCTTCCGCGTGCGGAAATAGACGGTCCCGTCTTCGGCCGCGTAGGCATATCCCTTATCGATCAGCGTGCTGATCATCTCGATCATCCCGCCGATCTCCTGCGTTGCCCTCGGATGTACCGTGGCGGGGCGCACGTTCATGCCTGCCATGTCTTTTTTGCATTCTTCGATATAACGCTCGGAGACTTCCTGCGCGGAGGTCTTCTCCTCGATCGCCTTTTTAATGATCTTGTCATCCACGTCGGTGAAGTTGGAGACATAGGTCACATCATAGCCCTTGTGCTCCAGATAGCGCCTGACCGTATCAAAAACGATCATGGGGCGCGCGTTCCCGATGTGGATGAGGTTGTAGACGGTCGGTCCGCAGACATACATGGAGACCTTTCCCTCTTTGAGCGGAACGAACTCCTCCTTGCGTTTCGAAAGCGTATTGTAGATTTTGATCATATGAACCAGATCCCCCTGTTCTTCGCTTGTTTTCCGGTTACCGGGCGCCGCAGCCCATACAGCCCGCGCAGCCCGCGGGCGGTCCTGTCACGATATCATCCGCCACCAGGTCCATGAGCGGCAGGAGCATGCAGACCGCCTGGGCGGCGATCCCCTCGCCGCTGCCGGTAAAGCCGAGCCCCTCCTCCGTGGTGGCCTTAATGCTCACGCGGCCGACCTCAATGTGCAGGGCGTCCGCGGTGTTCTGCCGCATCTGCTGCAGGTACGGCATCAGCTTCGGCCGCTGCGCGATGATCGTCGCGTCAATATTTTCGATCACATAATTGTTCTCATCCAGGACCCTGCCGACCTCTTCAAGGAGGGTCAGGCTGGACGCGCCCTCATAGGCCGGGTCCGTGTCCGGGAAAAGCTGCCCGATGTCGCCCAGGGCCGCCGCCCCGAGCAGGGCGTCCATGATGGCATGCAGGACCACGTCCGCGTCCGAGTGGCCCAGCAGTCCCTTTTCATAGGGGATATCCACGCCGCCGAGGATCAGCCTTCGCCCTTCGGTCAGCCTGTGTACGTCATAGCCGGTTCCGATCCGCATTCTTCCTCCCTGTCCCGCTGCGGGACAAAACTATCTCGTTATGGTCTCCAGGTCGAAGCCGTCCCAGAGGCGCGCGGAAATGTTCCAGTCGCGAAGGTCGGTCACGATCCTGTGATAGAAGGCCTGGCCGCCCTTTACGATATCGTAGGTGCGGGCGTCTCCCCTGGCCTCCAGATGCCTGCCGAAGCTGCAGTTCTCCACGTCCTCCGGTCCGTAGGCGTCGATGTCGCCGTCCGGCCAGAAGATATAAAACTGCGGGACCTTCGCGGCCTGCGCCGTGGGG
>CAJOLD010000018.1 GCA_905235435.1 uncultured Lachnospiraceae bacterium
GTTTACGCCGGGCGTATTGGTGACCTTCACGCCGGCCGCGGTCGCGGCGGCCAGATCCACCCGGTCATATCCGACGCCGTAGCGGGAGACTGCCTTCAGGCCCGGGCAGGCTTTAAAAACGCTTTCCGTGACAAAGTCCAGGCCGGCAACATAACCGTCGCAGCCCTGCAGCAGGGGGATCAGTTCCTCCTCCGTGAGGGGCTTGCCCGCCGTATTAAAAACCAGCTCATCGGCAAAGGCGCGCAGCGGCGCCAGCGCCTCCTCATTCTTTCCGGGCTGCAGTGAGGTAGGTGTCACTAAGATCTTCATATCCGATATTCTCCTCTGAAAAAAGTTACTTTGTAAGGGCAACAGCCTCTGCGGTCAGGTCGCGGATCTTGTCGAACGCGCCTTCCTTGATGAGAGAGTCCTTCACCATCCAGCTGCCGCCGCAGGCGATGATCTTATCGAACGCAAGATATTCCTTCACGTTGTCCGCGTTGATGCCGCCGGTCGGCATGAAGCGGATGGTCGGGAACGGGGCCGCGAGGGCCTTGATGGTCTTAAGGCCGCCGTACTGCACGGCGGGGAAGAACTTGACCACCGGGAGGTCATATTCCAGCGCGATCATGACTTCGCTGGGAGTGCAGGTGCCGGGGAAGATCGTGATGCCCTGATCCAGCGCCCACTCTGTCACCGCGCGGGAGATGCCCGGCGATACGAGGAACTTCGCGCCCGCGTCCACGGCGCGCTTCGCCTGCTCGACGTTGATGACCGTGCCGGCGCCGACGAACATGTCCGGGTACGCGGCGGTCACTTTGCGGATGGATTCCTCGGCAGCGGCGGTGCGGAAGGTGATCTCCGCGACGGGCAGGCCGCCCTCGCAGAGCGCCCCGCACAGCGGCAGCGCGTCGTCGACCCTGTCAAGCTTTACGACCGGCACGAGCCGGAGACCTTCGACTTTATCCAATACTTCCTGTCTGTTCATATCTTTTTTCCTGTCTTTCTTTCAAACTTCTGTTTTCCGGTTGCGTTTACGCTGTAAAGACGCGTACGAAATTGTCGTGCGAGACCGCGCGGATCTGCTCCCCTGTGATCCCCGCCTCCAGCATCTTCGGGACGAAGACGCGCAGGATGTAATCAAGCCCGGGGGCGGAGGGATCGTAGGCGCGAAGGCGCGCGCGCGTGGTATCGAGCGAGAACAGGAGCCGGTCTCCAAAGCCCGCGTCCAGCATATGGCGGAAGATGCGAAGCTCCTCCTCGTCGCTGTGATATTTGAAGCGGGCGATGGTGTCGTACTCGAGGAAAACGCCCGCGCGGGCGGCCTCCTCGTGGACCCCGAGGTCGGCGACGGCCCTGTCCATGTGGCAGAAGATCAGCTGCTCCGGCTTTACGCCGAGATCCGTCAGAAAACGGAGAAGGGCCAGCGGGTCGCTTCCCTGTTCGATGTGGACCATCAGCGGGACAAGGCTTGAGAGCTGCGCGGCAGCGGCCGCCCGAAACAGCCGCTCGTAGAGGGGCGTGAGACCTTCCGTATCCAGCGCGGTCTTGATCTGTCCCGCCCGCGGCGCGCCGGCGGGGGCTGCCGCGTCCGGATCCGGCATGATGACATCGCTGTCCTCGTACATGCCGTCTTTCGTCTCGCGCAGAAAGATCTTTGCGAGATCCTCCGCGGATGCCGTGCGGATCCAGTGATCTTCCGGATAAAAACACATCTTGTGAAATCCCGTGGAGGCGACGATGTTCACGCCGCTTTCCCTGCTGATGGCCCGCAGCATGGCATGCATGCGCCCGCAGCCGACGGGCTGCGCGTCGATCAGGGTGCCGCCGCCGGCCTCCCTGAAGGCGATGACCTCCTGCGTGGACTTTTCGGCGTCGTCGATCCACAGGACCGGATTTACAATAAAAGACTGGCCCTTGCCAAGGGCCAGATGCTCGTGGGAATGACAGAAACCCAGAGCATCCGGCTCGGCAGGGCCGGTCACGGTCATGATCTGTCTCATGCGTCTCTCCAGTGCGGATTGTCCTCCGTCTTCCAGCCGCCCTTGCCGTCATCCGTGATCAGATGATGGTAGCCGCGGGTCTCGATCGTGCCGTAGTCATGGCCGGCATCCGCCGCGAAGGTGTAGAAGAAGATGAGCGGCTGATCCCCGGTGTTGACGGTGCGGTGCGCGTAGCGGCGCGGCACATAGACGGCCCCGCCTTTGCTCATGGGGATCTCGACGGTATGGCCCTCCGGATTCTCCATGACCATCACGCCTTTGCCCGACAGCGTATAGTAGACCTCGGCGGTCTCCAGTACGGTGTGGAAATGTCCCTTCGTGCAGAAGAATTCATTTCCGACCTTGCCGGGATAGAGGACGGTGGTGCCGAAAGCCAGATCGCCGGCGCGCTCGGGGCATCCGAGCTCATGGAATTCATAGACCAGGGGATCGCCCTGTTCTTCGACCATTTTGCGCGCGGCCTCGCTGTCATAGAACGTGTCCACCATCTGGGACAGGCGGCGCTTTGTCGTCACCGCCTGCCCGGAGAGACCGGTCTGCAGGTCAAAATCCACGCTAAAACCAGTATCCCAATTAAAATTATTCATGTTCTGCTCCCTCAGAAGACGATAACGCCCTTCTTTTCGATCTTGCGGTCAAGCAGCTTCTGGTACGCGTCGACGGAATCTTCGAACTTGAAGTAGTCGGAGATGAAATCCTTCACGACCAGCTCGCCGGAACGGATCCACTCGAGGACCTGCTCATGAGCGGCGCCTTCCTCTGCCTTCCTCGGCATCTGCTGATAGATCACGCGCCAGTTGTAGTCGGCCTTGCTGAAGTCGATGGTGATCTCTTCCTTCTCCGGCACGCCGTAGCAGAGGACAGAACCTCTGTCTTTGATCAGCGGCATTGCGGCGTTGACGACGAACGGATTGCCGATCGCGTCAAGCACATAATCCACGCCGTCGGGATAGAGCTCGCGGACCTTCTTCTCCACGTCGATGTCCTTGCTGTTGATGGTGTGCTTCGCGCCGTTCTTCTGCGCGCTGACCAGCTTCTCGTCGATGATATCGATGGCGGTGACTTCCTTTACGCCGTACAGGTGCAGGAATTTGATGAAGGTCAGGCCGACGGGGCCGCAGCCGAATACGACAACGCTGTCTTCCGGCTTGATGCCGAAGTAGCGGATGTTGCTGAGGACCTCGCGGAAGGTGACCAGCATAACGGCGTCAACGGGATCCAGGTCATCGGAGAGGACCGTCTGCGCATAAGCGCACTCCGGAACATTGCCGTCCGGCCACGGAGCGTTCGGGTCGCAGACGACCGCGTACTCACTCAGAGCGCCCCAGCCGGAGCCGATGCCCAGCTCGGGATACGGATCTACGAAGGGAAGGAGGACCTTGTCGCCGATCTTAAAGGAAGTAACGTCCTTGCCGACTTCGACCACCTCGCCTACGCCCTCATGCCCGAGGATGATGGGATAGACGGATTCCGGGAAGCCCTTGAAGGTCTTGTGCAGAAGCTTGATGTCCGTGCCGCACATACCGCAGGCGATCGTTTTTACCAGCGCCTGGTTGGGGCCGTACTTCGGAACGGGGATCTCACGGATCTCAGTGCTTCCGTCCTTGTTGACGATAAATGATTTCATGTTCTTACCTCCTGTCTGTTAAATGAAGTGTGCAGTAATATTTCCTTTTAATATCCCTATGACACAATGTTATTACATTATGAACCGAAAGTATTATAACAAACACAGGCGCGGATTTCCATAAATAAATCGAAAAATGTGATTGATTTCTTTATTTTGTGAAACTTCAATAAAAATACGTTTTAAAACCTGTGAATATCTCCAGTCCCCATTGCATTGCACTGCCTGATGGGATTCTATATAATAAAATCAAGTGTAATGTTACGACATTACGAAATACTGTCAAAACAGGGACAAATAGAGCAAAACGACCACTATAAACCGCAACAGGAACGATGGAGGTAATTATGCAGACTTCAAAACTTTTTATGCTTCTGCCTGACTATGTATGCACGCCGGACGGCATGGAGCCGGATCCCCTGACCGGGGACCTCATCCTTGCCTGCCCGAATTTCGCGGATCTTTCCATGCCGAGCTGCATCTGCAGGATCGATAAGGACCGCAACATCCGCAAATGGTTCGATATTCCCTTAAATCCCGCCACGGGCGAGGCACGCTGCATGGGCATCGGCTTCGGACCGGACCACGATCTGTATATCGTGGACAACCAGGGCTGGCTGGACCGCCCGGACCTGCAGTTCCAGGGCCGCATCCTGCGCGTGCGGATGAACGGCGACGAGATCGAGAAGGTCACCGTAGTGGCGGACGGGATGGAGCATCCCAACGGGCTGCGCATCCGCGGCAATTACGTCTATGTCACGCAGAGCATGCTTTCAAAGGTGAAGAGAGAAGACGGAAAGCTGATGAGCTGCGTGTACCGCTTCCCGCTTGACGCGGAGAATATCCACGTGACCAACACGCTGGAGGATCCGGATATCGTCGCGACCTTCGTGACGCAGAACCCGAAATGCCAGTACGGCGTGGACGGCATCGTCTTCGACAGCAGGGGCGACCTGATCATCGGCAACTTCGGCGACGGCGAGCTCTACCGCCTGAAGCTGAATGAGCAGGGCGATGTGATCTCCAACGAGCCGTGGACAAAGAACCCGTCCCAGCTCAAGTCGACGGACGGAATGACCCTCGACAAGTACGGGAACATCTACATTGCCGATTTCAGTGCCAACGCCATCGCGAAGGTGGATCCGGAGGGCAATGTGACGCGCATCGCGGTCAGCCCGGATACGGACGGCTTCAACGGCGAGCTTGACGAGCCCGGCGAGCCCTGCGTGTGGAACGATATGATCGTTATTTCCTGCTTCGACCTCGTGACGGACGACGACAAGGTCAACACGGCGCACGAGATGCCCGCGACCCTGGCGCTGCTCGAGATCGAGCCGTAGGAGAAAAGACAGCATATTTTTAATAGAAGAAAGGGAGCGGGAGAAGCGTTATGAACAAGTACATCATCGCCCATGACCTGGGCACATCCGGAAATAAGGCGAGCCTGTTCAATGTGGACGGAACGCTTGCGGGCAGCACGGTCTACGCCTATGACGTGCGCTATTTCAACGGCACATGGGCGGAGCAGGATGCCGACGACTGGTGGAAGGCCGTCTGCGTCACGAGCAAACAGCTGATCGAGGAGACCGGCGTGGATCCTGCCGAGATCGGGGCCGTCAGCTTCAGCGGACAGATGATGGGCTGCCTGTGTGTGGATAAGGAAGGCAGGCCGCTGCGCAAATCGATCATCTGGGCGGACCAGCGCGCGCAGAAGCAGGCCGCCAGGATCAGCGAAAAGATCAGCCAGCAGGATTTCTATCACATCGTCGGACACCGCAACACGGCCTCCTACGGCGTGCAGAAGCTGATGTGGGTGAAGGACGAGGAGCCGGAGATCTACGAGCAGACCTACAAGGTCCTCAACGCGAAGGACTACATCGTCTATAAGCTCACCGGCAATTTCTATACGGAATATTCGGACGCCAACTCCATGGGCTGCTTTGACCTTGCGAAGCTCGGGTGGTCCGATGAACTCGTCAGTTACGCCGGCATCGACGGCGACAAGCTGCCGGAGGTAAAGCCCTCCACCTTTGTGGCGGGCGGCGTTACGGAGGAAGCGGCGGCCCTGACCGGACTTAAGCCCGGGACACCGGTCGTCATGGGCGCCGGAGACGGCGTGACGGCAAACGTCGGCGCGGGCTCCATTGAGCCCGGCAAGACCTACAGCTGTATGGGGACCTCCGCATGGATCACGACCACCACGGAGAAGCCGGTCTTTGATCCGCAGATGCGCAGCGTCACCTGGGCGCATGCCATCCCCGGCCTGTACGCGCCGAACGGCACCATGCAGACGGCCGGCGGTGCCTACAGCTGGCTCAAGAACACGATCTGCCAGAAGGAGAGCCTGCTCGCCGCCGAGCAGGGCAGATCCCCCTATGACCTGATCAACGAGGAGATCGAGACCAGCCCGGCCGGTTCGAACGGCGTCATCTTCCTGCCCTACCTGCTGGGAGAGCGCGCGCCGCGCTGGAACCCCGACGCGAAGGGGACCTTCCTCGGACTGAAGGCCGAGACGACGCGCGCGGATATGCTTCGCAGCGTTCTCGAGGGCGTTTCGATGAACCTCGCCATCGTTCTCGACATCCTGCGCACCCAGGTCCCGATCGACGAGATCATGGTGGTCGGCGGCGGCGCCAAGGGACGCGTCTGGCGCCAGATCATGGCGGATGTCTATGATACGAGGATCACGGTGCCCACCGTTCTGGAGGAGGCCGGCTCCATGGGAGCCTGCGTGATCGCCGGCGTCGGCGCGGGGATCTACAAAGATTTTGGCGCCATCGACCGCTTCCTGAAGATCGAGGACGTGCAGGAGCCCGACCCGGCAGCGGTCGCTGTCTACAAAGAGCGCAGGGTCGTCTTCGACAAATGCTACGACGCGCTCACGGACGTGTTCCCGCAGCTGTAAACGCTGGTGGAAAACATGCACAAAAACCGCGCTGATCATTTGGCTATTATAGCAAACATGGTTGAAAGCTATTGACATCGCTGTCGTAATTGAGTATAGTTTCTACATAACGATGTAGCAATGTAGTGACATTAAACATCTATCAACATTTTATCAACATTAACATGGAGGTATGAAAATGAAGAGAAGAATCACTGCTGTTGCACTGGCTGCAGCCCTGACCGTCGGCGTTTTCGGCGTCACTGCCATGGCTGAGGACTGGAAGGATTTCCGCATCGATCCTGCTGAGATCCCGCAGGAAAAACTGGATGAGACAGTATACGTAGCATGTTCCATCCGCGGTCTTGAGAACCCCTACATCAACACCATCAAAGTCGGTATGGAAATGTTCTGCGATTACCTGGACAGCATCGGACAGAAATATGAGATGCAGGTCCTTGACTCCGGCGGATCCAATGATACCGAGATCAACAACATGAAACAGTTCGCCGCAAAGGCAAACGGCAACGCGATCGCATATGCAGACCCGAACGAGTCCGCGATCTGCACCTCCCTGGTAGAGGCTATGGCAGAGTCCGGCGGATACATCGGAACCGCCTGGAACCGTGAGGAAGAGGACAGCGTGGAAGATTACAACCCGAACTGGGTCATCCACACCTCCCCCGATAACGTCGTAAACGGCAAGGCCGTTGCTGAGGCTCTGTTCGAGTCCATGGGCGGCGAAGGCCAGATCTTCGTTCTCGAAGGCATGCTGGGCAACACCGCTTCCATCGACCGTGTCAAAGGTCTTGAGGAAGCTCTGGAAGAGTATCCGGGCATCGAAGTCGTAGCACAGGATACCGCTAACTGGGCAACCGCTGAGGCGCTGACCCTTACCGAGACCTGGCTCAACCAGTATCCGGATGTCAAGGGTATCTGGTGCGCGAACGACAATATGGCGACCGGCGCTATGCAGGCTCTTGAGAATGCAGGCCTTCTCGGCCAGGTCGGCGTGACCGGTATTGATGCCAACACCGATATCGTGCAGGCTATCAAGGACGGCAACGCGACTGCTACCTGCTCCTCCAACGGTTATCTGCAGGGCGGCTACACGCTGGCGATCTGCTACGCTGCATGGGCTGGCCTGATCGATCCGGAAGAGCTTCCGATCGAGTACAGAGAGTTCGCTACCCCGGCTACCATCATCACCGCCGACAACGTAGACGAGTACATTGCCGACTTCATTGATGCTTCTCCGGAATTCGACTTCTCCGACATCTATTTCTGCAAGGCTGACTGATAGAGTCTTTGGAGAGTCCGGAATAAAAGCACGGAAATAAAAACTAGCCATACTTAGAAAACGGGTGGGGATGGGTATTACCATCCCCATCCATTCGTAAAAGGGAAAAAACGCAGCTGATTATTATAGTTTGGAGAGAAACGGTATGGATATGGCGAAAGAGAATCAGTCATTAACGATTCAGGAAGAGTTTGCCAGGAAAATAAAGCAGGAAAACCGAAGAGAGAAGATCATCCGCTGGGCGCCGGTCTTCGTGCTCATCGCCCTGATCGTTTTCTTTACGATCGCCAGAGGAAGGGCGTTCGCTTCTGTGAGCAACCTTGTGGCGATCCTCAACCAGTGGGCGATCCCGCTTCTGGTGGCTCTCGGCCTGACCTTTGTTATTATGCTCGGCAGTATTGACCTGTCTATCGATGGTACTGTCGGTATGGCGGGCTCCATCTGCTCCGTTCTTGTCATGAACACTCTGAATGACAACAATTTCGGTTTTCTTGGAGTGCTCATCGCGATACTGTGCAGCGTGTTCGTGGGATTCCTTGTCGGCGTTATCCACGTAAAAGCGAAAGTCCCCTCCTTCATGGTGTCCTTCGCATTTATGAACATCTGCACAGGCATTGCCTACATTTCCTACAAGGGAACGCCTGCCACGGTGACGGACCCGGTCCTGAAGGCTCTTCCGAAGGTATCCTTCCTCGGGATCCCCTTCATCACATGGGTGGCGCTGATCATGCTTGCGATCTGCATCTACATTCAGGAGTTCACACCCTTCGGGCGTTACATCTACGCAGTGGGCACGGATGAGTCCATCCCGCGCTCCGTGGGCGTCAATGTCGACCACGTCAAGATCGGCGTGTTCACGTTCGCAGGCTTTATCTTCGGTGTTGCCGGCATCATCGGCCTTATCCGTCTCGGACAGGGCCAGGCAGGTATCGGCACCAATCTGATGTTCCCGGCTCAGGCCGCTGTGGTCATCGGCGGAACGTCTCTTTCAGGCGGCAAGGGCGGCGTGATCAACACCGTCGTCGGCACCCTGATCATGACGGTCCTCATCAACGGACTGACCATGATGGGCATCGATCCCAATGTCAAGACCGGCATCCAGGGCATCATTATCCTGGTAGCGGTCATCCTGACGATCAAACGCGGACCGACGGTCATTGCGAAGTAAGAGCGCTGGAGGAGACAGATATGGATGAGAAAAAATTACTTTTCAGCGCCAGGGACATCACAAAATCTTTCTATGGTACCCAGGCGCTCAAGGGGGTCGACCTCGACGTTTACGAGGGCGAGGTGGTCGGCCTGATCGGTGAGAACGGCGCGGGAAAATCCACGCTGCTCAAGATCATCATCGGTGTTCAGCCCCAGTCTTCCGGAGAAATGACCATGCACGGAAAACCCTTCGCTCCGTCCGATCCGATGGAGGCAAACCGGGAGGGCATCGGCATGGTGTTCCAGGAACAGTCCCTGATCGTAAACCTTACCGTCGGCCAGAACCTTTTCTTCGGCCACGAGAAGGATTTCAGCCATCTGGGGTTCATCAACTGGAACAAGATGTATGAAGAATCGCAGAAGGTCCTGGATGAGGTCAACTGCGGCAATATCAACCCGCGCAAGAAGGTCCTGGACCTCAACTTCGCCACCAGGCAGATGGTGGAGATCGCCAAGGTCGTGAATGTGACAAAGAGCGGCCATGACGACCAGAAGTGCCTGATCCTGCTGGACGAGCCCACCTCGGTGCTCAGTGAGCAGGAGGTGCAGAACCTGTTTACGGAGATCCGCAAGCTGACGGCAAAGGGCCACTCGGTCATCTTTGTATCCCACAGGCTGGACGAGGTCCTGGAGATCTCCGACAGGGTCTATGTCTACAAGGACGGCCAGAACGCCGGCAATATGCCGATCGCGGAAGCCACGGAGGAAAAGCTCTACGCGGCGATGGTCGGACGTGAGACGACGACAGAGTACTATCACCTGGATGAACAGGGCAAGGCAGAAGATGACGTCGTCCTGGAGACCAGGGACCTGGGACTGTCCGGTGTTTTCAAACACTGCGGCATTAAGCTCCACAAAGGTGAGATCCTCGGGATCGTCGGCGTGGTAGGCTCCGGCAAGGAGGACATCTGCTCCGTGATCTGCGGAGACTTAAAGCCGACCTCCGGCGAGATCTATGTAAAAGGCAAAAAGGTCAGCTATTCTTCCCCGAGCCAGGCGCTGGACGACGGGATCCTGATGATCCCGAAGGAAAGACTGGTGGAGGGCATTGTCCGCGGCCTTTCCGTCGCGGAGAACATCGCGCTTTCCAATGCGGAAAAGCTGTCGGAGCACGGTGTTGTATCCAAGGGGAAGATCAACGCGCAGGCGGATGAGTGGATCGACAAGCTGCGCATCAAGACCACGGGCAGGGACGCTGAACTGATCTCCCTCTCCGGCGGCAACCAGCAGAAGGTCGTTTTCGCCCGCGCCCTTGCTTCCGGTGCGGAGATCATCATTCTGAACCATCCTACCCGCGGCGTTGACGTCGGGGCAAAGGAAGAGATCTATGAACTGATCAGGAATGTCGTCGCCGAAGGCAAATCGGTCATTCTTCTGGGAGATACCCTGGACGAGTGCATCGGGATGAGCAACCGCGTCATCGTTATGAAAGACGGTCTGATCACGGGTGAGTTCGATGCTGACGCGGACAACAAGCCCAGCCAGGTGAGCCTTGTCTCGCTGATGATGTAGGGAGGAGCGGTGAATATGGAAAATGTAAGCACCACGAAGGAAAAGCGCGACTGGAAAAAGACGCTGCAGCAGAACTACAGCTTTCTGGTCGTTATCCTCATGATCATCATCTTCACCATCCTGGAGCCGAGCTTCCTGAATTCCAGGAACGTGACCAACCTGCTGAGTGACTCGGCGCCCCTGATGATCATGGCGGCGGGCATGACGCCTGTCCTGATCATGGGTTCCATCGACCTGTCCCTGGGATCCATGTGTTCGGCGGCAAATGTGCTGATGCTTCAGCTGATGCTCAAAATGCAGCCGTCGATCGAAAATCCGTATATCATCTTCCTGCTGGCGATGCTTCTGACGCTGCTCTTCGGAGCGTTCGGAGGATTTATCCTCGGAGCCATCCAGGTCAAACTGAAGGTCCCGTCGTTTATCGCGTCGCTCGCATTCATGTCCGTGTGGGATTCGGTAGCGCTGCTGATCAGCCAGATGCCGGTCAAGATCCCCAAGGCGATGAAGATGACGACGAACTGGTATAAGATCCAGCTCGGGCCCATCGGCCTGCCTCTGATCATTGCGGTCGGCCTTACGCTCATCTATCATTTTGTGATGACAAGGACCGCGTTCGGCCGGGGCATCTTCGCCATCGGCGGCAACGAGAGGGCGGCACGCATCGCGGGCATCCGGGTAGACAGATATAAGATCACCGTTTTCGTACTGAACGGGGTTTGCGCGGCACTGGGAGCCATGTTCCTCCTGGTCAAGGCCAACAGCTCCGCGCCTACGGTCGGTGAAGCCTTTACGCTGATGACCATCTCGGCGGTGGTCGCCGGAGGGACCTCCCTGGTGGGCGGCTCCGGATCTCTGGTCAAATCGATCGTCGGTGTGTTCATCATCTCGATCATCAAGAACGGTATGAATATGGTAGGCGTCAACGTTTACTGGCAGAAGGTCGTGTACGGCATCATCGTTCTGCTGGCGGTGACGATCTCCACAGACAGAACTTCAAGAAGCAGAATCGTCAAGTGATCAAAATTATGCTAACATAAAGGAGGAGTTGGATATGTCAATGATTTCTCACAGCACAAGGGCTTTCGGATCTCCCAGCCGCTACATCCAGGGCAGATATGAACTGGACAACCTGAAAAAGTACGCGGACAAGTACGGGAAAAAACTTCTGGTACTGGTCGATACCTTCTTCTACAAGGAGTGGAAGCCCCGCTTCGAGAAGATGTATGAGGGTGAGGGATCCGAAGTAAAGGTCATGGAATTCTCCGGCGAGATCTACGCCGAGAAGATCGACGCGTTCGCGGATGAGTGCAGGGACTTTGATCCTGAGGTAGTCGCCGGCATGGGCGGCGGCAAGACCATGGATACCGCCAAGGCGCTGGCCGACATCTTTAACGCGGCCACCATCGTTATCCCGACCACGGCCTCCACAGACGCGCCCTGCATCGGCCTGTCCGTGCTGTACACCAAGGAAGGTGAGCATGTCGGCGCCCGCCATTATGTAAAGAATCCGGATCTGGTCCTTGTGGACACCGATATCATCGTCAAGGCCCCCATCCGCTTCTTCGTAGCGGGCATGGGCGACGCCCTCTCGACCTATATTGAGACCAGGGCCAACCTGACCAGCGACTCGCCCAACTATGTGTGGGACGGCTTTGTCAGCACCAAGGCGGCGGAAGCCATTTCCAAAGCCTGCCACGAGACCGTGCTCAGCAAGGGCATCAGCGCTTACTATGCGGCTAAGAACGGCCTGTGCACAAAGGATTTTGAGGATGTTGTCGAAGCCAACACGCTGCTTTCCGGACTGGGCGTCCAGAATACCAGCTGCGCAGGCGCGCACTCCATCGCCGAGGGCATTGAGATCCTTCCGGCATGCAGAAAGCTGCTGCACGGCGAGGTCGTCGCGTTCGGCAACCTTGTCCAGCTGATCATGGAAGGCCGCAGCGATGAAGAGATCAAACAGCTCTATGACTTCTACAAGGTGACGGGGCTTCCGTCGACCTTTGAGGATCTCGGGATCAAGGATGTGACCGATGAGGAAGTCATGCTGGTCGCGACAGAGTCCATGAAGTCCTATTGGGATGTCGAGCCCTTCCCGGTGAACCCGCAGAAGGTCTATGACGCCATCAAGATGGCAGATGTGCTCGGCAGGAAATACGCTGCCGAATAAGAAGACCGGGGATGAAAGGCCCCGAAGGGAGGAATAGAATATGTGGTTTTGGTTTGCGCTTGGTTCGGCAGTCTTTGCCGCTCTCACGTCAATACTCGCGAAGGTGGGTATTGAGGGCGTACAATCAAACCTCGCGACCGCCATCCGCACGATGGTCGTTGTGGTCATGGCCTGGGGAATGGTCTTCCTGACAAACCAGCAGGGGGGCATCAGGAGCATCAGCCGGCGAAGCTGGATCTTCCTCATCCTCTCCGGGCTGGCGACAGGGGCCTCGTGGCTGTGCTACTACAAGGCGCTGCAGATCGGCGACGTT
Source organism: uncultured Lachnospiraceae bacterium (assembly GCA_905235435.1). Taxonomy (GTDB): domain Bacteria; phylum Bacillota; class Clostridia; order Lachnospirales; family Lachnospiraceae; genus CAMOKZ01. The sequence goes on from CAJOLD010000018.1 coordinate 12,995, forward strand.
TCCAAGGTCGTACCGGTCGACAAGCTCTCCGTGGTGATCACGCTGGTGCTGGCTTTTGTATTCCTTCATGAAGAGTTCACCGCAAAATCGCTGATCGGCTGCGTGCTCATCGGAGCCGGTACGCTGGTGATGGTGATCTGAAAACAGAACCGTAATAGAAAGATCGCTCAGGCCATACGGTCTGAGCGATCTTTTGTTTTTGACTTTATTTATTCAGGAGAGCATCATGCGGTCGTTCGCGAATTCGCCTCCGCTGGCCTGCTCGAATTTTTTCATCAGGTCGGAGACCTGCAGATGCTCTTTTTCCTCCCCGCGCACATCATAGATGATCTGACCCTCATGCATCATGACCAGGCGGTTCCCCGTGCGGATCGCGTCCTTCATGTTGTGGGTGATCATGAGCGCCGTAAGGTTTTGCTCCGTGACGATCCTGTTCGTGATCTCAAGGACCTTTTTTGCCGTCCTGGGATCGAGCGCGGCGGTGTGTTCGTCCAGAAGCAGGAGCTTCGGCTGCTGCAGCGAAGCCATCAGCAGTGTCAGCGCCTGGCGCTGTCCGCCGGAGAGAAGACCGACCTTTGCGGTCATGCGGTCTTCAAGACCGAGATCGAGCGTGGCAAGGAGCTCCCGGTAAGATTCCTTTTCCTTCCGGGTGATCCCCCAGCGCAGGGTGCGCTTTTGGCCGCGTCTGGCGGCAAGCGCAAGGTTCTCGTCGATCTGCATATCTGCGGCGGTACCCGTATTGGGATCCTGGAAGACTCTGCCGAGATAGCGTGCCCTGCGGTATTCCGGGATGCCGGTGATGGCTTCCCCGTCGATCCGGATGGAGCCCTCATCGATCGGCCAGACGCCCGCGATCGCGTTGAGCATCGTGGATTTGCCGGCGCCGTTGCCGCCGATCACGGTGACAAAGTCGCCCTCTTCCAGCGAGAGGGAGACCCCCTCCAGGGCAGTCTTTTCGTTGATCGTGCCGGGGTTGAAGATCTTGCGGACGTTATTTAGCTCCAGCATCGCCATTGCCGGCACCTCCCTTCTTTGCGGCCTTCCCGTAGGAGTTGCGCGCTTTTTCGCGAAGATTCGGAATTGCGAGGAAGGCGGCCACGATCATTGCCGTGAACAGCTTCAGGTCGTTCGACGGCATCTTCAGCCAGAGGACCAGTCCGACGACGATATAATAGATCACGCCGCCGAGAGCGACGAAGATCAGCCTTCCGAAGAAGTTTAAGTGTCTGCCGAAAATGGCTTCGCCGAGGGTCTCGCCGATGATGATCGCCGCGAGGCCGATGACGATGGCGCCTCTGCCCATGTTCACGTCCGAGAAGCCCTGGTACTGGGCGAGAAGCCCGCCTGCCATGGCTACGATGCCGTTCGAGAGCATCAGCGTGAGGACTTTCGCGGTATTGATGTTGATCCCCTGTGCCTTCGCCATGGACGGGTTGGAGCCCGTCGCGCGGATGGAACTTCCGAGCTCGGTCCCGAAGAACCAGTAGAGCACGACGCAGATCGCAAGGACGATCAGGGCGCCGGTCAGCAGAGACCGGTTGATCTTGCGGAGCGAGATCACAAGGAAGTATTTGTCAACGCTGACAGCCTGGTTGGCTCTTGCCCCCATGATCCTCAGGTTGACGGAATACAGGGCGATCTGAGTAAGGATACCGGAGAGGATATCCGGGATGCCGAGCGCGGTGTGCAGAAGCCCTGTTACAAGACCTGCGAGGAGGCCGGCCCCGAAGGCGGCCAGCAGCGCGAGGGGCGAGGGCACGCCGCTGATGATCAGCATGACCGCCGTCGCTCCGCCTGTGGCAAAGGAGCCGTCTACAGTAAGGTCTGAAAAGTGAAGCAGGCGGAAGGTCATATAAAGACCAACCGCCATGATGCCCCACACAAGACCCTGCGCTATATTTCCCGGAAGCGCGTTTAAAAGCGCCGCCGGGTTAAGTGCGGGAAATGTCATAAGTCGTTCCTCCGGTATTGATGTTTCCGATAAGGGCCTTTATCACTCGCCGATCGCGACGTAGTCGTCGGGGATCTCAATGCCGAGGATCTCTGCCAGTTCCGCGTTGTATTCCTTCGTGAACTGCGGAGCGAACTCGACGGGCATTTCGGTGATGTCGGCTTCGCCGGTCAGGACCTGCGCGGCCATCTTGCCGGTCGCGTATCCGAGGTCATAGTAGCTGATCGAGAGAGTGGCTACGCCGCAGCCCTCGCAGATGCCTTCTTCACCGGCTACGACAGGGATGCCTGCCGGCTCAATGATATTGCGGATGAGCTCGGTGTTGGAAGCGGCCGTGTTATCGGTGGGGATATAGAGAACGTCATTCTCCGCGGCTGCGTTGGAAACGACAGAAGCGATATCGTTGCTGTCCGCGAAGGTGTACTGGTTGACGTTCTTGCCGAGATCCTCAAGGAAGCCCTGGATGGTGTCTGCCTGATAGTAGGAGTTCGGCTCTGCGGAGCAGAAAAGGATGCCGACATTCTCCGCATCCGGGAACAGCTCATTGAGCATATCTGCCTGGCCGTCCAGCGGAGCGAGATCGGAGGTGCCGGAGATGTTGTTTCCGACAACGCCGGTCCAGTCATCGATATCCAGAGCCGTCGCGTAATCCGTGACGGAGGTCCCGAGGATGGGGATATCGGCGGTGGCAGCTGCCGCAGCCTGAAGGGCCGGGGTCGCGTTCGCCATGATCAGGTCAACACCGTCCGATACGAACTGGTTGGCGATGGTCGCGCAGGTCGCGGAATCGCCGGCGGCGTTCTGTACGTCAAAGGTGACGGCGTCCTCGCCGAGCTCATCTTTCAGCGCATCCTGAAAACCTTCGGTGGCGGCGTCCAGCGCAACGTGCTGCACGAGCTGGCAGATGCCGACGGAATAGGTCTCTTCGGCGGCCGCGCCCATGCCGATCGCAAGGACGGCTGCGCCTGTGGCGACAGAAAGTTTCGTGATCAGATTTTTCTTCATGGATTCTCTCCTCCTTTAAAGCGTCAACGCGTTAATTCTGATTATTGAATTATAGTAATTGAGGGGCCAAATGTCAAGGGCCGGAGGGCTGGGTGACATTGACTATTTACCGGTAAAGGACTATAATTTTCACACAAGTTTGATACCTTCTGAACCAATTGTTTTTTTGCCCTCGCGGGCACAGGCAACAAGCCATGGGAACAGAAAAAATGACGGATCTGAAGAAAAAGAAAACGGGGAAACGAGGACCGGACAGGGCGAAATTTACCGATGAGATCGAGAAGCTGCTTGCCGATCCGAACATTCAGAAGATGGCCCGGTTCGGACAGCACAGGGGCAACAATACGCTGGACCATGTTGTAAGCGTAGCCTGGGTCAGCTTTGATATGGCGGAGGAGCTCGGCTGGGAGATCGATGAGAAATCCCTTGCGAGGGGCGCTATCCTGCATGATTACTATCTGTATGATATCAAGCAGATGGGCATCAGCGATTATGAGCATGGCGTAGGGCATCCCGGGAGAGCGCTGAAGAATGCCCGCACGCTCTTTAATCTGAGCCGGAAGGAAGAGAACATCATCCTGAGCCACATGTGGCCGCTGACGCTCTTCCATCCGCCGCGCAGCAAGGAAGCCATCCTTGTCACCCTCGCCGACAAGTACTGTGCAGGCAACGAAATGGTACTGCACAGGAACCGCCTCGGGAAAAGAGGAAGAGAAGCCAAAAAGCTGAAGCAGCACGACGAGACCGCATAAATGACCCCGGCGATTGTTAACCAGAGAAAAATAAAGGTTGACAATCGTCTTTCTGCCATGCTATATTCCTCCTGACTGATCAGAAGGAGGAAGCATAACATGACAGATACGAAGACGGCAGGCAGCAGTTTCAAAACGAAGGAGATCGTTAACGCAGGCATTTTCACGGCGCTGATGGCGGTGTGCTCCTGGATCTCCATTCCCACGGCGGTTCCGTTCACACTGCAGACATTCGGTGTATTTACAGCCGTGCTGGTCCTCGGCGGAAAGCTCGGGACGATCAGCGTTGTCGTCTACATCCTGCTGGGAGCGGCCGGGCTTCCCGTGTTCGCGAGTTTTACCGGCGGGCCGGGCATCCTGCTCGGAAGCACGGGCGGATATATCATCGGCTTTATTTTCACCGCGCTCATCATGTGGGCTTTCGAGAAGCCCGCGGCGAAAAATGCCGCCGTCAGGATCCTCAGCATGGTCCTGGGACTGGCGGCCTGCTATGCGGCGGGCACGCTCTGGTTCATGGTGGTCTACGGACGCGCGAACGGGGCGGTGAGTATTCTGACTGCGCTTGGCTGGTGCGTGTTTCCCTTTATTATTCCGGATCTTGTCAAGATAGGCCTCGCCTTTGCGGTAAGTCCGGCAATCAGAAAGGCAGCGGGAATCTGATGGAATATCTGAAGCTGAGGGCACATCATGGGATGTGCCTTGCTTTTTTTTCAGGAAAAGGATACAGCAGCGACTTTACGGCGCATATGGCTGCGGTGAAGGAGCGCCTTGAGGCGGAGCCCTCGCAGATCATAGAGATCACGGACGGGTTCGACGAGATCTGCTCTGCCTGTCCGAACGCGGGCAAGGACCGGCCGGGGATGTGCGCGTCGCAGGAGAATGTCTCCCGGTACGACGCCATGACGCTGCGGCTTGCCGGCTTCTCTTTGGACGAAAAGAGCAAGATCCGCCTTTCATGGGCGGACTTTTCGGGGAGAGTTGGGGAGCGGATCCTGGAGACGGGCAGGCGGGAGGAGATCTGCGGTGACTGTCAGTGGAGCGGGATCTGCCGGCACCCGCAGGAAAGCGGGCTTACGATCAGGCGGTCGACCCCGGAGGATCTTCCCGTGATCATGGAGATCTACGCCTATGCGCGCGGATTTATGGCGGAGCACGGCAATCCGAACCAGTGGGGACCGACCCGCTGGCCGCCGGAAGCGCTCATCCGCCGGGATATCGCCGAAGGAAACAGCTATGTCTGTGTGAGCGGCAGCCGGATCGTCGGTACCTTTTATTATATCTGCGGGAAGGATATCGAGCCCACATACCGCAGGATCGAAGACGGCGCATGGCTGGATGATACGCCCTACGGCGTCGTGCACCGGCTGGCGTCCGACGGTTCCGTAAAGGGCACGGGCGCGCGCTGCATCAGCTGGGCGTACGAACAGTGCGGGCATCTGCGCATCGATACGCACGGAGATAACACCGTCATGCAGGGCCTGCTGGCAAAGCTCGGCTTCGCCTCCTGCGGCACCATTTATGTGGAGGAGGACGATTTCCCGCGCCTGGCGTATGAAAAAAGTGAAAATCACCGGTCCCTGTGAGCAATTCATTGTCGGAGATCGGTTGATTTTACAATTCTGTTCATATATAATCAAATTAGTTGGTTATTATTGGTACTATTAATGAAACTGCAAGGAGGAAACACAATGGGACCCAAAATTACTGAGTATAAAAAGGGTGAGGTCATTTTCGTAGAAGGTTCAGTCGATGAGGCTATCTATGAGATCGCATACGGCGAAGTAGGCATCGTCAGAAATTACAACAGGGCATCGGAAGTAGAACTTGGCTCCGTCAGAGAAGGATACTTCGGAGAGAACGGCCTTGGTGAAGGTGTCCGCAGGAACGCGACTGCCGTAGCCAATGAAGATACCGGCGTCATCCGTCTGGATGCTGCTGCTATGAAAGATTACTTTGCCGAGTATCCTGTCAAGCTGGATATCCTGCTTCAGGATGTCAGCGCGCGCATCCGCTCCACAGACAAGAAATACCTGCAGGCATGTGAGTATATCGCACGCTATATGGCTGCCGAGGAAGAGGGAGCATCTCAGGATCCGCAGCTGATCGCAGACATGAAGGCACTCGTGCAGTAATATAGAAAGAGAGGATATATAATCATGGCAGATACGATTCTTGTCTATAAAAAAGGCGATATCATTTGTAAAGAGGGCGATTATGAGCTTTGGTTCTATGAAGTGCTGAGCGGCTCTCTTACGATCTACACGAACTACGGCACTGAGAAACAGCAGGAGATCGGCAAGGTGAACGGCGGCTTCGTCGGCGAGATGGGCTTCATCAATTCCATGACCAGGATCGGTACGGCTGTTGCCGATGACGACGTAACGCTTGCGAAGATCGACGAGGATACCTTCTCCTCATACTTCGAAGAGCATCCCGAAAAGATCTACAGCATTCTGAAGTGCGTATCCGCCCGTCTCGGCGAGATCGACGCGAACACGAACGAAGCGTACAATACCATCAAAGATCTTCTTGAGGCTTATGACAGCAAGAAGGAAACGGGCGGCGCGCTTAAGGGCAAGATGTCGAAGTTCCGTGATGTTTTCAAGAGCAGAAAATAATGATACAAATACAGCCTGTTTTTAATGATAAAGAAAATTGGCTTGCATATGCGAAGAAGAGAACTCTAAAATATGAAATTTTAGAGTTCTCTTCAGCTTATCTTAATCAGGATATTGCATCCGAACAGTTCGAGTGGTATGCGGGCACGGGCCTTGCGGCTTCGGTCCACGGAGTCTTTATGGACAACTGCCCCTTAAGCCCGGACGGGGTCATCCGTGAGGCGTCCATCCGAAGATGCAGAGAAAGCTGCAGGCAGGCACTCAGAGTGGGGGCGAAGAATGTGGTATTCCATTCTACAGCCCTTCCTTTTGTGCGCGGCGGCCTGGAAGTGCTGTGGGGCCTCGATGCTGCCGAATTCTACGAACCGCTCGCGGAGGAATATGACCTGAATATCTTCATTGAAAATTTCAATGACGTAGACTATGTCCCCCTTTTAAACATGATGAAGCATGTGAACGGGGACCGGGTGAAGGTCTGTCTGGACATCGGGCACGCGAATTATTCCCGGCATCCCATTGCGGAATGGTTCGAAGCGCTGGGGGATCATATCGGCTATCTGCATGTCTCTGACAATGACGGACGCTGGGACGATCACAAGGTCCTGGGGACGGGAACCGTCGATTTTTCGGCGGCGGATGCGTTTTACAGAAAAAAGGGAGGCAATATCCCGCTTACGATAGAAGTTCACTCGCTGGATGAACTGGATGCGTCGATCCGGTTCCTGGAGAAAAACCGGCTGTTCGGTTTTGGAGAGTGAGGGCGCGCGATGCAGGAGAATATTGCGTACATTGCTCAATCTGTGCTCAGGGATATGGACGAGGGCCTGATGGTCCTGGGGCATGACGGCCGGATTCTCGTCATGAATCCGAGGGCGTGCGAGATCCTTGAAAAGGACGGGCTGGAGGGAGAATTATTCGCTTCGGCTTTTTTTGATGATGAAAGAAATGATGACTTCTCCCAGAGCGTTCTGGATGCCATTTATGATCACAAAAAGGTCCTTCACATGGCAATGCCCTACTACGCGGGCGATCAGCTGAAACGGCTGTATGTCATTTCTTCGGATATGCACGACGAGGAAGGACAGCATGAAGCGGTCATCCTTCTGCTCTCGGATATCACAGAGTTTGAGGAGGTCAAAGAACACCTCCGGATGATGAACGAGATCGAGAAGCTGAACATGGAACTGAGCGAGCGGAACCAGTTCCTTCGCGAGACCTTCGCCAGGTACCTGTCGGATGAAGTCGTGGACCAGATCCTGGATACGCCGGACGGGCTTGACATTGGCGGAAACAAAGCGGATATCACGGTCCTCATGGGCGATCTTAGGGGCTTCACCGCGATGTGCGAGGGGATCGAACCGGAAGCGATGATCGCCAGCCTCAACAATTACTTTGATCACATGGGGAATATCATCAGGACGCTTCGGGGGACCATCATCGAGTATGTCGGAGACTGTGTCCTCGCGATCTTCGGAGAACCCGTGAAGCTCGAAAATCACGCGCTGACCGCCGTCCGCGCCGCTGTCATGATGCAGGCGGAGATGGAGGAAGTGAACCGCTGGAACCGGGAGCATGGCTATCCGGAGTTCGAGATGGGCATCGGGATCAGCACCGGAAGCGCCGTGGTAGGAAACATCGGTTCCAGGCATGCCGTCAAATACAACGTGATCGGGAGCTGCGTCAATCTGTGCGGGCGCCTCGAAGGACTGACCACCGGCGGGCAGATCTTTATCACACAGGAGACCAGAGACAGGGCCGGTGATGCCGTCATCACGGACGGAAGATTTGAAATAGAGGCAAAGGGGATCAAAGAGGCAGTCACGGTCTATTCGGTCAGCGGCCTCGGTGAGCCGTGGAACATCTCCTACGATGCTTCCGGCGGAGAGATCCCGGCGCTGGACGAGCCGGTGCGGGCGTATCTGCGTAAACTGAAGGAGAAGAGTCTCACAGATATCGGCGCGGACATCCTCATCACCGGAAAGGGCAGGACCAGGATGACCTTCACCCTGTGCGCCGAAGGCGGCGCCGCGGATCCGGCCCTCCGCGTCTTCGACAACGTGTATGTGACGCCGGAGGGAAACATCCCGGAGATGGGAGCGGAAAGCTTTTACGGCAAGATCACCGGCGTGAGGGAAGAGGGCTATATCCTGACGGTCACCGCAAAAGCCTCTGTCTGATGAGATCAATGATACGGATATAGGGATCATGTGAAAGCGGACGCCTTTCGGCGCCCGCTTTTTTTACTGTCTGCGCAGCCTTTATTTAGTTTCAGGCTGCCGCTTTTTTCTTTTTGTTCCGGCGGAGAAAGACGATGAGCAGCGCGATGATGACGACCGCGGCGACTGCAGCGTCGATTCCGTAGAAGATCTTCTGCATATTGGTCAGACCTCCGGAGGTCTGCTCGTTGATGGTGTAGTAGCCGCTGTTGCCGACCGTGTACAGGATGTTCTTGCTGGCCTGGCGCATCGCGAGCAGCGCGGTCGCACTCTGGTCGGACAGGACGTTGGAGGCTGCCCCGTTGAAGCCGAGCATCAGATCGTTGCCGTTGCGGATGCAGTGATCGGTGATCATGTAGCCGTAGGATCCGTCGTAGTCGGTCTCGACCATGCCGACGTAGCCCCACTCTCCGCGCAGTACGTTGTTCAGCAGATTGTTGTTCGCGCAGGAGGGCTCGGTGCCGATCCAGTTAAAGGAGGACATGGTCGCGAGGGAGGTTCCCTCATAGTTCTTGACTGCAAGCTCGAACGGCTTCAGGTAGATCTCGCGGATGGTCTGCTCCGGCGCGTAGGTCAGCAGGAAGGAGCAGCGGTTGGTCTCCTGGTCGTTCAGGGCAAAGTGCTTGATGTAGGGGTAGACGCCCTTGGTGGATGCGCCGTTGATCTCGTTTGCCGCGAACAGGCCCGCAAGCACGCTGTCTTCGGAGTAGTACAGTTGCGGCCCGCGAAGGCGCTGCGGTGCATATTCATGGCGGGGCCGTACCAGCCGTAGTTGTTGGCGTCCGCATATTCCTGTCCCATGGAGGTGCCGATCTCGTAGGCGACGTCCTTGCTCCAGGTCTGGGCCATCAGCACCTCGGACGGATACGCGCTGCCGTAGGCGCCGGTGATGAAGTTGGACAGGCCTGCAGGTCCGTCGCAGTCGGATGTCCCGACTTTTCCGACGGAGTCGACCGCAACGGTCTGCCATCCGCCGACGTTGATCAGGCTGGCCATATCGTCGAAGCTCAGCTGGTCGAGCAGCTGATCCCACATGGGATCGTCGTAGTCCTTACCGGTCAGATCGGCAAGCTTCAGGCCGTTCTTCGCGCCGGTGACAGGCATTTCATCGCTGTCGTTATCGTAGGTGGTGCCGTCATAGGTCCCCCAGGCGTATTCTTCGATCTTCGCGCGGGTGGCGTCGTCCATCTCGAAGTCGGCGTCTTCCAGCTCGCGGCCGCATGTCTGCGCGTAGTTCGCGAAGCTGCCGGCGCGGGAGAGGACTTCAAAGCCGCCTCTTGCGTAGTCTTCGAACTGGTTGACCGCGGTGACCTTGTCGCTTTCGCGGCCGCTTTCGCTGTAGTCAATGTCCGCGTCAACATGGAAGTTCTCCTCAGCCAGGACGGTGTGGGAGTCCGCGCGCAGGGAGACGGTGTAGTCTCCGGCTTCAAGGATGTAGCCGCCGCCGTCGATCTTAATGCCCTCGGAGTCGTAGGAGGCGAGATCCTCTTTGCTGATCTCGAAGTGGATCGTCTCGGACTCGCCGGCCTTGATGGAGGCGGTCTTGCCGAAGTCGATCAGGTTGACGGAAGCCTTTTCAATGCCGCCGTCAGTGTAGGGCGGCGTGAAGTAAACTTCAACGACGTCCATGCCTTCGGCATCACCGGTGTTGGTGACCACCGCGTCGAAGGACACGGTCTTTTCATCATCGGTGAAATTCTCGATCTTCTGCTCAAAGGTGGTATAGCTCAGGCCGTAACCGAAGGGATACTGCACCTCGTCATCGTAGGTGATGGCGCCTTCATCGGAGGCCGTCTCATAGTACTTGTAGCCGACGTAGATGCCTTCCACGTAGTTCGCGAACGCGATGTTGCCTTCATAGGCACCGTCCGCGGCTGCGATAGCCTGCTTTAAGTCGTCCACGTTGGTGAAAGCGTTGTTGCCGACGTTGTTGATGTACGGCGCTGCCATCAGGTCCTTTACAAAGGTGTCGACCGTGCGGCCGGAGGGGTTCACGGCGCCGCTCATGATCTCGCCGAGGGCGGCGAAGCCGGAGATGCCCGCGCCGGGAGCGAGGAGCACGGCCCCGATCTGCTCGTGCTCGTCGACCCAGCCAAGCTCCATTGCGTTGTTGGCATTAATGATGACGACCACGTGATCGAACTCGGAGCAGACCTTGTCGATCAGGTTCTCTTCCGTGACGGAGAGCTCCAGGTAGGACTCGCCTTCTTCGAAGTCGTCATAGGCTCCGTTGTTATTGTAGGCGGCCTGCATGTAGTTGTAGTTGGCCGGCGCGGCAGAGACCTGCGCCGCGGGGTTGTAGGTGCCGTTGATCACCGCGTACATGTCCATGGGAAGGTCAGCGCCCTCGCCGCCGGAGCGGCCGATGACGATGACGGCGGTGTCGGAGAATTCCTTCGTCGCCTCGATCATGTCGTCATTGTAGACGCTGACGGGCGGTTCCGGAAGTGTCCAGTCCTGGGATGCCATTGCGATGGTGGGGCGGTCGGCCCTGTATTCACGGTACATTGCGCTCAGGCCGTCGTTGGTCTCGAAGCCTGCGTCCTTCAGGGACTGAAGGATGCTGACAGCCGTTGAGGAATCGGAGGAGCCGGAACCGGTGCCGCCGTAGAGCGGGTTGGTGGACGCCCATCCGAAAACATTCAGTTTCCTGGTGTCCGTCAGCGGGAGAAGACCGTCGTTCTTTAAAAGGACCACGCCCTCTTCGCCGACCTTCTGTACGGTGGCGCGGCTCTGCGCGACCGTCTCGTCGGAAAGTTCGACCTTTGCCGCGTTAAGAAATCCGGACACATTGTTGTACATGGGGCCGAAGCAGATCGCGTTTACGATGCCGACCAGCGCCGCAAGTCCGCCGAGTCCCGCGATCCAGCGGATCACGTGACGGTTTCCTTTTTTGGCGAAATGAGCCAAGAACATAATAACGATAACGCCGACGATGATGGCGATGGCAGCCCACACATAGCCCTGAAGCATAGTCAGGTATGAAAGCAGGTCCGCCTCACTGACGCCCATCGGAGCGAAGATCGGGGATAACACCGAGCTCAAGAAGTTTATCATTTTTATCCTCCTTCACGTTATTCCATGGGTTTTGAGGGACCTTGGTCAGACCGCTTCGGTCCCTGCCTCTTCCGTCTGAGCCTCTACGGCTTCTTCCGCCGCGGCGTAAACTTTAAGCTGATCGCCGAAGTCGAAGCCGGATACTTTCGTCAGAGGATCTGCAGAATACTTTTCGGTGCGCTCGTCGCTGATCACGCCGGACCAGTTCAGACCGAACGCGAAGTCATAGGTGTTGCCGGCAGCGTCCACATAGCATTCCATATCTCTGGGAACGTCGCAGATCTGTGCTTCAACAGCGTCCATGGAAGCGGGCTGCTGGAAGACAAGGAGTCCGGAGGGCTCGTATTCGCCGAGGATGATCCTTGCGACAGCGTCCGGCTTCTGGGCGTTGTAGGAGACGAGGATGACGTCGCAGAGCGGTTCCACGTCGGTCCAGACCATTCCGCGCTCCATGGCGACGGAAGCGACGACCGGAATGTCGCCGGCGACAGAGTCCGCGTACTGCAGGGCCTCAAGGTGACCGTAGTTTGCATCCGCCGGAGCGGTTACGCCCTTATAGGAGCGGTTTTCTTTTACGCCGTTTTCCACAAATCCGGAAAGGGAAGGATCGGCTGCGTTTTCTGCCGTGTATTCCCCGTACTGCAGGGAAGCCGGATAGTAGACTTCATCTCCCTCGGGCTCGGTGGGCGGACCAAAGGCCGCGGTCAGCCAGGAGGAGTAGGAGGCGCTGTAGGCGCCGGTCATTCCGACCAGGATCAGATCGCAGTCCGCGATCTCTTCTTCGGACGCGCGGGTCAGGTCATCCTTCGTGTAGGTGGGATTCCCGTCCTGACCGGGTTCGCCGGTCGGATCGCCGAGCGTATCGGTGACGACGTCGAAGTACTTTCCGAGCGTATCAAGATCCATGCCGGGCTGCCAGGACGGCGTGCCCGGGTTGATCCCGAACATCCAGTTGGCGGTAAAGCCGGTGCTGTAGACGTAGGGAACATAGACCTTCGGCTTTTCGCCCTCGCCATCCGCGGCGGCGATCGTACCGTCGTTCTTGATCATGACCACAGACTGCTGCTGGGTCTCAAGGCCGTAGGCATTCGCGGATTCGCTGGCAATGAGCTCGTCCGCAAGGGCGGAGTCGTTGTAGGGCTGATCAAACATGTTCAGGCGCATCATCAGGATAATGTAGTTGCCCGCCGCCTTTGAAAGGATCTCGTCGGCCTTTTCCTGTCCGACGTTCTCCACAAGGATGCTGTAGCCCTCGGTGATGTTTTCAAGGTTTCCGTAACCGCCGAGAACGTTCACGCCGCGCTCGAAGCCGAGTGCGATCCGTTCAGGTTCGCTCATGTCCTCAGTGCCCCAGAGGCCGCCGGTCTTTTCGCCCAGTCCTCCGAATACGCCCCAGTCGGTGATCTTCAGGCTGTCAAAGCCGTATTCGTCCAGAAGGCTGTACATGAACGGGTTGTAAGCGCCGGCATATTCGCCGCCGAAGGTGCTGCCGTCTTTGTCGACGTTGATGGCGTACTCGGTCATAATGCCGGAAGATCCGGTCTTGCCGGGAAGGTTGAACACGCCGTCGAAATAGGTGATCAGGTGGGCTTCCAGGTTCTCTCCCGGGAAGATCGCGTAACGGCCCGCGTAGGTGTGGTCGTCGCGTCCGCCTTCCGTGGAGCCTGCGCCGCCGTAGTGCTTGGTGAAGCAGTAAACGGATTCGCTGCCCCAGCCGAGATCCTCGCCGTCCTCACTGTAGGTGGACTGCATGGCGTTTACATAGGCGGTAGCGATATCCAGCGTCAGCTGCGGATCCTCGCCGTAGGTGCCGCCCGCGCGGCTCATGATGGGAGAAGCGATATCGACCTGCGGTCCGAGCAGGGCGGTAACGCCGGCTGCGCGGTACTGCTTTGCGGTCTCATTTCCGACCGCAGCCGCCAGCTCCGGATCCATCGCCGAGGAGAGAGACAGGCACTCGGCCAGCCCTGAAATGTTCGACGGGTCGATGGAGATCATGGCCGGAATGCCGTAATAGCTGCTCTCGGCACCCTCCTGGATGGCATTGGTCCACTTTGCGTGCGCTGCGCCGCCGTTGCTGATGGCACGGCTTACGCCGCCGCGGCCGCCGTTCGCGAGATAGACCGCGGACGCGTGATCGGCGGGAAGGCGCTCCGTGGTGAAATCGCCGTCCCAGCCGCCGTGTGCCAGGATGACCGCGCGCTCCGCGCCCTGCATCTGTGACACGAGGTCCCCGGTGCGCTCTTCGTCGGACTTTCTCCAGTCCTCATAGACGTCCAGCGTCCCGTTCTGGTTCAGGTCTTTGAAGGCATAGCCGTCTTCTTCGATGATCTTCACGCCGGAGACGGAGGAGAGGCCGAGGGTCTCGCCGCCTTCGTTGTCGATCCGGATCCAGCCGTCGTCCGTCACGGCGACAGCGTATTTTGCGCCTTCGCCGGGCTCGGGGATGTACTCCTCCACAGCGGCTTCGGTCTGCGGCTGCGTTTCGGCAGTATCACCGCCGCCCGCATTCTTGTAGGGATCGGAGGTGTCGCCGCCGCCCGCGCTCTTGTAGGGATCGGAGGTGTCGCCGCCGCCCGCGTTCTTGTAGGGATCGGAGGTGTCGCCGCCGCCCGCGTTCTTATAGGGATCCGAGGTGTCGGCGGAATTGTCCTTGTAGGGATCAGAGGTGTCAGCAGCTTCCTGCGCGGAAGCGGTCTGCGTCCCTCCGCCGCTCTGCTTGGGCTCTTCCGTCAGGATCAGCTTGTACCGGGCGTCTGTCTCCGGGACAGCTTCTGCCGTCTGCGTACCTTCGCCGGTCCCCGCGTCCTTGTTCCCGCAGCCCGCGATCATGCCGGCGGCAAGAGAAAGAGCGAGGACAGAAGAAAATACTCTCTTCGCATATTTGTTCTGCATGGTCTCCTCCTTTTTTGTTGATGTGAAAAGAGTTTATGTGAACAGGTCCATTGCCTTTGGATCACGCTTTTTCCTTCTTCTTTCCGAAACCTTCGGAGAAGATGGTCTTATCGATCGCGAAAATGATGATCATGGATACGCCGCCCGTCACGACGGTCGTTACGATATTGCGGATCCCGTCCGGCAGGTTAAACGCCGCCGTGACCGGGTTCCAGATACAGGTAAACAGGTTCATGATGAAGAACACACCCAGAGCGCCGGCAAAATGGCACAGGATCTGCGGGAGCACCGGCCCCTTGCTGCGGAAGGTCACGTTGCGCTGCAGCGGGAAGTTGATGCATTCGCCGATGATGATGGACGTGAAGTTCGCCAGTGTAAAGGCAAGTCCGCCGTCCTCCAGGCTGTTGCCGATGACGGCAAGCGTGAGGGGTACGCCGAAGAGCTGGACCTTGATCCCGGGCCACGCCCAGGCAACGTCCCCGACCATGCCGTGGAAAAATTTCGGAAGGAAGGTCAGCAGTCCCCACTTCAGAAAGGTGACAACATAGCTGAAGATCAGAAAGAGCCCGCCTTCCCGGATCCACTTCGCGGCACCGGGGTGTTTCTCCGTAAAACTGTTCCAGAATGACATATTCGATCTCCTCCGTTTATTTATGACTGTTCCCGAAGCTGCTTTTCATAGGCTTTGTTTTGCTTTTTGTTTCTGAAGAAACCGCTGATCACCGTTCCCAGTCCGCTGAAGAAATGGCCGTTCACGATCTTTACGATGCCTTCCGTCATCTCCTTGGATACCATTCCGCCGGACATCTTGCAGATGGCCCGGAACGGCATGTTGTAGATGAAGAGGATGTTGAGGTCCGGAGCGCCGGCGGCGTCCGCCTTCTTTTTCTTTCCGTCCAGAATCCTGAAGATCAGTCTGGCAAGGCCGCTCCGCGCGTTCTGCATCTGGCAGATCGCGTCGTTCTCCGTGAGGACCCTTCCCCACCTGCCGTCCGGAATGTCATGTCCCAGAAGCTTAAGATACTCGTCGTCCCCCACCTGGAGGATCTTTCCGCTGTAGTAGGAGGGCATTGAGGCCTCATCATAGGGAAGCGGCGCCCCGCTGTCTTTGACGGCAAAGGACTGCTGCAGCCGGATATCGGCGACGCTCGCGCCGATCATGATGCTGTAATCGCCGCCTTCGACCTCCCAGCGGTCCGTCTTCACATTGAAATAGCGGAAGGTGTATTCGTCGAACGGGATGGTCACCTGCGCGCTCTGCCCGGCATCCAGGAAGACCTTCGCAAAGCCCTTCAGCTCCTTTGCGGGCCGGAAGACCTTTGCGCCCGGGAGCCCCACATAGAGCTGCGCGATCTCCGCGCCGGCCCTGCAGCCCGTATTCTTTACGGTAAAGGAAACGCCCTGATCCGTGACTGCAAGGCCCGCATAGTCGAAGGTCGTGTAGGAGAGACCGAAGCCGAAGGGATACTTTACGGTCACGCCTGCGGTATCGTAATACCGGTAGCCGATGAACGGTCCCTCGCGGTGCTCGGTATTGCGCTCCGCGGCGGGATAGTAGTGGATGACCGGGTTTTCCTCAAAGACGACCGGGTAGGTCTCCGCCAGCTTTCCGGAGGGGGCCTCCCTGCCGGTAAGCAGGTCCATCATGGCGCCCGCGCCGGCCTGGCCGGTGAGGTAGCCGTGCAGGATGCCCTTCAGATGTCCTTCCCACGGCATCTCGATGGGGGAGCCGGCGCTGAGTACGCCGACGATGTTCTCGTTGACTGCGCGCATGGCCGCAAGCACGTCGACCATGTTCTGCGGGATCTTCAGGTGCGTGCGGTCAAGTCCCTCGGACTCGCTCATCTCATTGAGGCCGAAGAAGTAGAGGACCACATCGGCGGCGGAGGCAAGTCCGGCAGCCTCCTTCAGAAGAGCCTCATCCGCGCTGCCGTCGCGCCGGTAGCCCCGGGACATTCCCGCGACCTCCAGATCGTCCGCGTAGTCCGCAAGGACCTTCTCGATCGTATCCAGGAAGGTGTTGTTGACGGCGGAGGAGCCGGCGCCCTGATAGCGGGGATCATAGGCGAAATCGCCGATCACGGCCACTTTTGTTCCCTTTTTCAGCGGGAGGATGCCGTCCTCGTTTTTCAGCAGCACGGCGCACTGCGCGGCCGCGCGGCGGGCGATGGCGTGATGCTCTTTTTTGTCAAACTCCGCAGGCGCGTTCTTTCTCGCTTCGGCGGTCTCCAGGACGGCGTCCAGCAGCGTATCCACGCGCGCGTCGATCTCCTCTTCGGAGAGCCGTCCTTCTTTTACCGCGGCGATCAGCTGTCTGGCCGAATCGAGACCGGGGTTCGGCATCTCCAGTTCGGAGCCGGCCTTCACGCCGGCCGTGTGGTCGTTGGAGCCGCCCCAGTCGGTGACGACCATGCCGTCATAACCCCACTCGCCGCGGAGGATATCTTTCAGAAGGTGTTCATTCTCATTCGTATAGGTCCCGTTCACCTGGTTGTAGCTGGTCATCAGGGCCTTTACGCCGCCTTCTTTGACGGCGATCTCAAACTGTGTCAGGTAGATCTCGCGGAGCGTCCGCTCATCGACGACCGCATTGACAGCCATGCGGCGCTCCTCCTGGGAATTGACCGCGAAGTGCTTTGCGCACGCCCTGACCCCCTGTGACTGCACGCCGCGGATGTAGCCGCTGGCCATGCGCCCCGCCTGGATGGGATCCTCCGAATAATACTCGAAGTTCCTTCCGCAGAGCGGGCTCCGCTTCATATTCATGCCCGGGCCGAGCAGGATCTGTACGTTTTCCGACAGCGCTTCTTCGCCGAGCATCCTGCCGATGTCCTCCGCCAGGCCGGGATCCCAGCTGTTCGCGACCGTAGCTGCCGAAGGAACGCAGGTGGCCGGCAGGGAAGGATTGATCCCGAGGTGATCTCCGGCGCCTGCCTGTCTGCGCACTCCGCTGGGGCCGTCGGAAAGGAACATCTCAGGGATCTGCAGTCTGGGGATATCCCAGGTCTGCCATTCGCCTTTTCCGCCGAGAAGAGCGGCTTTCTCTTCCAGCGTCAGTTTTTCGACCAAGTCTTGATGCTTCATGATGCCTCCTTCCGTAAAAACAATGATGTACTTTACTTATACAAAAAAAGGACGCCCCGGGGCGTCCTCTGGCATAAACTGCATGAAATGAGTCACGAATTGCAGGTGGTCTGAATGGAAAGCGGAAGGAGTACGGAGACACAGAACATGCCGTCCGAGCAGGAGAAAGCGGCTTCTCCTCCGTATTTCCGCGCTGTCTGGCGGATGCTTTTTACGCCGAAGCCGTGAAAGCTGCTGTCCTTTGCGGAGACGGGCATGCCGTCCTCAAAGGCGGGGGCGTCCGCGCAGGTGTTGCGCATCTGAATCATCACGAAGTCCTTTTTCCTTGACACGGTCAGGTGGATGAACCTGCGGGAGGGGTCTTCCACCAGCGCCGCCGCCTCAATGGCGTTGTCGAGCGCGTTGCCGAAAAGGGTGCAGATATCCCGGACGGAGAGGACCTCGATCAGCTGCCCGTCGCATACGCAGGTGAAGGTGATCCCGCTGCGGTTCATCCTTCCCTCTTTACCGGCAATGATGGTGTTCAGCACCGGATTGCCGGTGTCCGTCTCGGGCCTGTACTCCTGCAGCTCCTTTTCCATGGCGCTGATCCAGGCTTCCCTTGCCGCTGGGTCCGTCTCCGCCCGAAGTCCCGCGATCTCGTGCTTCAGATCATGGTACTTGCGGTTGATCAGGTCGATGGATTCCTGATAGTTGCGGTACTGGCTGTACTGCAGACGGAGAACGTGCTCCATCTCCAGCATCTCCTCCCGCACGGCCTGTTCGTGCAGATGGATCAGGTAGAAGAACAGTGCGCAGAGCCCGCAGAGATCGATGATGGTCCGGACATAGTGAAGCGCCCCGATCCCCTCGACCGCGAGGGGTCCCGCGGAGAGCATAAAGCTGATGTTGCTGAGCGTGAAGGTCAGCAGGACAAGGAGACCGCAGAAGGCGGCGTCCTTCGGTCGGAGCTCCGGATAGCTCCTGCCCCGGATGATCCGGGTGCAGATATAATACAGCAGGGAAAAAAGAAGCGCGTAGATCATCAGGATGAGGCAGACCTGCGCCGGCAGCGGGAGCACATGGAAGATGTTTCCGGTGCCGAAGAGCTGCCATGCGAAGGAGGCCGCAAATTCCGCGGACTGAAAGGACAGAAAGGTAAGGATCAGACAGTCGGTCGCGGACCTGTCCGCGCAGATGAAGATAAAGGCGAACATGAGGAGGAAGGCGGCCAGCATAAAAATGTGCCACCAGATCATCCTCGCTCCTCCGGTCGCGACAAGGAAGACAGACTGCAGGATGAGAAAGCCTGCGCTGATCGCGGCGAAGCGCCATCCCCCGGCCCGGTCCCGCCTTTTAAACAGGAGGATGAAGACCAGGCAGGCAGCCCATTCCGCCAGCGCGGTATATATTCTGGGGATATCAGGTTCTACGGTGGTTAGTAAGAGAGACATATCGTTTCCGCTTTCTTTTCTGAACGGGCATGATGTCCCGGGCGTTTTCTCTAGTGAAGATCTGCCATTTCGACAAGGATGCGCATAAGATCATTCTTTCTTGTGCGGCTGACGGGAAGAGGCATCCCGTCCACGATACAGTCGTTCCCCCGGACGGAGGAGACGTGCATCAGGTTGACCAGGTATCCCTTATGGATACGGAAAAAATGGCTGCCGCCAAGCCGGTCCTCCGCCTCCGCCATATTCTGGCGGACCGTGTGCTCACCCTGCTTTGTGTGGTAGATCAGGTTGTGGCCGATGCTTTCCACATAGGTGATGCTGTCCGTCTCCAGACGAAGGAAACCGGACGCGGACCGGAGTGTGATCTTCTCCGCTGACGGCGCGGGGATCCGCTCGATGGCGCGCAGGAGCGCATCCTTGAGCGCGTAGTAGTTCAGAGGCTTTAAGATATAATCCAGCGCGTTTACGCGGTAGCCCCGGACCGCGTAATCCACGCGGTTCGTGATAAAGATGATGACCACGGCGTCATCCCGCTCCCGGATGCGCTGCGCGGCCGTCATGCCGTCCATAAACCGCATCTGGATGTCCATCAGGATGATGTCGATCCCGCCGGCGTAATCCTCGGCGATCTCATCCCCGTCCGTATAATGGAGGATCTTCAGCATATTCCCGGTCTCTTCGGAGAACCGTGAAAGGAAAGAATCGAGCTCCTCCGCGTATCTTTTTTCATCTTCTACAACAGCGACCCTGATCATGAGCATTCCTCCCGCAGGCAGCAGGTCCTGTCCATACTTGGAACACCTTTATTATAATGAAAAAACGCGGATCTGGAAAGTGTTTATGCTGTCAGGATTTTTCAACACCTCCCCTGCTAAGATGGGATCATCAGATAAAGGAAAACAAAGAAAACGGGAGGCGAAAGATATGAAGGGATATAACACGGAAGACGGATACATGGGACTGGTCTGCGGAAGGTATCTGCTGTTCGCCAGCGAGGCCGACTACCTGGACTACATGGCCGATTGAATTTGATCAAAAATAAGGGGACAAAGGGAATAGGGGGAGAAAAAATGAACGCACATATCGAATTTGACGATTTTGGAGAATATATTGAAGTTCTTGACGATTTTTACAGTGAGCAGGACTTCCGGCCGGCGAAGGCGGAAAGGAGAGAAGCGAGCGCGCGCAGGATCCTGAGAGGCCTTCTCTATACCCTCGCCGCAATGACGGTCATGGCCACAACGACATCCTTTGCGGTCCTTCCCTGAGGGCGCGGCCTGCGGCCGGCTTTCGGGGAATGGAAAAATCCTCCGATCTGTAGTACACTGTTACGGAAACAGCCGGAACAGGAACACGGACTTTCGGGAGAATGGCGATGCGATATCTGTATTTTGTCCGCCACGGACAATCTGTTTGGAATGCCGAAAATAAGATCTGCGGGGCAGTCGATATCCCGCTCTCCGCGCAGGGGCACCTGCAGGCTCAGGAGACGGGGAGACGCATCCTCGAAAGCGGGATCTCCTTTGACGAGATCCTCAGCTCACCGCTGCAGAGGGCAGCCGAGACGGCGCGCCATATCTCGGAGATGACCGGCGTTCCCATGCGAACGGAGGCGCGGCTCACCGAGCAGGCTTTCGGCAGGTATGAGGGAGCGCCCAGGGACAGCGAGGAATTCCAGCTTTCGAAGGAGCACTTCGCGGACCGGTATGACGGCGGCGAGTCCATGCTCCACCTTGCGCAGAGGGTGTATAATCTCCTGGACGAGCTGAAACACGATCCGGAGGGAAAGACCTACATGCTGGTTGCGCATAAGGGGATCGGACGCGCCGTGAACTCGTACTTTTACTCCATGACGAACCGGGAGTACGCGCGCTTCAGGATGGAGAACTGCAGCGTGCTGACCTACACGTTCGGAGAGCAGTAAGACGGCAGGACCGGAAAGAGAGGCGGAAAACAAAAGATGAGTCAATGCGATACATGCGCATATTTCGTCTACGACGAGGAGTATGAAGAATATGTCTGCGAGGCGGACATGGATGAGGATGATTACGGCCGGCTGATGCAGGAGGAACGCTCCGCGTGCCGGTACTATCGTGACGGCGATGAATACAAGGTCGTGAAGCACCAGATGTAAAATATAGGTGCGCAATATAGACGGCAGGGCCGGTTCCGGGTGGCAGGACGCGTCACCCGGGGCCGGCCCCGTCTGTTTTTTTTCCGCAGTCCGCGCGGCGGCTGCATCCTGCGCAGCCGCATCCGCAGCCCTGTTTCCGTGTGCGGTGTATGCTGCGGACGGCCAGAAAGACGGCCGCCGCGAGCAGAATGAGAAGCAGTATATCGATCGGTTTCACAGCAGACCTCCTATCAGCATTCCAAGCAGCCTTACGAGCAGGGCTGCCACCCAGGCGAGCACGCACTGCCAGACGATCACGCCGGCAGCCCAGCGCGTGCCGAGCTCGCGTTTGATGGAAGAGACTGCCGCCACGCAGGGCGTGTACAGCAGGCAGAAGACCAGCATGGACGCCGACATCAGCGGCGTGAGCGCCTCTTTTACGCCGCCCCCTCTCTGATACAGAAGCTGCATGACGGAGACCACGCTCTCCTTGGCCATAAAGCCGCTGATGAGCGAGGTGACGATCCGCCAGTCTCCGAGACCGATGGGCGCAAGCAGCGGTGCCAGTACGCCCGAGATCGCGGCCATCATGCTTTCGCCCGAGTCGGCGACCATGTCAAGGCGGAAGTTGAAGCTCTGCAGGAACCAGACCAGGATGGATGCGACGAGGATGACCGAGAAGGCCCTCTGCAGGAAGTCTTTTGATTTTTCCCAGAGAAGCTGCAGGACGCTGCGGGGCGTCGGCAGCCGGTAATTGGGCAGTTCCATGACGAAGGGAACGGCCTCGCCCTTAAAAAGGGTGCCCTTGAACAGCAGGGCGACCAGGATCCCGGTCACGATCCCGAGCAGATAAAGGCCTGTCATGACCAGCCACTTGCAGCTGTCCGGGACGAACGCGCTCACAAAGAAGCTGTAGATCGGGAGCTTTGCGGTACAGCTCATAAAGGGCGTCAGCAGGATGGTCATCCGCCTGTCGCGGTCGCTCGGAAGCGTGCGGGTGGACATGACGGCGGGGACCGTGCAGCCGAAGCCGATCAGCATCGGAACGATGCTGCGGCCCGAGAGTCCGATCTTGCGCAGCAGTTTATCCATGAAGAAGGCGACGCGGGCGATATAGCCGCTGTCCTCCAGCAGGGACAGGAAGAAGAACATGGTCACGATGATGGGCAGAAAGCTCAGCACGCTGCCCACGCCTTCAAAGATGCCGTTGATGATGAGACCGCGGATCACCGGGTTTACATCCGCCGCGGTCAGGGCGGCGCCGGCGGCCCCGCTCAGCTGTGTGATGCCTGCTTCCAGCAGACCCTGCAGCCAGCTGCCGATGACCATGAAGGTGAGGTAGAAGACCAGCCCCATGATCGCGATGAAGCAGGGGATGGCCGTGTATTTCCCCGTGAGGATGCGGTCCAGCTTTTCGCTGCGCTGATGCTCGCGGCTCTCTTTGGGCTTTTTGACGCACTCTGCGCTGATCTTTGTGATAAAAGAATAGCGCATCTCGGCAATGGCGGCGCTGCGGTCAAGACCGCGTTCCGCCTCCATCTGGAGAACGATGTGCTCCAGCGTTTCCTTCTCGTTCTGGTCAAGCGCGAGCTGATCCGTGATGAGCTCATCGCCTTCGATGACTTTGGAGGCCGCAAAGCGGAGCGGCAGGCCGACCCTGGCAGCGTGATCATCGATCAGATGGCACGCCGCGTGCAGACACCGGTGGACTGCTCCGCCGTGGTCGCTTGCGTCGCAGAAATCCTGGCGCGCGGGCTTCTCCTGGTACTTGGCGATATGCACCGCGTGGCGGACCAGCTCGTCGACGCCTTCATTTTTGGCCGCCGAGATGGGGACCACGGGAACACCCAGCATTTCCTCCATCTTATTGACGTCGATGGAACCGCCGTTTCCGGTCATCTCGTCCATCATGTTCAGCGCGACGACGACGGGGATATCCATCTCCAGCAGCTGCATGGTCAGGTAGAGGTTCCGCTCGATGTTGGTCGCGTCAACGATGTTGATGATCGCCTTCGGCTTCTCTTTCAGGACAAAGTCCCTGGAGACGAGCTCCTCGCTGGAGTAGGGGGACATGGAGTAGATGCCCGGCAGGTCTGTGATGAGCGTATTCGCCTGCCCGCGGATGGCACCGTCCTTGCGGTCCACGGTGACCCCCGGGAAATTCCCGACGTGCTGGTTTGCGCCGGTCAGCTGGTTGAAGAGCGTCGTCTTGCCGCAGTTCTGGTTGCCCACCAGCGCGAATGTGAGCAGAGTTCCCTGCGGGAGCGGATCGCCGCTTCCCTTCGGATGAAACTTGCCTTCCTCGCCGAGACCGGGGTGGAAAGATTCTTTTTTCTTTTCGGACCGCTCCCCTCTGGGCCTGCGGTGATGCCCCGGGGTCCCGGGATCCTCTTCGGATGAGGGCGGGGCAGCGCCTGTATCCTCTTTGGCCGGCAGGACGGGATCGATGCCGATCTGCTCCGCGTCCGCCAGGCGAAGCGTCAGTTCATATCCGTGGATGCGCAGTTCCATCGGGTCACCCATGGGAGCCAGCTTGACCACCGTCACTTCCGCGCCGGGGATCACGCCCATGTCCAGAAAATGCTGTCTGAGCGCGCCGTCTCCGCCTACGGTGGTGATTATTGCGCTGCTGCCGGGTTTCAGATCTTTTAAAGTCATGATCAACTCCGATACACATGTGAAACTAAAGTTATATATACCCAAGCAGATTATGCGGCAAGTATTGGGTCCAGTCAATATAAAAAGATTGTGGTACAATGAAAGTATCAGAAAGACGTCAGAAAGGCGGGATGAGGACGATGAGACTTTTGTTTGCTTCTGATTCTTTTAAGGGAAGTCTGACAAGCGAAGAGACCGCGGACCTGCTCGGGCAGGCGGCGCGGGAGGTATTCGGCGAGTGTGAAATACTGGGCGTTCCCGTCGCGGACGGCGGCGAAGGGACGATGGAGGCTGTTATAGCGGCCGAAAACGGGAAAAAGATCGGGACCAGGGTCCACGGACCGCTGATGGAGGAGAGGAAGGCCGCATACGGCGTCTTCGGAGAGGGCAGGGCAATTATCGAGATGGCGGCCGCCTCCGGCCTGCCGCTGGTTCCGGAGGAAAAGAGGGATCCCCGGAATACGACCACCTTCGGCACCGGGGAGCTCATCCTTGACGCGCTTAAGAGAGGATACCGCGATATCTCCATCGCCATCGGGGGCTCCGCGACCAACGACGGAGGCATGGGCTGCGCAAGGGCGCTCGGCGTGCGCTTCCTGGATGAGAATGGGAAAGAACTGGAAGGTTTCGGGAGAGATCTGATCAGTGTCCGCGGCATTGACACCTCGGGACTGGATAAAAGGCTGGGCGAGGCGCGGATCACGGTCATGTGCGACGTCACCAATCCGCTCTGCGGAGAGAGGGGAGCGACCTATACCTTCGGAGGACAGAAGGGAGCGACCCCGAAGATCCGGGAGGAGCTGGAGGAGGGGATGCAGAATTACCGCAGGATCATCCTGGAAAAGACCGGGATCGACTGCAATGCCGTGGAGGGAGCCGGCGCCGCCGGCGGCCTCGGAGCGGCACTGAAGGTGTTTCTGGGCGGGCAGATGCGCTCCGGCATCGAGACGGTCCTCGACCTCATCCGTTTTGACGAACGGCTGGAGGGTGTCGACCTCGTCGTCACGGGCGAGGGGAGCACCGACTGGCAGAGCTGTTTCGGAAAGGTGATGCAGGGCGTGGGGATGCGCGCGAAGGCAAAAGGCATCCCGGTGGCGGGACTGTCGGGTTCCCTGGGCAGGGACGCGCTGGATATCTGCCAGTACGGGATCGGTTCCCTGATGACCGCCGTCAATGCGCCGATGTCCCTGGACGAAGCGCTTGAGAGGGCCCGGGAGCTCTACCTGGAGGGCGCGGTAAGGATGTTCCGGTTCATTAAGATGGGGATGGATATGAGGTAAAGGGAAAAAGGTGACCGATCCATTTGGTAAATTTTTTCGAAAAATACTTGACAAAGAAAACAAGTTGCGTTAAATTATTAACAAACAATACAAGGGAGTAGCTTAGCGCCGAGAGGCGGGCCCCCGATCGTCATCACGATGAAGTGCAGCCGCACTGCATCCGGTCCGGGTTAAGTTAGCAAGACTTTTATTGTGGCAGTTGTTTGGTTGTCATGATATAAGTCTTTTTCTTTTACCGCAGATCCATGCGGCAGGGAAACAGACTTATCCTCAGGGAAGGAGTGATGAACATGTTAATGAATCTGTTTGTAGTATGGCTTCTGATCTCTGTTTTTGCAGGAAGCAGGGCAGCGGGAAAGTTTGTACGCGGCATCTTCGGCGTGCTGGCTTTCTTCTGGATCTTCAAAGTGATCTTCTTCTTCGGATTCGGAATGCTTCCCTTCATTATTATTGCGGTCCTGCTCTCGAACACGCTGATTCCTTTTGTTAGGGGATTTGTTGAGAGCTTCCGGAGGTAAACCGGCCATCATAAAAGAGGCAGTGAAGAATGAGATCCTTCACTGCCTCTTCTTTTGTGCGTTTCAGGGGAGAAGCGTCAGTCTACAAATGCGACCTCTCCGCCGGGCTTATACGGTCCGGCTTCTCCGTCGGGATATCCGAGGGCGGCCATCCCGTAGACGACGTGGTTTTCCGGGATCCCGTAGCCTGTCAGCAGGCTGCGGACCGCGGGAACGTCGCAGATGGTCCTGATCTGGTTGATCCAGACGGATCCGACGCCGTAGGAGTACGCGGCCAGGAAGATATTCTCGAGCGCGCAGGCGTCATCCTCCATACCGTAAGGGCTGTCGGCGAGGTTGGAGGGGATGATCAGGGCTGTGGGCTTATACATATCGTAGCCGTCTCTTCCGAGCTCTTTGCCGATGACGTCCGCCAGCACCGCGATCTTTGCGGGATCAGAGATCACCGTGAACTTCCAGGTCTTTTTGCACATCCCGCTGGGGGCGTGCAGCGCGGCCTGCGTCAGATCCTCAAGGATCTCCCTCGGTACCGGCTGGTCCGTAAATTTTCTTACACTTCTTCTGTTTAAGAGCGCCTGCATCACTTCGTTCATACTGCTGTATCTCCTTTCCGGTGCGGGCGGGAATCCCGCCTTTGCGTTTCCGCTTTGTACTATTATCATAGCGCAGTCCCTGGCAAAAAACCAGAGGGAAGACGGGATTGCCGAAGAGCTTTTTTACTGCTATGATGAGGTTGAAAGCACTGAAGAAATACCCAAAAGAAAGGGCCGGCATATGTCAGATCAGTCGGATAAAAAGATCGATGAGGGACTGCGCGGGAACGAGAAGCTGGAGGAGCACATCCGTATGCTTCGAAGCGAGCCGTCGCCGGAGATGCTGGCGGTCACACTGACCACCGTCAGGCGGAGAATGAAGGAGGGCGGTCAGATGATCGTCGCCGTCGATGCGGGCGCGGCAGCGGGCGGACGGATGCAGATCCAGGTCATGGACACCGGGGACGGCGAACGCTGGCTGCCGGCGTTCACGAGCTTCGATGAGCAGTTCAAGGGCAAAACGGCAGTCATGTCCACGTTTATGGCGGATATCGGACAGCTCCTTCGACTGGCCCTGGAAGATCAGGGCGTGGAGGGACTGCTGATCAACCCGTGGGACCTGGCCCTGCGGCTCGACAAGGGACTGATAAGGATCATATTCGGAGAGGAAGGGGAAGCAGATGACAAGGTTTAGAAAAGCCGCGCTGACCGCCTGCTCGGATCCGGTATCCCGCAGAAGCCGCCCGGAAATAGAAGAACTCCGGAGAATCCTGGAGGCCGAAGGCCTCATCGTCGAGACGAGCCCCGCGCTTTTCCAGGAGGATGTTTTTGACCAGATGGAGAAGGCGGAGGCGCTCAACCGCTTTTTCCGGGATCCGGAGATGGATTGTATCTTCGACATCTCGGGCGGAGATCTGGCCAATTCCGTCCTGCCGTATATCGACTACAGGGCAGCCGGGATGAGCCGCGCGAAGCTCTACGGCTACAGCGACCTGAGCGTAGTCTTAAACGCGGTCACGGGCACGGCAAAGAGGGAGACCGTCAATTACCAGATCCGCAACCTGCTCTACGACCATGCGGATGAGCAGCGGAAGTATTTCAGGGAGACGATCCTGGAGGACAGGATATCCCCTTCGGATCTGGAGGTCCGCTTCCTGCGCGGCAGCCGGATGCAGGGAAAAGTGCTGGGCGGAAACGTCCGCTGCTTCTTAAAGCTCGCGGGGACGCCCTGGTGGCCGGACATGCAGGGCAGCATCCTGCTGCTGGAATCTCTCGGCGGGGGCGCCCCGCAGATGATCACCGCCCTCAATCAGTACCGGCAGGCCGGCGCCCTTGATGACCTGGGCGGCGTCCTTCTCGGCACCTTCACAAAAATGGAGCAGGAGCAGATCAGCCCCGGGATCGAAGAGATCGCCCTGCGGATCGTGCCCGGGCACATCCCGGTCGCCGTCACGCACCGCATCGGGCATGGAACCGACGCGAGAGCCATCGTGCTCGGCAGAGAGTTGTCGATTCAGTCGGGGAGTCCCGCGCCCCTGTAGGCGGCGGGTGACGATTTTAAACTGTTTTGCACCTCCGCGATATTCATTCGTATATACAGATATAACGAAGCAGTTAACGAAAGAATGAATATCGAAGGGGGATGTTCAACGATGAATAATATAGGAATAAGAAGATCTGCTGCGGTCATGGCCGCGGCGCTGGCACTGATGACCGCGGCGTGCGCGCTGCCGGCTGCGGCTTCCGTATCGACAGGAGATTACACCACGACCGCGCAGTCGTATCTGTCGCTGAGATCCGGCGCGGGGACAAGTTACAGGGAGATCGAGAGGCTGAACAAGGGGACAAGGGTGACCGTTATCTCCGACGCCGGCGACTGGGCCTATGTATTCGTTCCGGTCTCCAATGAATACGGATATGTCTATGACGGATATCTTGCCGCCTACGGCGAGAATTCCGACGCTTCTGTCAGCGGGACGGAGAAGGAGGTCGCGAACCTGCAGTCAGGATACCTCGCAGTGAGGACGGCCCCGTCGGCGCAGTACGAGAATGAGATCCAGAGCACGAAGCTCTACAACGGCGATACGGTGCGCGTCACGGGCGACAGGGTGGAGGGCACCACCTTCGGGGGCTGCAAAGCCTTTTATGTATGGGTGTACGTCCCGAAGACCGGCGTATCCGGATATGTGAACGAAGCATTTTTGAAATAATTTATAAAAATATTGGCCCTCCCGGAAGGACGGTCGTATATATAGATGCAGGGGTGATAAAGGAAAGCCCGCAAATAAAAAAGAAAAAATAAAAAAGAGAGAGGAGAAATTATTATGTCAGATTTTGAGAAGATCGAAGGCCAGGAACTTGAGGAAGCAGCAGGCGGAGTCGGAGCAAAGGGCGTTTACAAGACCGTAGCGAACCTCCCGAGCGGATATCTTGCAGTAAGGACCGCGCCGGAAGCGAAGTATGAGAACGAGATCCAGAGCACGAAGCTGTACAACGGTGATGTCGTACAGATCACCGGCAACTATGTACAGGGAACCACCTTCGGCGGCGGCGCAGCCACCTATGTATGGGTATTCGTTCCGAAGACCGGCGTATCCGGATATGTGAATGCGGCGTTCCTGAAGTAATAAGACGGGACGTCGGCAAGCGGCAGGCCTCTGAAAAGGGGCCTGCTTTTTCGTGTCCTTGACAAGCGGACTGCCTGCGGTTACTATCGAAGAAAAACCGCTGACTGACCGGAAATGCTCCGGGAAAGGAGTCCGTCCATGCCCAGGAAAAATGACAGGAATACCCGCGGGCGCATTATCGCCGCCGCCTGGAAGCTTTTTTACCAGAACGGCTACGACGCGACCACGGTCGAGGATATCGTTTTTGAATCGCAGACCTCCCGCGGCTCGTTCTACCACTATTTCCAGGGGAAGGATGCGCTGGTGGGGACGCTCGCCTATCTGTTTGATGACAAGTACGAGCAGCTCGCGAAGGAGATCTCGCCGGACGCGTCCGCCATCGACACTCTGATCTGGCTCAACCACGAGCTCTTCGTCATGATCGAGGACAGTGTCTCCATGGAGCTGCTGACGCGCCTGCTGGCCACCCAGCTGACCGCGCAGGGCGAAAAGCATCTGCTGGACGGAGGGCGGTTCTACTTTAGGCTGCTGCGCAGGATCGTCAGGGAAGGGCAGAAAAACGGCCAGCTGCGGACGGACCTGACCGAGAGCGAGATCGTGCGCTCCTACGCGCTCTGGGAGAGGGCGCTGATGTACGACTGGTGCCTGAGCGGGGGAGATTATTCCCTGGTCGCGTGGACCGACAAGATGACGCCGACCTACATGAAAAGCTTTGCACCGTAAAAAATCCAATCTCCATTCATTCACCGTTCTTGTATATAGGATATGCTAAAAACCGCTGTTTTCCAGGCTTTGGAAACAGCGGTTCTTTGATTTGACGAATTCCATTCTGTACACCGTTCTGTATTTCGTTCTTGTAACAGATGTGGTATAATCATGCAGTTTTAAGATCAACACAAGAAAGGAACGAAACACTATGTCCACAGCACAAGTCATCATCATCGTAACGATCCTGCTCTATCTGGCGTCCATGCTGATCATCGGTGCGGTCTTCAGTAAAAGGAGCAACAACTCCTCGGAGGATTTCTATATCGGCGGCAGGGGACTGGGTCCCATCGTCACCGCCATGAGCGCTGAAGCGTCCGACATGAGCAGCTACCTGCTTATGGGACTTCCCGGCCTGGCCTATCTTGCCGGTCTGGCAGAGGTCACCTGGACCGCTGTCGGTCTCGCCATCGGCACCTATCTGAACTGGCTGATCGTAGCGAAACGGCTCCGCCGCTATTCGGCGCAGCTGGACGCCTACACGGTCCCGGATTTCTTCTCCCGCAGATACAATGACAAGAAGCATCTCCTCTCTCTGGTGGCTGCCCTTGTCATCATTATCTTCTTCATCCCGTATACCGCTTCCGGCTTTAAGGCTGTCGGAACCCTGTTCAACAGCCTCTTCGGAGTGGAATACCACATGGCCATGGTCTTCGGCGCGGTCATCATCATCACTTATACCGTGCTCGGCGGCTTCCTGGCCGTCTCCACAACGGACCTTGTACAGAGTATCTTTATGACGATCGCGCTGATCGTTGTTGTATTCTTCGGCCTTTCCCAGGCGGGCGGCGCCGGCACTGTCATGGAAAATGCCGCAAAGCTTCCCGGTTACCTGAATGTCACACAGGGATATGATGCTGCCTCGGGGACAGCCGGAAGCTTCGGTTTCCTCAGCATCGTTTCCACGATGGCATGGGGCCTCGGATATTTCGGCATGCCGCACATTCTGCTCCGCTTCATGGCTATCCGCAATGAGAAAGAGCTGAAGACTTCCCGCCGTATCGCCTCTGTCTGGGTCGTCATCTCCATGGCGATCGCGATCTTCATCGGTGTCATCGGCCTGAGCGTTTCCATTGCCGGCAAGATCCCGACGCTGTCCACCAGTTCCGATTCCGAGACGATCATTATCAAGCTCGCGGATCTGATGAGCCAGCACGGCTTCCTGTTTGCTGTGATCGCCGGCATCATCCTCGCCGGTATCCTTGCCGCGACAATGTCGACCGCGGACTCCCAGCTGCTCGCTGCTTCCTCCAGCGTCTCCCAGGACCTGATGCAGAGCTTCTTCGGCATCAAGCTTTCTGAGACCGGGACCATGGTCGCCGCCAGAAGCACCGTCGTCGGTATCGCGCTTGTCGCTCTTTATCTCGCCTGGAACCCGAACAGCTCCGTCTTCCGCGTCGTTGCTTTCGCGTGGGCCGGTTTCGGCGCTGCCTTCGGTCCCACCATGCTGCTGGCTCTGTTCGACCGCCGCTCTACGATGCAGGGCGCGTTCGCGGGCATGGTCTGCGGCGGCGCAATGATCTTCATCTGGAAGTATCTCCTTGCGCCTCTTGGCGGAATCTTCAGCATCTATGAGCTCCTTCCGGCCTTCCTGGTCGCGCTGGTCGCGAACCTGGTCGTCAGCCGTCTTTCTCCGAAGCCGGACGAAGAGGTGCTGAATGCATACGATAAGGCCGTACAGAAAAACTAAAAGACAAAGAGAGAGCCGCTGCGCCATAGGGCGCGGCGGTTTTTTTTGAATCCAAAAAGAACACTTGTTCGAGAGGCGAAAGCGTGCTATACTGAAATCGAACAGATGTTCTTTTGCCGGCATCCGGCCGGAGGAGGTGACCAGTATGTCCCAGCCTTGTGCGCTGTCTTCAGCTGCCTGGGCGCACGATGCCAGGCATCGGATCTATATCTGCATCGACCTGAAATCCTATTACGCGTCCGTCGAGTGCGCGCTGCGCGGCCTCGACCCGCTGACCACCAATCTCGTGGTCGCCGATGAGGCGCACTCGGATCAGACGATCTGTCTCGCCGTCTCACCTTCGCTCAAGGCCCTCGGCGTGCCCTCCCGACCCAGGCTCTTCCAGGCGAAGCAGGCGGTCGCGCAGGCGGAGCGGAAGCTGGGCAGAAAGATCGACTATATCATCGCGAAGCCGCACATGGAGACCTACATCCGGTATTCCGCCTCCATCTACAGCATCTACCTCAAATATATCGCCCCGGAGGATATCCACGTCTATTCCATCGACGAGGTCTTTATGGACATCACCGACTACATCGACCTCTACGGGATGACGCCGCACGACCTGGCCATGACGATCATCCGGGATGTGCTGCGCTGCACGGGGATCACCGCCACCGTGGGGATCGGGACCAATATGTATCTGGCAAAGATCGCCATGGACATCGTGGCGAAAAAAATGAAGCCGGATCCGGACGGCGTGCGCGTCGCGGAGCTGACCGAAGAAAGCTACTGCGATATCCTCTGGAGCCATCAGCCGCTCACGGACTTCTGGCAGATCGGGCCGGGGACCTTCCGCCGTCTCTGCCGGTACGGGATGTACACCATGGGGGACATCGCCGTTATGTCCCAGAAGAACGAGGACCTTTTCTACGATCTGTTCGGGGTCGACGCGGAGCTGCTGATCGATCACGCCTGGGGGATCGAGCCCTGCACGATGCCGATGATCAAGGCCTTTAAGCCGGTCAGGCGCAGCGTCTGCTGCGGCCAGGTGCTGCCGAAACCCTACCCGTATCACAAGGCAAGGCTCGTGGTCAAGGAGATGCTGGACGAGCTGGCGGCGGACCTCACCGCGGAAAAACTCGTCACCGGCAGCATCACCATACACATCAGCTACGATCCCTCCAACTGCACGGATCCCTGTTTCCGGGGAGAGTTCGGCTATGATTACCTGGGAAGAAAAAAGCCTCTGTCGACCCACGGGACGGTCCGCCTCGGGACCGACACGAACTGCGCCTCCCGGATCATCCGCGCGGTGACGGCCTTCTGGGATGCGCATGCAAACAGGAGCTTTACGGTCCGGCGGATCTTTCTTACCGCCAACAATGTGGTCAGGGAAACGGAAGGCTATTACCAGCTTGACCTGTTCACGGACTACCGCAGGGAGGAAAAGGAGAGAAGTCTTCAGAGCGCGCTGCTGCAGATCCGCGGCAGATATGGTTCGTGCGCTGTTTTCAGGGGGATCGACCTGCTGGATGACGCGAGGACGCTGGAGAGGAACGGACAGATCGGAGGGCACGCGATGTAGGGCCGCGGCGCGCCGGAAAGGAGACGGAATGGACGAAAAATACCGGGCCTGCTTTGCCAGGGGAAGGCCGGTCCATGCGGGAGACCGCTTCGCGAAGGAGCACCCGCCCATGGAGACCGGGCAGAGAGCGAAGCTTTTTATGCCCTTTGACGCGCTGAGCGGATTTAGCGAAGCGATCGCCGAGAGGCAGAAAATGACAGAACATTCCGTTTCCGCCGGGGAAAGGGAGAGGGGGGACGCGGATGTATAACGGGATGGATCCGGCGGGATATGACCCCAGGCTCAAAAGGGTGCCCGTGATCGTATCCGTCAGCGATGACGGCCGCATGCAGCCCCTCTACTTCAAATATCTCGGGACGACCTATCACATCGACCGGCTGGCGTCCTCATTTCCCGAGTGCCCGCCGTATCTGCACTACTCCTGTGAGATGACGCAGGGAAACGAGCTGCACAGGGTGGAGCTCATATACAATACGAACGACCACACCTGGCTGCTGGATCTGGGAAAATGCAGCTGAAGGGAAGAAGATGGGAAGCACCGAAAACAGGAAGCGCCGGGTCCCTGCGGGATCCCGGCGCTTCCTGCCTGTTGTATTTGTTTGTGCAACATGAGGGTTTTATAAATGGAGGGTTATATGTAAAAGGGATGCCGCCCCTTTCGGGGCGGACCTGAGAGAGAATGGCTGCCTGCAGCAGCCCTGTCCCTGAAAATGGCTCTCAGTCATTGCCCTGACATCTATATATACGAAGGCCCGGCGGCGAGGGACAGTCATTTTCGAAAAAAATTTTTTTGGGCAAAAAAAGAAATCACCGCCCCCGCAGTTCATGCCTGCGAAAACAGTGATCTCGAGTGCACCTTCAGGGGCTCGAACCCTGGACACCCTGATTAAGAGTCAGGTGCTCTTCCAACTGAGCTAAAGGTGCGTATTTGTTGCGAACAAATGGAATTATAGTATATAGAAGAGCGAATTGCAAG